>JAZKYT010000001.1:0-32761 GCA_045612265.1 Candidatus Cryptobacteroides sp.
ATCAGCGGCAAGCAGGAGTTTACCGCAGAGGAGATTTCTAAGGGATTGTCTTCTTTCACGGTGCTTAACCCTGAACTGCACATCTGCTCTCTTGAGCCAGCTGTAAAACTTGAAATCACTCTCACAGTTGGAAAGGGCCGCGGCTTCGTTCCAGCTGACGAGAACAGAGATGTAGATGCTCCAATCGGAACTATTCCGGTGGATGCTATCTACACTCCTATCAAGAATGTAAACTGGACTGTAGAGAACTGGCGTGTAGAGCAGAAGACCGACTACGAAAAGCTCAACCTGGAGATTGTAACTGATGGTTCAATCACTCCTAACGTAGCTCTTCAGGAGGCTGCAAACATCCTCATCTACCACTTCAAGTTGTTCACTGACGACAGAAAGCTTTCACTCGAGAGCACTGTTGAGGCAGAGTCAAAGGAGCTTGATGAGGAGTCACTCCACATGAGACACCTCCTTCTCACAAAACTTTCAGACATGGGTCTCTCAGTTAGAGCATACAACTGTTTGAAGGCTGCAGACATCGACACATTCGCTGACCTTGTTTCTTACTCACGTGCTGAGCTCATGAAGTTCAGAAACTTCGGTAGGAAGTCACTCAACGAGATCGATCTCCTTGTAGAGAAGATGAAGCTCTCATTTGGAATGGATGTCACCAAGTATAATATTGAACCAAAGAAAAAGACCGTTTAAGTAATATGAGGCACAATAAAGCAATCAATCACCTTGGTCGCAAGAGCGGACACCGTAAGGCTCTCCTCGCTAACATGGCTACTTCACTCATTCTCAACAAGAGAATCGAGACAACTGTAGCTAAGGCTAAGGCACTTAAGATGTATGTAGAACCTCTTATCACAAAGTGCAAAGAGGATACTACTCACTCACGTCGTGTTGTATTCAGCTACCTCAAGAACAAGGAGGCCGTAACTGAGCTCTTCCGCACAGTTGCTCCTAAGATCGCTGATCGTCCAGGTGGATACACTCGCGTTCTCAAGACTGGTTTCCGTCAGGGTGACGGAGCTGATATGGCTCTCATCGAGCTCGTTGACTTCAATGAGGCAGCTCTCGCAGCAGCTCCTAAGAAGGCAGCAAAGAAGACTACTCGTCGTAGCTCGAAGAAGGCAGTTGAGGCTGCGCCAGCAGTTGAGACTCCAGCAGCTGAGTAATCAGAATGTCAGCAGCGCATGCGCTGCACACAATAAAAATCCGGAACTCAATTTGAGCTCCGGATTTATTGTGTAATATAACTGCTTGTTTTTCTGCTTATAAGTAACTAAATTTGTAGAATTCGCGTTAAATCGTAAGTAACTGTAAATAATCAACAATTAATAACACAAAATTATGACCAACAATTACATTAAACCAGAGCTGGAGATGATTTCTCTCTACTCTGAAGGAACTATCCTTGCCGTTTCAGGAGAGGATCTGACAGTCGGTGAAGAATTTGAAGCTTGGAGTTAATGGGAGGATTTATTATGAAGAAGATTTTAGTGCTTTTAGCGGCCGCCGTTGCTGCTCTTCTTGCAGTTTCATGCGCAAAGGAGACTGTTAATGATAATTTTGCACAGGCAGGAATGAAGAAGGTTACAATCACTGCCAGTGTTGATGAGATGACAAAGACAACTTATTCTGAGACAGGTGCTTTTTCTTGGACAAAGGGAGATAAGGTTTCTGTACTCGGTGATGATAAGGTTTTCTATACTTTGACAGCACAGGAATCGGGTGCTACCGTAGAGTTTTCAGGAGAAGTTCCTGCTGGTGTCGAACTTACTGGCAAGGCTTTCTATCCAGCAGATGATTTGCACGCTTGCATTGAAGGTGCTGAGTGGGATAGCTACGAATTCAACATCCCTGAATACAAGGATTTGACTGCAACATTCTCTGCTGATCTCCCTATGGGATCTTATACAGCAGGTGATGGCATGTACAGCTTCAAGCATATGACCGGTGCGGCGCTACTTACTTTCTCAAATCTTGAGGATTATGCTGCTGTTGAGATTACTATTGCAAATGAGGCGCTGAAACTCAGCGGTATTTTTGAGCCTTACACATTAGAGGGTCTTTGGACTTATGGCTCTAAGAGTGCACCTGAGGGTGGTTCTAAGTTCATTCGTAAGGTCGCTGTAGTTGATGGTATTGCACAGGTGTATCTTCCTTATCCATCTAATCTTTGGGAAGCCAGCACAATTGATATCGTTGGTTTCAATGCAGAAGACAAGGAGTTTGAACTCTTGACTGGCAAGACAATGAAGGCTAACTACGATGAGTTCCCAAGAGCAACAGTTATTCCTTATGCAACTTTGATCGTACCTGATTATGTTCTTCCTTCTGAGAAAGAGGAGTTGAAGGATGTAGATTGGACAAGTGAGGATGTTGTCACATATACTCTCTCAGAAGGAGAGACAACAAATGTTGCATTGACTGAGCTTAATGTTCTCGTTTCAGAACAGTTTATGAACGTAAGAGTTAAATGTGTCAAGGATGCATTTGCTGCTCTTGCAAGTCCAGCAATGAGCGTATTCTTGTTCGATGGTGATCCAGCAGGTACCGAGACCTATTGGGATTTCTGGACAACAAAGGGTACAAAGGCTCTTAAGAAAGAGCACACTGGAGTCTTTGCCGGTGGAAATGAACTGGCTCTTAAAGTTAATGGTGCTGAGGTGGAAACTATCACTACTGCAACAGATACTGAGATTATTTGGACTTATGCAATCCCACGCGCCACTGCTGAAGCATATGCAAATGATAAAGGTTTTGTTTACTTTGGTGTGTTGCTTGATGAGGGTTGGAACCAGGTTGGTGCTCTTCCTTCAAGGGGTTCATCAATGCTTAAGGTAAAGCTTTTTCATGTAGAGGGTGTAGAAGATGAGCTTGAGGCTAAAGATCTTCCTAAGCTTGACTGGGCATCTGCAAGTGTTGCTGAAAACGACGAGACTTCAGAGGATTTCAAGATGAAGGAGATCAGAGCTTTCGGTGATAGTAAGTATCTTTATGTTCGTTTAACAACAGCACAGGGTGCTCCGCTCGAGGCTAACTACCTTGATGTCAGCTTCTGTGATGGTGACGGTGAGAATTCAGTATGGTGGGGATGGACAACAACAGGTACAAATACATATTGGGCAGAGCACAAGGGTGCAATTGATGCTGCCGGTAATCTGTCAGGCATGTCATTCAGCACTGCTGAGGTGCTTTGTCACACTGAGGTAGCCGCAGAGTCTGTTACATGGTATCTTGCATACCCTCGTGAGTCTGTAGCAGATTATGTTTCTTCAACTGGAAAGATTTACGTTTCATCCTTGGTTTGGAATGGCTGGGGTGTCTTTGGAGCAGTTCCAGCACGTGGTAGCGCTATGCTTGAGGTAACTCTTCCATAATTTCGGTTAGGAAGAATTTTAGATACAGGCGGAACGGAAGATTCGGACAGAACTTCTGTTCCGCTTTTTTTGTATGTCTAAGATCGATAAAAACAAAATTCGGCAGGAAATCACATGATTGCCTGCCGAACCATTTTCCGGAGTTTAGCAAAGTTAGTAAAAAAGAAGATAGGTTGTTCCATAGAAATTAACAATTTTAAAAAATCTTGCTCTGAGTGTGTTAAAATGATGATTTTGGCTATTGTTTATTTACAAATAATAAATAATTTTGTTGTGCTGACATGGTCAGATGACATAAGAAATAACACTAATTTTATAAAAAGTTATGAATAACCTATTCTATCTTGTGCCGGTGGCGGCAGTGGTGGCATTATCATTTGCCTACCTGTTTTTCCGTCAGATGATGAAGGAGAGCGAAGGAACAGCGACAATGAAGGAGATCGCTAAATTCGTAAGAGAGGGAGCTATGGCTTATTTGAGACAGCAGTACAAAGTCGTTGTGATCGTCTTTGTTGTACTTGCTGCTCTTTTTGCTTTATTGGCTTACCTTGGAGTTCAGAACAGCTGGGTGCCTTTCGCATTCCTTACTGGAGGTTTCTTCTCGGGTTTGGCTGGCTTTGTGGGCATGAAGACTGCTACATATGCATCTGCAAGAACGGCAAATGCAGCTCAGAGATCGCTTAACTCTGGTTTGAAGGTGGCTTTCCGAAGCGGTGCCGTAATGGGTCTCACTGTTGTTGGTCTCGGTCTTTTGGATATTGCAATCTGGTGGGTTATTCTTAACCACTTCGTGGATATCGAAGGTGCGCAGAAACTTGTATTCATCACTACAACAATGTTGACGTTCGGTATGGGTGCTTCGACACAGGCTCTCTTTGCTCGTGTCGGTGGAGGTATCTATACAAAGGCTGCAGACGTAGGTGCTGACCTTGTTGGTAAGGTAGAGGCTGGTATCCCTGAGGATGACCCTCGTAACCCTGCTACAATCGCTGACAACGTAGGAGATAACGTAGGTGACGTGGCTGGTATGGGTGCTGACCTTTATGAGTCATATTGCGGTTCCATCCTTGCTACAATGGCCCTCGGAGCTGCCGCGTATTCAGCTGTCGGTGTTGATGCTCAGATGAAGGCTATTCTTGCTCCTATGATCATCGCTGCTGTGGGTGTTGTCCTTTCCATTCTCGGTATATATGTTGTTCGCACTAAGGAAGGTGCCGGCATGGATCAGCTTCTCAAGTCACTTGGACGCGGAACAAATCTCAGTTCGGTTCTTATCGCTGCTGCGACATTCGGTATCATGTACCTTCTCGGAATGGAGAACTGGTGGGGCTTCTCACTTTCTGTAGTTGTGGGTCTTGCTGCAGGTGTGATCATCGGCCAGGCAACTGAATATTATACATCACATTCATATCGTCCGACTCAGAAACTTGCAGAGTCTGCTGAAACAGGTCCTGCAACAGTGATCATCTCAGGTGTTGGTCTCGGTATGCTTTCGACAGCTATTCCAGTGATTACCATCGCTGTGGCTATCCTCCTTGCATATCTCTGTGCAAATGGATTCGACCTCTCGTTCTCGGCTGACAGCCTCTCGACTGGTCTTTACGGTATCGGTATCGCTGCTGTGGGTATGCTTTCGACTCTCGGAATTACCCTCGCGACAGACGCTTATGGCCCTATCGCCGACAATGCCGGTGGTAATGCCCAGATGAGTGAACTTGATCCTGAGGTTCGCAAGCGTACAGACGTTCTTGATGCACTTGGAAACACAACTGCTGCAACAGGAAAGGGCTTTGCGATCGGTTCTGCTGCCCTCACAGGTCTTGCCCTTCTTGCTTCATATATCGAGGAAATCAAGATCGGTATGACTCATCTCGGAAAGCAGATCGTGAATGTGTCCGGAGAGCTTATCGATGCGGCTCAGGCTACAATTCCTGATATCATGGCCTACTATCATGTGGATCTTATGAATCCGGTAGTGCTTGTGGGTGTATTCATCGGCGCGATGATGTCATTCCTCTTCTGTGGTCTTACAATGAATGCGGTGGGTCGTGCGGCTCAGAGCATGGTTACAGAGGTTCGCCGTCAGTTCCGTGAGATCAAGGGTATCCTCACCAAGGAGGCGACTCCGGATTATGCACGTTGCGTGGAGATCTCAACAAAGGGCGCTCAGAAGGAAATGCTTCTTCCTTCACTCATCGCAATCATCGTTCCTGTGCTCGTAGGCCTTATCCTAGGTCCTGCAGGTGTGATGGGACTTCTCATCGGTGGTCTTGGCTCTGGCTTCGTTCTCGCAGTGTTCATGTCGAACTCAGGTGGAGCTTGGGACAACGCAAAGAAATATGTTGAGGAAGGTCACCTCGGTGGAAAGAATTCAGAGGCCCACAAGGCAACAGTCACAGGAGATACAGTCGGTGACCCATTCAAGGATACATCCGGCCCGTCACTCAATATCCTCATCAAGCTTATGAGTATGGTGTCTATCGTAATGGCAATGCTTACTGTGGCTTTGCATTAATAGACTTCAGGAAGATAGTTTTCTTTATCGGAGATGGTCGTGTCATACATCATTGTATGACCGGCCATTCCTCCTAATACGCCGAAGCCATTGTTGATGTTTGTGTATGTGGCATTGTTTCGGGACAGCCCTAAATATGACAGGCTGTTTTCTTTTGACATAAGATTTGTGAGATAGAATCTGTAGAGGTCTTCAGTAATGCGATAAATCGTGGCCTCGTACGAGAAATCCAGGTACTTATAGTTGAGTTCGTTATACCACTCCTCCACATCTTTCAATATGTATGTGCTAAAGTACACCATCTTTTTCTCGCCATTGTCAATAGCATCTGAATTTTTCCAGAAAAGCACACCCGTTTGGTTGTTATATGCTTCAAAATTGAAATCTGACTCTTGAAAAGTGTCTAATTCATGATTGATGTGGTGAGGCTGCCACGAGGTGTAATCAGTTGTGTCGGTTATCACCTCTCCATTCTCTTCAATATATCCCCAAACCTTGAATTCGTGCAATTTCTCGCGGAAAATGGCGGCGTAATATGTTTCCTCTGATTGGTCAGAATACTCAAGGATGAAATTTGCTGCAGAATCATCGCCTGTTTCAATTCTAAATGTGGCATCTTCTGGCTGCTGAGGTATATTTGTGACTGCGGAGACGCTCTCAAGGCCATGATATGAAACCGTCAGCGAAACTTCATCGTCCGACTGTAGTTTTCTAGTGAAGTAAAATGCTTCTTCTGGAACGCTATGGTAGGATGCCCCGTATGGAAATGTGTATTTCGGCTGGAACTGAACCTCTTGGCTCTCTCCGTTGACACGTAGGTCTATCTCAACCTTTGACAAATCAAAGGAGATGCTGTCTCCAACAAATCTCGCAAGTTCTACTATGATGGCTGTAGTATCCCTTGCTCCAGGCGCGCAAAAAGCATATATTTTTGAGTCCTCCTTGGGAAGGTTCAGTTCAAAACGTATGTCGCATGAAGCCAAGGTGATAATTGCAAATATAATATATAGGGTCTTTCTCATTGTTTTAGAATTTAAGTGTGTAGCTGAATGAGGGGATAATCGGAATCATGCCGGTTGCAACTCCATAGGTGTCGCCATTTTCGTCTGTTTTTATGTCTGCAAACATCGGGTTTATCCTGCAATATGCATTATAGACGCTGACGTTCCAGATGCTCTCGTTGCCTCTTTTAGTTGTCTTTCTGAAGTTAGCTCCTAAGTCGAGACGGTGGTATGAAGGCAGGACCAGATTGTACGGCGTGCTGACAAGGGAACCAAATCCCTTGAACGGGAATGCATCTGATATGACATGGTTGAAGTCGTTCTCGTATGCATCCACGCTGATATGGTTTCCGCTTTTGTAGTTCCATGCTGAATACAAGTCGATTTTGTCGGAAATCTTCCATACTGCAGACAGGGTCAACTTGTGACGATTGTCGTTCCAGTTGAGATACCAGTCGGGATAAATGTCCTCAAACTTTCTTTTTGTCCATGAAAGTGTGTAGGCGGCTGAGATATTTAGTTTTTCGGTATTGTATCCGAGGGTGAGCTCTGCGCCATATGAGAGTCCTTGACCTTCAGGATATTCGTTTTCCCATTCTTCGAGAGGTGGGTGGAGCATCGAGTAACCATTGTATTCCCTCAGATGCTCCATGGTCTTGAAATATCCCTCGATATCGAATATGAAGCCTTCCGGAAGGAGTGAGTATACGCCTGCAGCAATCTGGCGGGAGTGCATCGGAGCGACTTTGGCTGTAGACGGCATCCACATATTGGTCGGTAGATCCAGATTGCTGGTCGAAATATTATGGATATACTGGTTCATCTCAGTATATGACAACTTCATGGATACGTTCTTGTGGAGGATGAAATTCAGAGCTGCACGTGGCTCCAATCTATGATATGTCTTGCCTTGTACAGCAAACATCACATACCTCAGTCCCACCCCGGCCTTCAGCCACTGCGCCACTGAAATATCATCTTCCATATATACGCCCATTTCGTGACCGTTTGACTCGGTGTCTCCTTCTGATGTCAAGGTCTTGTTTTCATTTGCCGACAGAGATATAAATTCCTCATGAGAGCGGAATCCCTTGAAGATGTGGCATTCATACGAAGTTCCGAAGCGGACCTCGTGCTTGGTCGAAGGAGACCATTTGAAGTCGGCCTTTGCAGCGATGTCGTGGATTCGGGATCCGCCGTGCTCAATATAGCCTTCTTTATTAAAGACTCCTTCTCCTTCATGCTCCCACCAATAGGAGAAATAGTCTGAGCCGCTTGCATATCTGCTGTAGTATGCTTTTATATCGGAGCTCAGGACATCGGAAATCTTGTTTTCCCATCTGATTGATGTGAGGGTGTTGCCCCAGTCAAGACCGAGTCCGTCGCTGTCTGTGAGTTTTTCTCCGCCAGGAATGAGTTTACCGTCTTCATATTGTCCCACGTAGTCATAGCCGAACGTCAACCTGTCGCGTCCATGGTAGGCACTGACTGTCAGCTTGTTTTGAGGCGAGAAAAGATGAGTGATCTTGGCATTGAAGTCGACCAGAGAATAGTGTAGGTTGGTGTTGTCATCCATTGTGCTGTTGACAATTGCGAGGACCGGAGTGGAAAACACATCGATCCAGCTGCGGCGCATTGCGACATTGAAAGATGTCTTGTTCCTGATGATCGGACCCTCGAACTGCACACGGCCGTCCAGCAGACCGATGGAGAACGTGCCGTGATAATCCTTCATGTCTCCGTCTTTGGTGGTTGCATCAACGATGGACGACATCCTTCCTCCAAATCTCGCTGGGAAGCCGCTTTTGTAAAAATCCACGTTGTCAATGACGTCGGTGTTAAATGACGAGAACAGACCAGCAAGGTGATTGACCTGGTAGAGAGGTACTCCGTCGAGAAGATATAGGTTGTCATAGCCGGTGCCGCCGTGGACGTACAGCCCGGAAAGCAGTTCTGTTCCGCTGGCTACGCCCGGAAGAGCCTGGATTGTCTTGATGACGTCCGGAGAACTCAGGACTGCAAAACCCTTGTTGAATGCAGTGCCGTCTATTTTTTCTATTCCGGTTGAGGTGCTACGCAGTTTCTGAAGGTATTTGTCTGAAGTTATGACAGAGGCGCTCAATGTGTCTTGCATCGGCTCCTGCTCCAGCTCGACGATGCGTCTGGCTTCGGGAAGAGTTAATACGATATATTCTTTTCCTCGTCTTTCCCAGTTTATGCCAGATTCTTTGAATATATATTCTAAGGAGTGCTCGAGCTTGTTGCCTAGCTTTGGTTGCTGGATGGTTTTGGAAAGCCTTGTTTCGAGGGAAGAATCGTATATGAAATGAACGTTGTACTTCTCCTTGATTTCCTCCATTGCACTTCGGATGTTATACGATTGCTGTGCTTGAATTTCAATAGGAAAGAGCAGAAGCACAGCCAGAAGGGTGAAAATGGATATTTTCTTGATGTTTAGTTCTTTCATATTTGTTCAATTTTCTCATATAAGACGAGAATACGGAAGAAAAGTACTACTGCAAATGTAGAAAAACTCATACTAATTAATTATATTTGTCTGAACTAAAACTTATTGATTATGAAAAGGATATTCACCGTTCTGGCTTTGGTGATGATGTTGTTGTCGTCAGAGTCTCTTTGTGCCCAGCGTAATAACAGACGCAACAAGAACGAGAATGCTGCTGTCGCTGGCAAGGTTGTTAATCCTACTTTCAACGGAGGTTCAATCCATGACTTTGCGCTCTGGGTGAATTCTCAGATTGTGACCCCACGTTCTTTCGCTACTTCCGGCGTTGCCAAGATTGTGCTTGTAGAGTTTGTGGTTACTGAAGACGGATCTGTTGTTGACATCCGTGCAGTCTTCGGATCGAACTCTGAACTGAATGACGCTGCGGTGAAGGCTGTTTCAAGGTCTCCTAAGTGGACGCCTGCCGAGCTTAATGGAGAAAAAATCAAAGTGAGAATGACTGTTCCTGTTCTCTTTGAGGGTGATTAGCTCCACTGCGGAAGAAGAAATATAAGAAAATCTGCTATCTTTGTAGGTCGGACTGACATTTGCAAGGATAGCAGATTTTGTATGAGTAAGGATAAAGAAATATTGGATAGCATTGCGGACAAGGAATATGAGCACGGCTTTGTGACTGATGTCGAGCAGGAGTTCATTCCCAAGGGTCTCAATGAAGATATAATACGTTTGATTTCGGCGAAGAAGGAGGAGCCTGAGTGGATGCTTGAGTTCCGTCTTGAGGCATTCCGCCGTTGGCAGAAGATGGAGCTTCCCCGGTGGGCCCATCTGGATATACCCGAAATAGATTTTCAGGACATCATATATTACGCGGCTCCTAAGAAGGCGGAGGACCGTCCGAAGGAGATCGATCCCGAACTGGAGAAGACATTTGACAAGTTGGGTATTCCGCTTCATGAGAGGGAGGTGCTTGCCGGAGTAGCTGTGGATGCAGTGTTCGATTCTGTGTCAGTCACAACCACATTCCGTTCTGCTTTGGCTGAGAAGGGTATCATCTTCTGTTCATTCTCGGAGGCTGTGCGTGAGCATCCGGACCTGATCCGCAAGTATCTTGCTTCAGTTGTTCCTGTGGGAGATAATTTCTATGCTGCATTGAACTCTGCTGTGTTCAGTGACGGTTCTTTCGTATATATTCCTAAGGGCGTGCGCTGCCCTATGGAACTCTCAAGCTACTTCCGAATCAATGCGGCGGGTACCGGTCAGTTCGAAAGGACACTGATCGTGGCTGACGAGGGTTCGTATGTGAGCTATATGGAGGGCTGTACAGCGCCTATGCGTGATGAGAATCAGCTTCATGCGGCTGTGGTGGAGATCATTGTGGAGAAGGATGCTGAGGTGAAGTATTCGACAGTTCAGAACTGGTATCCGGGAGATGCACAGGGCCGTGGCGGTATCTTCAATTTCGTGACCAAGAGAGGTATATGCAAGGGTTCAGGAAGTCATCTTTCGTGGACTCAGGTGGAGACCGGTTCGGCAATCACATGGAAGTATCCTTCGACCATTCTCAAGGGAGACAATTCGTCGTCGGAGTTCTATTCTGTGGCTGTGACTAATAATTTCCAGCAGGCTGACACTGGTACTAAGATGATTCATATCGGTCGCAATACCCGTAGCCGTATCATCAGCAAGGGTATTTCAGCCGGCCAGAGCCAGAACAGCTATCGTGGACTGGTGAAGATGTTGCCAGGTGCTGACAATGCCCGCAATTTCTCGCAGTGCGACAGCCTCTTGATCGGAGACAAGTGCGGTGCGCACACCTTCCCATATATCGAGAATGCAAATAAGACAGCCGTGGTGGAACACGAGGCGACGACTTCGAAGATCAGCGAGGATCAGTTGTTCTACTGCAATCAGCGAGGTATCGGTCCGGAGGAGGCTGTGGGACTCATTGTGAACGGATATGCACGCGAGGTGTTGGCTAAGCTGCCGATGGAGTTCGCTGTGGAGGCGCAGAAGCTGCTTCAGGTTTCACTTGAAGGCTCTGTCGGTTGATATATAGGTTGATTGAATGGATTGGTTTAATATAATAATATTTGAACTGGGTGGAAGACCTGTGCTGCTGATCGATCTGTTGTCGGCGATATTTGGCTTGACCACGGTGTTTCTGGCGGGACGAAACCGGAAGAGCAATTTCTATGTGGGATATATGTACACTGCATTGTTGTTCTTCATGTTCTGGCAGAAGAACCTGTACGCCAACCTGATATTGCAGCCGATTTCACTAGGAATCAATATCATGGGACAGTACCGCTGGAGCCATCCGAAGAAGTCGCAGGAGAGCGCTTCGGGTGACCTGAAGGTGTCGATGCTTTCATGGGGACAGAGGACTTTCGTACTTGCTTTGGTCCCAACACTTGCATTGCTTTGGGGCTGGCTGATGAGCATGATGGGCACTCGCTGGTTTGTGGGATATTTCCCGGCTAATCCGCTTCCGTACCTGGATTGCTGCGTCACAGTGCTGATCCTGACAGCACAGACCTTGTCGGCATTGAAGAAATGGGACTGCTGGATAGCATGGCTGTTTGTGAATGTGGCCAACCTGACACTCTACCTGAAGGCGGGACTGGTGTTCATGCCGATTGTCAGCTGCCTTTATCTTGTCAACGGTATCTGGTCGCTGTTCAGCTGGTATAAGTTATACCGAAAGGAGGTATAGCAGGATTGATTGGAGTTATTGTCCTTAAAAAGTCCCATTTCAAGGACAACTGACCGAAATACAAAAGGTTTGTCCTTAAAATGCTTCATTTCAAGGACAGAACGTCGAAAATTGCAAAAGAAAACATAATAGCTATATGGCAAACGATATATTATTGAAAATTGAGGGGCTGAGAGCCTCGGTTGAGGATAAGGAGATTCTGAAGGGAGTCGATCTGACGATCCGTAAGGGTGAGATTCACGCGGTAATGGGTCCGAACGGTGCGGGTAAGAGTACGCTGTCGGCGGTGCTGGCGGGCAAGCCGCAGTTCACTGTGACAGCAGGAAGCATCGAGTTCCTTGGACAGGACCTTCTTGCGATGTCGCCTGAGGAGCGTGCCTGGGCAGGTATTTTCCTTTCGTTCCAGTACCCAGTGGAGATTCCTGGTGTGACAATCACCAACTTCATGAAGACTGCAGTGAATGCACATCGTGCAGGCAAGGGTCTTGAGCCGCTCAAGGCTGGAGATTTCCTTAAGCTCATGCGTGAGAAGATGGCCTTCGTGCAGATGAAGCCGGAGTTTGCAAAGCGTGAAGTGAATGTGGGATTCTCGGGTGGAGAGAAGAAGCGTAACGAGATTTTCCAGATGGCTATGCTTGATCCGACTCTCGCTATCCTTGATGAGACAGACAGCGGACTCGATGTGGACGCTCTCCGCATTGTTGCAAATGGTGTGAACTCGCTTCATACTCCTGAGAAGGCAGCCATCGTGATTACTCACTACCAGAGATTGCTTGACTATATCGTTCCGGATATCGTGCACGTTCTCAAGGATGGCCGCATCGTGAAGACTGCTGGCCGTGAGCTTGTTGCTGAGATCGAGGAGAAGGGTTACGATAATCTGTAATATTTATGACAAAGATTATAATCATAGATCAAGAGAGTGACGGCCAGTTGCTGCAGAATCTCGTCGTGGGAAGGGACGCGAGCGAGACTGTCATTGTGGTGGTGATGCCTGGTGTATCTGTTGATTTGAAGTTCGATGTCGAACTGGTTGGCGAAGGTGCCGAGGCCAATCTTTATGGAGCATATATCTGTGCTGGTCAGGAGAAGGTGAAGATTGCAGTGGATATGCATCATAAGGTGCCTCATTGCAATTCCCGTCAGTTGTTCAAGGGTATCGCTGGAGGCAATTCGAGAGTGGATTTCTACGGAAAGATCATCGTTGCCAAGGATGCACAGAGGACAGAGGCATATCAGGAGAATCACAACCTTCTTCTTTCGGATGGAGCAAAGGTGGATACCAAACCACAGCTTGAGATATATGCAGACGATGTGAAGTGCTCGCACGGTGCCACAATCGGCCGCTTGAATGAAGAGGAACAGTTCTATATGCGCTCACGCGGTATCACTCTTGAGGATGCCAAGGTGCTTCAGATGATCTCTTTCGTTGCTCCGGTTCTTGAGAATATCAAGGAGGATGTAGAGCGTGAGGAGATTACAGCTGCTCTTGAATCTGCTATCAGAAATATTGTTCATAATCAGTAACATGTTATCCTGAGTCCAGTCAATATGATCACCAATCCTAACGTAAAAATCAACCTTGGTCTGAATGTTCTCCGCAAACGTGAGGACGGGTTTCATGACCTTGAAACTCTGTTCGTGCCGTATTTCGGCATCAGCGACACACTTGAAATAGTGGTTGGAGACGACTATAGCAGGACTTCCGCCGAGTTGTTTGCAAAATATGATTCAGCTGTGGCTCCGCGACAGGGTAGTGTCAAGCCAGAGGGCGTGTTTGGCGTGGAGACCCAGGATAACGATGCGCCTAAGCTGGTGCAGGGAATTTCAGAGGATGGCAAGCTGATGATTACCATCGCGCGTGCTGAGGGTGTGGACTGGGATCCGCTCAAGGATTTGACAGCCAAGGCATATTTTATTCTTGCTGAGGAGTTCGATCTCCCTCCTGTGAAGATATTCCTTGAGAAGACTTCCCCTGTGGGTGCTGGTCTTGGCGGCGGTTCAGCTGATGCGGCATTTGCCCTCAAGATGCTGAATGAACTTTGTGGTCTTGAGCTTTCTGAAGAGGCGCTTGCCGGATATGCTGCCCGTCTTGGAAGTGACTGCGCGTTCTTCATATACAACCGTCCGATGATTGGCGAGGGACGTGGCGAGGTTCTTACTGAGCCGGAAGGGGAGATTGCTGAGGTACTTCGTACTATGTCATTGGGACTGTCGGATGAAGGGGATACATCACGTTATGAAATACAGGTGATCACACCAGCAGGAATTGCGGTCTCGACTAAGGATGCCTATGGCGGAATCCGCCCTCGCCTTCCTGAGATTCCGTTGAGGGAAGCTTTGACTAAGCCGGTTGAGCAATGGGATGGAGTTCTTGTCAACGATTTTGAGGAGACAGTCTTTGCTAAGTTCCCGGAGCTTGCAGCCATCAAAAGATCGCTATATGACTGCGGAGCTGTTTACGCCTCAATGTCCGGTTCTGGATCTGCGTTATTTGCGATATATTCTAAATAGCGACCATTAAGAGCATGGTGTTTTTATAACTTGTAGAAAATCAAATAGATAGACAAAAGTACTGCTCTTGGTACCCTGGTTGAAGAGGGGGACTAAGAGCAGCACTTTTTGTTAACTGTCTGATTGCTAATATTATATAAAATCCGGATGCTCCAGATGGTAACAAACTATTCCTCCCAACTGAGTGTGCGTGATTGGTCTGGATTGACAGTGATTTTCACGCAGAGGGTGTCTTCCGGAAGGAGCTCCTCGATGTTTTCCGGCCACTCCATTATGCAGAGACAACCGCTGTCGAGGTAATCGTAAAGACCGATCTCGATTGCTTCCTGGAGTTTGTTGATGCGGTAGAAGTCGAAGTGATACATAGGATCACCATCGGCACGCATATATTCGTTAACGATGGCGAATGTCGGCGAACCTACTGGATCGGTCACTCCAAGCACTTTGCAGATTGCTGTGGTGAATGTGGTTTTGCCGGAACCCATAGGGGCAAAGAATGCAACCAATGTCCTCTCGCCGATCTTCTCGAGAAATTCGCGTGCAGCCCTTTCAAGGTCTGCAGTATTGCTGATAATCACTTCCTGTTTCATGCTGCAAAGATAGGCAAAATCAGTCAAAGATATTCTGTTTGTCGAGGAATCTGTAGCCGGCTGCTTCTGATAGATGCTCGGGAAGGATATCGGGAGTTCCGGCCAGGTCGGCTATAGTGCGGGCAATCTTGATGATTCGGGAGCAGGCACGGGCGGAGAGATTCATGCGGTCCAGGATGCGCTCGAGAAGTGACTTGCACTCGGGACTGAGAGGACAATATTTTTCAATCATCCTGTTGTTCATGGCAGCGTTGCAGTATATTCCTTCACCAGCAAAACGGCTTTTTTGTATATCCCTTGCAGCTGTCACACGTGCTGCTATTTCTGCGCTGCTTTCTCCCCGCGGCCTGCTTACAAGTTTCCTCGGGTTGATGGGTCGCAAAAACAGCTGCAGGTCGATTCTGTCCATGATGGGACCTGACAGCTTGCCAAGATAGGCAAGCCTTTTGGCCGGTGAGCAGGTGCAGCGGTCTCCCTCTCCATAGTAACCGCATGGGCAAGGATTCGTGGCGGCTACAAGCATGAATCCGGCAGGAAACTCCACCTTGGACTTGAGACGGGAAATTGTGACCTTTCTGTCCTCCATAGGTGCTCTCAGGGCCTCCAAAGTTCGCTTTGGAGCCTCGCAGAATTCATCAAGAAAGAGAACCCCTCCGCTTGCAAGTGAGACCTCTCCAGGGATGATGTTATCTGATCCACCGCCAAGCAGTGCTGCCAAGGAGACGCTGTAGTGGGGTGCTCTGAATGGTCTGGTCCTTATGAGTCCACCGCCGGAATTCCCTTTACCGGCCACGGAATAGACCCTGCTCGTCTGGACAGCCTCTTCCAAGGATAGGCTTGGCATGATGCTGACCATTGCCTTGGCCAGGGAGCTTTTTCCGCTGCCAGGGCTGCCGATGAGAATTGCATGGTGACCACCTGCAGCAGCAATCTCCAGCCCTCGTTTTGCGGCTTCCTGTCCGATGATCTCGGAAAAATCCATGTAGTCGAACTCATTATATGTCCTACTCTCGGAATGATTTCGATTGCAGTTTGGCTTCGGGACTCTGTTGGCGACCAGCAGGTCATCGCAGGCACAGCCTTCCACGATTCTCATAACCTCCTCCAAAGTCTCGACACCATAAATGTCAATATCTCCGAACTCAATAGCTTCCATAGCAGAATTCAACGGCAGGATACAGCCCTTGAGACCTCTTCGCAACGCCAGTTCAACGATAGGAAGTGCTCCAGGAATCTCCCTGACTGACCCGTCAAGTCCAAGTTCTCCCATGATCATATAGTCTCCAAGCGAAGGCATGTCGCGTTGTCTTGAAACGGCAATGATTCCGAGTGCAATGGGTACATCGTATCCGCTGCCCTTCTTATGCATGTCGGCAGGCGCAAGATTGATGACAATCTTTCTTCCAGGAATCCGGAACCCCATCGACTGAAGGGCCGTTATGGTCCTGAGCAGGCTCTCCTTGATTGCAGTGTCAGCCAGTCCCACCAGATGAATTCCGATTCCTGTAGCAAGGTCCACTTCTATCTCCACAGGTACAGCATCGATTCCGATGCATTTCGCGCAATGAATATTGATCAACATCTCAACTCCCTTTAAATTAATTCATATTTCTTCTGCTGAACAGACATCCACCGTATCGCAAGATCCGCATTGTATGCCGCCCACATGTCTGCAAATCTGGAATGGAAAATCGAGACAGAGGCTAAAAAAGAGAAAAATGTGGTAAATTTGCAATCGAAAGAAAAATTTTAGTCATGATAAAAAAATTTTTTGTCTCGATAGGAAGCTATATGCTTTTCATGAAAATGGTCTTCAGAAGGCCTGAGAAGCGTAAAATCTTCTGGAGACAGTTCATCATAGAGTCAGACAAGCTGATAATTTCATCCATCCTGCTGGTGGGAGTGATTTCGTTGTTCATCGGCGGAGTGCTTGTGATTCAGACAGCATCAAACCTTGAAAATCCGATAATTGACAAGATGTATATCGGATATATGGTCAGGGAAAGTCTCATCCTGGAGTTCTGCTCCACCATGATTGCCCTGATTCTCGCCGGAAAGATGGGTTCGAACATCTCTTCAGAGATCGGCAGCATGCGCATTACTGAGCAGATTGATGCCATGGATATGATGGGAGTCAATTCGGCCGGCTTTCTTGTACTTCCTAAGGTGACTGCTGCGACAATCCTCAGTCCTCTTCTTATGCTTTTCAGCCTTGCGCTCGGACTTGTCGGAGGATGGGTCGTTGTAAATGCGACGCATATCATTCCGCCACCTTCCTATATAATCGGAATCAAGGCTTTCTATAACGGATTCTATATCTTCTACAGTTGTTTCAAGATATCGCTTTTCTGTTTTCTGATATCTTCGATCGCAGCTTTCAATGGATATTATGCCAAGGGAGGTTCACTTGGAGTGGGACGATCAAGCACAAGAGCTATCGTGATAACAAGTATCCTTATCCTTTTGTTTGACCTTGTTGTGACACAGCTGATGCTGTATTAAACCATTGACTATGATTAAAGTAGAACATCTATACAAGAGCTTCGAAGGCAAGGAGGTCCTTAAGGATATAAATGTCGAGTACGAGCCGGGCAAATGCAATATGATCATTGGTGCCAGCGGTTCAGGCAAGACGGTCCTTCTTAAGAATCTGATCGGTCTGATGGAGCCTGACGACGGTGAGATATATTATGGTGCCAAGCGTCTTACGACCATGGACTATGCCCAGAAGAAGACTCTGAGACAGAATATCGGTGTGCTTTTCCAGGGTAGTGCGCTGTTCGATTTTGCAACGGTCATTGAGAATGTGATGTTTCCGATGCAGTTCTTCACAGACTGGTCGAAGGCTCAGATGAAGGAGAGGGCTCAGTACTGTCTTGAGAAGGTGAATGTCATCGGTTCGGATAGCAAATATCCTAACGAACTCAGTGGAGGAATGCAGAAACGTGTCGGAATCGCGCGTGCAATCGCTCTTAATCCGTCTTTCCTCTTCTGTGATGAGCCGAATTCCGGACTTGATCCGTACACATCCATCCTGATTGACAGACTCATCAGTGACCTTACCAAGGAGTTCAATATGACTACTGTGGTCAATACGCATGACATGAATTCCATCCTTGAAATAGGTGACAAGATCGGTTTCATCTCGCAGGGAACCCTGATGTGGCAGGGAGACAGACACACGATTCTTGAGACCGAGTGTCAGGAACTCAAGGATTTCGTCTGCGCAAACACTCTTGCACGAAACATCATTGAAGGTAGAAAATAAAAAAACCGATTCACTTCTCTGTGAATCGGTTTTTCATATATGCGACTGTTAAAGTCTGAATCGAAGACCTGCCTCCACTGCAAACATGAGCGGTTGAGCTGTTCTGATGCTCTTTGGCTGGTCGCAGTCGAAGTAATATCTGAGACTTGGGTCGAGGTACAGTCCAAGATGCTTTGTGAGTGCAAACTCAGCTCCGAGACCTACTGCAGCAGACAATTGCACGCCGTCAACCTTCTCCTTGTGGATGATGTGGTTGGTCTGCACATGATATCTGTCAGAAATACATTTCTCAACTGTTCCGCCTGCATATGTGTAGAAGTGAACATCCTTGCTGTTGATGATGTTGAAGAATGCGTTTACAGGCAATCCGAGATAATGCTGGCTGTTTCTTATGTCAGATGTGATGAGGTTGTCAATGCTGCCGGTTTCAGTCACATGTGTATAAGTGCCATGGAATGTCCTTGTGAGGAGAGTGTAGTTCAAACCGACTCCGAGAGACCATCGTGGGGTGAATTCAAATCTGACACCTGCTCCCACAGATACAGGGATGCCATATCTTGTCTGGCTTTCCTTTTCCTTGATGCCTGTCTTGGATGGGGCAAGCACGAGGGAAGGAGCCTTGAGCATTCCGCTGCTTGAGCCGCTCTGCTGCTGTGCCGCTTCTGTCAGGCCGGAAACGGTAATGGCTGTCTTGATCTTGCGGGCAGGAGTTTCGTCCTCATCTTCCCACTCGTCAAATGATTGCCACACATCTTCAACTGTCTCTGAAGTGTTTCCGGCATTGCTGTCAGGTGTATTCTCTGAATGGATTACCTCAGTAGAAATTTCTTCTGGAATCTCATTTTCAATGATTTCTGGCTTTCTGGCAGGAGTTTCGGGAATATATGCAAGAAGCTCAGCTTCGCCTGACGGTGAAGCAACAGGCTCCGGTTCAACAACTGCAATCATGGCTCCCAGAACGGCTCTCGGCACCATCTCGACCTGATCTTCGCCACGATCAATCAGAATCACGGCGGCAACAGCGGCTGCAGCAGCGGCCACAGCCATTGCGGCGCGTCCCCACCACAGGGTCACCGGCTTGCGGGCCTTCTTCGCCTCAGCCGCGTCCAACCTTTCAGATACAGCGTCCCATACGCGTCCTGGAACCTCCTCCTGGCCGCTTTCAAGGATCGCCCTCATCATAAGGTCGTTTTCAAATATATTATTGTTCTTTTCAGACATTTTCAATCTCCTTAATCTTGTTCTGTAACCAGATTCTCGCTCTGCTGAGCTGCGTTCTTGAGGTCGTTTCGCTGATTCCCAGCATCTCTCCGATCTCCTTGTGAGAGTATCCCTCGATCGCGTACATGTTGAATACGGTTCTGAATCCAGGTGGCAGCGTCATGATCAGCCTCATCAGTTCCTTGTATCCTATGTTCTGCGTCTGCGAGACTGTCTCTGCCTTCAGTCCTCTTGCCGCCTGCAGGTCGTCACTCATCTTGAGTGCATCCTTCTTTCGCAGACTCATCAGTGCGGTCGTTACAAAAATCCTTCTTGCCCATCCCTCAAAGGAACCATCTCCCTTGTAATCCTTCAGATGCGAGAACAGGGTTATGAATCCGTCCTGAAGTATATCCTCGGCCTGATCCCTGTCACCAATATAACGTATGCATAAAGGGAACATACGGGGCGCAAGGTGGTCGTATAACGCCTTCTGTGCGGCCCGATCTCCATTCATGCATGAACGAATCAGCTTCAAGTCAATTACTTCAGTCACTCTTTTGTCGCTTGGGCCCCAAAGGCTTTAATTATTCACGCCTCAAAAAGATGCACCGGGGCCTCATATTGTTGCATCTGAGGTGGATTTTTTCCAAAGTTGTGCAATTTTCCCGAATTAGAGTGTTATTTTTGTACGATTTATGAGCAATAACAGACATGAATAGATTATCAGTGTTTTTGACAATAGTTCTGACGTCACTTCTGATGTCTTTCGCGGCGTTTGCACAGCGTCCCGAGAGTGTACAGGAGAATCTGATCGTGTCTGCGGTTCAGGAATACAATGAGGGTAATTATGAAGCCGCTCGTGCAACCCTGAGCAACCTGCTTCAGAATGACTCCCGTAACGATGCCGCCTGGTATTATCTTGCGTTGATAAGTCTGGCTGAGAACGACCTTGTGGAGGCGGAGGATTACCTTAAGTTTGCTCTTGAGATCGATCCGCAGAACTTCTGGTACAGATATAGGCTCGCAGGCATTTATGCCGTGACCTCAAGGCATGAGCTCACTGTTGACATCTATGAAAACCTTCTGAAGGACTTTCCGAAGAAAAGCGACCTGTACTTCGATCTTGTTGAGCTGTATTCTGCTCAGGGTGAGTTCGAAAAGGCTCTTGCTACCCTTGATGAGATTGAGACTGTGCTGGGTGATTCGGAGTCGATAGCCGTATATAGGTTCAATCTCCTCCGTCGCATGAACAGGGTGGAGGATGCCTATGCCTCGTTGGAGGAATACAATATGAAATATTCTTCTCCATATATCCTTTCCACTCTTGCGGATTATGAGATTTCGATGTACAATGATTCCACTGCCCTGGCATATTACAATGAGGCACTGGATCTCGTTCCGGATTATTCTCCTGCCCTTCTGGGCAAGGCAGAGGTTTTGCGAATGACAAGGAAGTATGATGAATATTTCAATACATTGTACAGGTTTGTGGATGGCCTGGATACTCCGGTGCCTGGCAAGACCGACTACCTGATGGCTGTTATCCAGCGCACTGACCCGAAATTCATCCGCACCTTCATGCCGCAGCTGGATACCACCATGACCAAACTTCTGCTGGTGCATCCGACTGACAGTACGGCTCTGCAGACTGCTGGAGCATATTACTATTCTACAGGAAGGCTTGACAGGGCGAAAAGCTGCTTTGAGATAACCGCAAGGATATATCCGGAAAGTTTCTCGGCAAGCGCATCTTTTGTGGAGTTCCTTATGTACGCCCAGATGTGGTCGGAACTTTCAGAGGAGGGCCGCCTGGCTTTTGAGCGCTTCCCTGACGAGACTGCTTTCCTTGAGATGGCAGGTGTGGGTGACTACAACCTCGGTGATTATGAGAAGGTTCTCCAGTCCTGTGAGACGATCCTTCAGGTTGCGCCGAGGGACAGTTCGAAGACGCTCAGGTCTTGGTCCACAATGGGTGATGTATATTACCTTCTTGGGGATAAGCCTCAGGCATATAAGGCATATAAGAAGGCTTTGAAGATAAATCCGGACTATGTCTATGTGCTTAATAATTATGCATATTATCTCAGTCAGGAAGAGAAAAAGCTGAAGAAGGCCCATAAGATGAGCAGCAGGACGATTGAGCTGGAGCCGGATAACGCGACCTATCTCGATACCTTCGGCTGGATACTTTTCCTTGAGGGTAAGACCGTCGAGGCCAAGCAGATATTCAAGCGTGCCATGCTTTATGGTGGAAAGGACAGTGCTGTGATTCTGGATCATTATGCCGAAGTGCTGTATGCCTTGAAGGAGTATGATATGGCCTTCGTGTACTGGAATCTGGCCCGACAGAGAAATAACGGGGATATACCGGACCTGGAAGAGAAGATAAACATTCGTAAAGCCGCAGTGGGACGATGAGAAAAGCTGTCATATATATAAAGTATGCGATGGCGCTTGTTGCCATCTTGTTCTGTCTGACTGCCGGGGCTCAGGATACAAAGGTTCAGGAGGCAAAGAAGGCAAGACTGGAGCGTGAGATTGCCATCATAGACAAGCAGCTCAAGGAAAATGCCTCGAAGAGCAGCAGCATGCTGGCGGATCTGGATCTTATCAGGAAGAAGATATCCAACAGGAAGGAGCTTGTGGCGGAAAGCGACCGTCAGATCAGGAAATATAATGATGACATCTATCTTGCACAACTGGAAATCAATAAGTTAAAGGCGAGAATCGATGTCCTTACGGAGAATTATGCCAAGCTTGTCCGAAGTGCATATAAGAACAGGGATACCAGGGTGTGGTATATGTATATGCTTGCAAGTGAGAACCTTGGTCAGGCGTTCAGGCGAATGGGCTATTTCAGGAATCTGTCGAACATGATGAAGACGGAGGCCCAGACCATCCGTTCGATGCAGGAGGAACTGGAGGTGCAGAAGGCGGAGCTTGTACTGCTGAAAAGGGAAGCCGAGCAGCTGAAGAAGACCCGAGTGAAGGATCTGGAGGATCTTCGTGAAGATGAGAAGAAGTCCAATGCGGTGGTCAAGAAGCTCCAGAAGGACAAGAAGAAATACCAGAGTCAGCTGGCTGCCAAGAAGAAGGAGGTCACAGCTCTGAACAGGGAGATTGAAAGGATCGTGTCGGCTGCAGTGAAACCGAAGGCTTCCGGCAAGAAGACAGAGGTGGATACGAAACTGGATGCTGCTTTTGCAAACAATAAAGGAAAACTTCCATGGCCGGCTGATGGCCCTGTGGTCGCTCGCTTTGGAAAACACTATCATCCTGTGTATAAGAATCTTGAGTTACCACCGAACAACGGAATCGACATCGCATTGTCCAAGGGAACCCAGATCAGAGCCGTCTTTGATGGAGTTGTGAAGCAGGTGATGGTGATGCCTGGATATAATCAGTGTGTGCTGATTCAGCATGGTAATTATTTCACACTATATTGTAAGTTGAAGTCTTTGAATGTGTCTGAAGGAGATAAGGTGAAGACATCTGATGTCATCGGTTCGGTGGATGCCATCAATGGTCAGGTTCAGCTTCATTTCGAGGTGTGGAAAGGCTCGAAACCTCAGAATCCTGAAGGTTGGCTGAAGTAATGTGAGGATTTGGAATCTATGAAGAAAACTGTATTTCTGACAGGTGCCACCGGCAATATGGGCTGGGCAGGCTTCCTGGAACTATATGCTCGAAGAGAGCGTTTCAATATCCGTATTCTTGCTCGTGACAGTAAGAAGAACCGTAAGATGTTGACGAGATATATCAACGATCCGGCACTTTCCGTCATCTGGGGAGACCTTACCAGATATGAGGATGTCCTGGCCGGTGTTTCGGGAGCGGATTATGTCCTCCATGTCGGCGGAATGGTGTCTCCTGCAGCGGATTACTATCCGGAGAAGACGCTTAAGGTGAATGTTGCAGCAGCTGAGAATGTTGTCAAGGCTGTTCTCGCACAGCCGAATAAAGATGAGATGAGAGTCGTATATATAGGTTCGGTCGCTCAGTATGGTGACAGGAATCCTCCTCATCATTGGGGCAGCGTGGATGAGCCTCAGACTCCTGCAAAATATGATATGTATGCCCTTTCAAAGATTCGTGCCGAGCAGGTTTTTACCAATGCCGGTCTTAAGAGATGGGTGTCTTTGAGACAGAGCGGTATCCTCTATCCGGGAATATTGAAGGTGGTCAATCCAACAGCCTTCCATGTTCCTGTAGGTGGCGTGTTGGAGTGGGCGACTGTTGAAGATTCCGGCCGTCTGCTTGCTCAGGTCTGTGAGGATTGGGTTCCGGATGAATTCTGGAACAAGGCATATAACATCAGCAGCGGTGAGCAGTACAGAATGACGAATTATGAGTTTGAAACCCGACTTCTCAACGGACTTGGACTCCCTGGCCCGGAGAAGGTGTTCAAGCCACAGTGGTTTGCTCTCAAGAACTTCCATGGAATGTGGTACACCGATGCAGACCAGCTTGAAGAATATCTGCATTTCCGATCATATACCCCTGTGGATGAGTACTTTGCAACAATGAAGTCCAAGCTGCCTTGGTTCTATTCTCTTGCCTTTCTTGCTCCTGCATGGGCTGTAAGATTCTTTATGAAGCCATACGCATATGAGAAGGGAATGGGTACCCAGTGGTGGGTGAAGAACGATCCTGAGAAGTTTGAGGCATACTATGGTTCGAAGGAGTCCTACGAGTCGATCAAGACCTGGGATGATGTGCGTCCTGGTTATCTGGAGAAGAACCTTGATAAATATCTTGAAAGTAAGAAATAATAGCTCGGATGAAACTTAGAATATTGGACATAGCTTATGAGACCATGGCTGATGGCCCTGGACTGCGCACTTCTATATATTGCGCAGGTTGTGCTCATGCTTGCCCGGGATGTCACAATCCTCAATCCTGGGATTTCAAGGGCGGTGACGAGATGAGTGTGCAGGAACTTCTGGATATCATCAAGGAAGATGAGTTTGCGGATGTGACATTCTCAGGAGGCGATCCTTTGTATCAGGTCGAGGGGTTCACGGAGCTGGCCCGTCGTATCAAAGAGGAAACTGACAAGAACATCTGGTGCTACACGGGTTTTACTTATGAGGAGATTCTCGCAGATCCTCACCTGAGCCTGATTCTGCCATATATTGATACTTTGGTTGACGGCCCGTTTGTTGCTGCTCTCCGCGACCCGGACCTGCCGTTCCGTGGCAGCTCAAATCAGCGCATCGTTCATTTGAGCGGTGCAATGTAAGTTACGGATTGTCAATTAAATAACTAAATTAGGGTGGGAAATTTTTCCCACCCTAATTGCTATAACTTGTTGTGTGTTAGCGAATTGCGTTGCACCAAATTATTCGTGAACTACACGGTCACGGAGCTCAGCAAGCTTACCGCTGTTCCATCTGTTGGTTGTACCAACGAGGTAGCCGGTGATACGCTGGAGCTGATCGATCTTCTCGCCGCCGCAGTGTGGACACTTCTTCATGTTGTGCTTAGCGTTCTCATATCCGCAGTCCATGCAACGGTTACGGTTGTGGTTCACTGAGCAGTATCCGATTTCATACTTGTCCATGAGGTCGACGATCTTCATGATTGCCTCTGGGTTGTGGGTTGCATCGCCGTCGATTTCCACGTAGAAGATGTGACCACCACCTGTGAGTGCGTGATAAGGTCCCTCGATCTCTGCCTTGTGCTTAGGAGTACACTTGTAGTATACAGGCACGTGGTTAGAGTTGGTGTAGTAGTCCTTGTCTGTCACGCCTGGGATGACACCGAACTTCTTCTTGTCGAAGCGTGTGAAGCGGCCGGCAAGACCCTCTGCTGGAGTTGCAAGTACGCTGTAGTTGTGCTTGTATGTCTCGCAGAACTCGTTCACCTTGCTTCTCATGAAGGTTACAATGCGAAGTCCAAGTTCCTGTGCTTCAGGGCATTCTCCATGGTGCTTGCCAGTGAGGGCGATGAGCGCCTCAGCAAGACCGATGAATCCGATACCGAGGGTACCATGGTTGATTACAGGCTCGATTGTGTCATTCTCACCGAGCTTCTCGCTGTCAAGCCAGAGAGCACCCATAAGGAGAGGGAACTGCTTCTTGAGAGCTGTCTTCTGGAAGTTGAATCTCTCGTTGAGCTGGCGGGCTGCAATCTCCATTGTCTTGTCGAGCTTGTGGAAGAACTCGTGGATTCTCTCCTCGCGGTTCTCGATGCTCATACATTCGATGGCGAGACGTACGATATTGATGGTTGTGAATGAAAGGTTACCACGACCGATTGATGTCTTAGGTCCGAATCTGTTCTCGAACACGCGTGTGCGGCATCCCATGGTTGCCACCTCGTACTGATATCTCTTAGGGTCATCCGGAGTCCAGAGCTCGTGGAAGTTATATGGTGCGTCGAGGTTCACGAAGTTAGGGAAGAAACGGCGTGCAGACACCTTGCAAGCGAACTTGTAAAGGTCATAGTTGCGGTCCTCAGGGAGGTAGCTTACACCGCGCTTCTTCTTCCAGATCTGGATAGGGAAGATGGCTGTCGATCCGTTACCTACACCCTCATAAGTTGTGTTGAGGATCTCGCGGATTACGCATCGTCCTTCTGCGGATGTATCTGTACCATAGTTGATAGAGCTGAATACTACCTGGTTACCACCGCGTGAATGGATTGAGTTCATGTTGTGGACACACGCCTCCATCGACTGATGAACACGAGCAACTGTCATGTTGATCGCATGCTGGATCACTCTGTCATCACCCTGGATTCCAACGAGGTCACGCTTGAGGTAGTCATCAATCTTGACATCATAAAGACGTGTGTAATCCTCGCCGTTGATCTCGCCGATCTTGTCTAGTTCCTCCTGGAATGATCTTCTTACGAACGGAGCCATATAGAAGTCGAAAGCCGGGATCGCCTGGCCGCCGTGCATCTCGTTCTGGACAGTCTCCATCGAGATACATCCGAGGATGCTGGCTGTCTCGATTCTCTTTGCAGGACGGGACTCGCCATGTCCTGCGAAGAAGCCGTCCTCAAGAATCTTGTCGAGAGGATGCTGGATACATGTAAGGCTCTTTGTAGGATAGTAGTCCTTGTCGTGAATATGGATGTAGTTCTTCATGACAGCCTCCTTGACGTCGTCAGAAAGCATGCACTCATCCACATATGACTTGGTTGACTCCGACGCAAACTTCATCATCATACCAGCCGGAGTGTCTGCATTCATGTTTGCGTTCTCACGAGTGATCTCAGTTGCCTGAGCATCGATGATCTCCTGGAAGATCTCGCGTGATTTTGCCTTGCGGGCAAGGTTGCGCTGGTTACGATATGCAATGTACTTCTTTGCAACCTCCTGGCGAGGGCTGTTCATGAGCTCATTCTCAACCTGGTCCTGAATCTCCTCCACGCTCATGTTGTCCACATTGATCTTCGAGATGGCTGAGGCAATCTCTGCAGCGAGGACAATATCCTCTCCGGTCTCGGTTACTTCCATCGCCTTGAGGATGGCGTCGACAATCTTTCTCTTGTCGAAAATCACGACTCTACCGTCGCGTTTTACTACGTGCTTTACCATATTTTGTGTTTTTTGTTATTCTGTGGTTTTGAGGAACTGCGCACTGGATAATACGCGGGAACAACAAAGATAAATCAAATACAATAAGGAGTAAAGAAAATCACAATAAAAAGTTATCAACAGGGCAAAAGAAACCCTGTTAACTTGTTGGTTAACAGGGTGTTACAATTACAACTAAATTAGAAAATATCTAAATTGTTTAACTTTTTTGTTTCTTGGGAATTAGCCTACCAGCCATACGAGGACGTGGCGGTCGAACATCATATATTCCAGCTCAAAGTCCTCCTCATATTCATCTTTGTGGATGAATGTCGCCTCGAGTTCTCCCTCTTTCTTGAGGTTGAATTTCTCGACTTCGATCTGCTCTGCGAAGTTTACGCGGTTCTGGGACATTCTCTTGAAGATCGCCTCCTTTGCGCACCAGTAGATGGCGAGCTGCTCGTTCTTCTTGTCGTCGTCAAGATCGTCGATCTCCTCCTCTGAAAGAGCCTTCTCCTCAACAGGGGCGAAGTTTCTGTCGAGTGACTCGATGTCGATTCCGAGCTCGTCGTCATCGCTGATGATGATGGCTACGTATTTGTCTGTGTGTGTGATGCTTATGTTTGTTACGCAGTTCTCAAGATATGGCTTGCCATTGTCATGATGGTTGAGGTACATCTTTTCTTCGAACACCTCGTTCAGAAGTGCTCTCACTGCGAGTTTCTGTCTTCTCTGATTCTCATTTCTGAAGAGGGAGATCTCCTCCATCTCGTCTGTAGGAACAGAACTGAGTCTGATCAGCTCGTCTTCTGTTTCCGTGACCTGCCATACGGCGATTTCCGCTTTGTTGTCTAATTTCTTCCTTAAATAAAGTGCCATATAAGTATTTAAATATCAATCAGTTCTATACACGACAAAACGCTCCCGATTTTTCATCGGAAGTGTAGCCCATTACCATAAATACACTGTTGGACAACGGATCGTCAGACATCTGATCCGCAGAGACTTTGAGTTCTAATATAGGACTGGGAGGTTCCACTGTTGTCGTTATATTCTTAAAATTCAGCGGCAAAGATACTAAATGTTTTGATATATGAAAATTTTTGTATCGTCTCGAATTTGTACCCTTCCCATAGGGAAGTTTTGTTTCTTTGTAAAAATCGTGTATATTTGTCGGTTGGAGAATTATATGTTTTTGACAACTAAGTTAAATTATGAATATGAACCCATTAAACAAACTAAGAAGACTCGTTCTTTCTGCTGTCGGAGTCGGACTCCTCTCTGGTGGCGTGATGTGCTTTTCAGGATGTGATCCGCTGGACGCTCCAGTCCAGGTCCAGGAGGATATCCAGGTCAGCCTTCGACTTGATGAGGCGTTTCAGGACAAGGCTCATGTGAGACTCAATCATGAGGGTACCGTTGAGGATTACTGGTACTACATGCTCACTGAAGACCTTACATCTGATGCAAAGGAACTCCTTGTTGCAAAGATGAGCAAGGAACTCGAGACAACAGGTGCTCTTGTGGGAAATGTAGGTACCAACAAGAATCTTACTTTTGAAGGCCTTCAGGCAAGAACAAAGTACAGAGTGATTGCGGCAATCATCTCTCCTGCAGGTGAAATCATCGGAGATGTCGTTTCTCTTGAGTTCTCGACCCTGCGTGATCCTGATGTGTTCGAGGTATGGCCATCTTGGGAAATCACTTACAAGACCCGCCAGGTGGCTCCTAATGATCCTAATCAGGAAACAGAAATCTTTACATGTGATGTCAAGGGTGATACTACACAGACCTATATCCCTTGCATCATCAGCAAGTCGGATTTCTCGACTTATTACGGCTCTAACCTTCGCAGATGCTTCGAGGATTACGTGGATTACCGTGATTCATTCCACATCAAATGGGTGGACGAAGTGAAGAAGGACAACTTCGAGTATACTCAGGACCGCATGTTCAGTGGTGATTATATGCTCTTCATGATTGGAGTCGATACTGCCGGCAAGCTGACAGGTTATTATTCAAAGACCGAGTTCAAGCTCAAGCAGGAAGCAGCATCAAAGGCATATGAGGCCTGGGTCGGAAGCTGGACATTGAAAGGCCAGAGCCTGCATAAGGACGAGGCAGGAAACACTGTCCCTGTGGAGTACACCGTCGATATCGTTCCGACTGAGAATAATCTCTATTTCGAGCTTTACGGATTTGATGCCCGTACAATGGAAAGTCTTTCTGATATTCCTCAGACAATTCCGCTTACTCTTTATTTCGAAAAATCCTCTGGAGACATTTATGTGATTTCAGAGCAGTTGCCGGATATCAAGGACAATCAGGCGCTTGCTGACCTGTATGATTTCTTTGCATATGGTACAGTCGAGGTGGTGTATAATGATATACCGACCGTGATTCCTGTGGATATGTCAAATATGAGAATCGCACGTTTCAGCATGACCGGTACAAACCGTGCGCAGGGCTACAATACAAGCGTGTCAATTGACCTCTATGGTTCATATTACAACACGGAGTTTGTTGCTTTCAACTATTACTATGAAGCTCTCGGATTGTTCAACTATATCCTCGAGTCGTCACAGTATGTGTTGAGAACCAACACTATAACTCTCACAAAGAACTAAACTACGAGAAACATGAATAGAATTAAGTCATTAATCCTTGCGCTTTTCTCGGCGTTGCTGTGCTTGAGCTGTGTTCCGGATCTTGAGGTGAAGGTGGAGTTCAAAGAGTCCAGCTATGAAATAGCAGTAGGTGAAACTTTGGATCTCAATGCGGAACTTACAGTCGAGAATAGTGTGGAGACTCCGAAATTTTCTGCACCAGATGAGACTGTCGGCAAGTTTGTTTCTGCCGGTGTCTTCGTTGCAGTTGCTCCTGGCGAAGTGGAGATCACTGCCAGTGTTGCCGGAAAGTCGGCTACAACAAAGGTACATGTGAATGTTGTCCTTGCTGAGAAGATTACTCTCACAGCTCCATCTGCAGTTTCCGCTTCAAGCGAGGAATGGTATTCTGTTGTTGCCAAGGTGCAGCCGGAAAATTATAATTATTCGAACCTTGTTTGGGAGTTCACTCCTGGCGAGGGACTTGTTGGCTTTGAATATGAGAGAGTTTCAGATTCAGAGTACAGATTCAAGGTCGCAGAGGTTCAGTCCGAGGGAAAGCTCAATGTTAAGGTCAGCGATAAGAACTCAGATGTATCTCAGATGTGTGAAATAGCAGTATCTGAGGCTTTGGCCGATGAGGTGGCAGCCAAGATCATCAGACTCAACGCTCCTGATGCAATCACTGAAAATGACGAGACTTGGGTGGCTGTGACTGCTGAAGTTGTTGCAGATGGCTCGGGTGAGTATGATTATGCAAACCTTGTTTGGGAGTTTGAGGCAAGTCATCCGGAAGAAACAGGCTTTGCATATGAGAAAGTTACAGATGCCCAGTACAATATTCGTTTCTCAAAGTACGTTGAGGGTGCGAATGTGAGCATCAGAGTAACTGATAAGGTCGGAGAAAAGTTTGTGATCAAGACTATCTCGGTCGAGAAAAGACCAGAAGGTGGCGTGAATTCAATAGAGGTTACACCTGAGTCATTGACACTTTTCGTGGATCAGTCTGCAACACTTGGCGTGAACTGCTCTCCTCGCAGTTATGACAAGACCCTTTTTGTCTGGGAGTCTTCGGACAGTGAGGTTGTTTCAGTCACTAACGGTGTTGTGACAGCTTTGGCGGAAGGTGAGGCGACTGTGAAGGTTACAGACTCGGTTTCAGGACTTTATAGTGAGTGTAAGGTTGTCGTAAAGACTCCAGTTACCGATGCTGTCATCACCAGAATTGTTCTGGATGCCGGCAGATTGGAGATGACAGTGGGAGAGCAGAGCTATCAGCTTAAGGCTACCTGCTACGATGAAAGTGGAAATGAAGTTGAAGATTTTGCGGGTCTGGTATGGTCTGCAGACAAGGCGATGGGCCAATATGGTCCTTATGATGTTGTAGAGGTTTCTGCTCAGGGAATCGTGACCCCTAAGGCCGCTGGATTTACATATGTCAATGTGGCAGTAGAGTCAAATACTTCGATTGTGGCTAAATGTCAGGTTACTGTGAAGGCCGCAGAAGTTGTAGTGGAAAAACTCTCAGTGTCACCATCTGAGCGCAAGATTGATGTTGGACAGGTGTACACGCTTGAAGTGACATCGGAGCCGGATTTCTCAACAGTTGATGATAAGACCCTGACTTTCACATCCAGCAATCCGGAAGTTGCAACAGTTTCTGAAGATGGACTCGTGAAGGGTATCTCGTATGGAGAATCAGTGATTACTGTGACTGCAGCAAATGGTGTTTCAGCAACTGCCAAGGTGATTGTTACCACAGAAACAGGTGATGATGTCGTGACTGATTATCAGATCAACCTTAGCATTGACGGTGAATCTCCAACACAAACTATGGAACTTCCTCAGTTCGAGAAGTTGAACATCAAGGTTGCATATACCAACGGATATGTTCCTGTTGATGCAAAATGGGAGTCTTCGGATCCAAGTCTTGTGAATGTGACGGCTTATGATGGATATGCTGTGGTTGAGGCAACTTACGATGGAATGATGTCAGATGATGAGAAGAAGTCTGTGACGCTTACTCATTCTGCAGGCACCCGCAGTGCATCCAAGACCATTAATATCGTTCGTGCCTTGCCAAAGAAAGTCGAGTTTGTCGGTCTTCCGCAGAACAACACTCTTTATCTTGGCGAGAGATTCGGTTCGGACTTCGGCGTAAAGGTTTCTCCTGTGCAGGCCTCCCAGTCTGTTACATTCTGGGGAGATGTTGAGATCTATAGTGTGGCAAATGGTTCACATGCGGCTCAGGATGCGGGATATTTCCAGTTGGCTGCAACTGCATCCAGTGGCAATGTCAGTGTGACAGAAAGTGTATATATCACTGTCATTCCAAGACTTGTGGAAGGTGGTGCACTCAGCAATTCGACACTCTTGCTTGACGAGGGTCAGGAGGCAACACTTGAGATAGACTTCACTCCTGCAAACGACGAAAACTATGATTATAGCGTAGTATGGGAGACTTCCGATGCAGCGGTTGCAACCGTTGATAAGGGTAAGGTGACAGCTGTTGCAGAAGGCACAGCAACAATCTCGGCAACGCTTTCGAACGGTGATAAACTCACATGTGAGGTGACAGTACAGAAGCCAGCCGCGGCAGATGTATTTGTCGGAGACTATTATTATAGTGACGGCACATGGTCGTCAGAACTGGATCCTTCCAAGACTGTGATCGGCGTGGTGTTCTCGGTGGACAATCCGACTCAGATGGGAGACGGTCAGCTTGCCAAGGATAAGCCTAATGCGACTCACGGTCTTGTGGTTGCTTTGGAGGAGACAGCAAATACCAAATGGCAGGAGTCTTCTTCAAATGTTGGCAATTGGTTGGAAGCAAACACCGGATACAATTATCTCAAGGATACTGGCCGCAAGTGCGGTTACAGCAACACCCTCAGTCTGAAGGCCTATAATGCTGCCTGCGCACCAGAGAACAAGGTTCTCGTTGCAGATTGTGCACCAGCCATCGAATTGGGTGAA
>JAZKYT010000002.1:0-58617 GCA_045612265.1 Candidatus Cryptobacteroides sp.
ATGAGCTGGCTTGGTCACTGTTATGAATATGGGCTCGGCACTGAGAAAGACCTCGTTAAGGCTAAGGATCTATACTTCGGATCTTTCCAAAAATTAAGCTCTCGCGGACAGAAAGAGGAGTCAGGCATATGGTTGCAGGAGAGTCTTGAAAGACTTAAGGATATTCCTGTCATATCATCTGAGAGCAGATTGATCAGCGGGATAGGCAATGTAAGGGTTGTCAGGTCTAAATACTCTTTTATTCCACCAAAAATCAGATTCAACAAAAATGAGGCTGTTGCAGATATAGAGAACCGAGATTCATTGATTGAAGGATTTGCATATGCCGAACGTACTCTAAAAGAGATGTATTCTGAATGGACATGCGATGGAATAAATAAATTTTATGACGGATATGTCCTTACAACAGATTTCTTCACATTGAAGGTCCAATACAAGGATGTCAGTGACTATATAAGCATCATTGATGACAGGAACCTCACCATATACGTTCCGGAAGCGGTTTCCTTCGACTACCTTTATGTCCAGATATATATTCTCAAAAAGGCAAAAGATCTTCTGCTTAAACGTGCTGAGACCATTGTCCCCCTAAAGCTGAAAGAGGTTGCAGACAGAATCGGCACTTCATTCAAGAAATGCAAAATCGTTCCTTCAAATAGAAGCTGGGTCGCAAGAAATAATTACCGCGGATCCACGATCGAGTTCTGCGCAAAAGTCATCCAGCTTCCGGAAAGGTCTTTGGAGGCATTATGCATACATGAGCTTACCCATAATTTCATCTCCAATCACGGACCATCATTCCATAAAAAAATGATAGAACTCGGAGGAGAAGAGTACCATAAATTGGACCAATACCTGTTCCAAGAAGGGAAATGGCCTTATCTGAAAATATAAATGAATGGCAGGTTAAGCGTTGCTTGCACCGTTGACGTTGCTGCAGAGGGAAATCGCATTTTCACATCTTTTTACTAAATTTGTTGAAATTCCGCTCCGTAATAATGGTTAGGGAGGACATTTGAGCAAAAGGTGTTATTTCTATTCTTTATGAACAAGGTAATAAGTTCCCACACCTTCCTTTTATCAGCTACCCTCTGGGAATTGGATAGCACATATGCTTATTAGGTAAACTTATGAAGAAGCTATTGCTTTTGACTGCTTGTCTATTCTGTTACATCCAGATTCAAGCACAAATAATTTTTGAAAACCAAGACCAAAGATGGAATATTACAGGTGTAGCATCCAATGAAGATTATACTGCAATTTTCTGTGATATCACGATTCTTAATAATAAAGCAGGCTGCTTTGATGCACACGACCTGGATGAAAGTGCATCCATCTATATATCAGGTGAATTTGGAAAATACAAACTTGTTGAATCTAAATATGAGGGGTATTATAAACCTTGGGATAGATATTATAAAGTTACATATTGGAACTACTATGTCAAAAAGAATATAAACAAGGTTGTTCATGCTACCTTCTATTTCCCTCGTGTTCCAGCTGGCATAAATAATATCAAATGGCATTTTAACGGTGGCATTGGCAACTCTGATTTCACAAGACGGAATTATCAATGTCCATCATTCATCGTTAACAATATAGAGGTTCCACATAATCAGAATACAACTCCTCAGACGTCATATACCGAGGACAAATTAAGACAATTATGGAATAATTCTCCTGCAGCACCCGTAGATGGCATATATAATTTTATAAGCACTTCTAATCCACAATTTTGGGGTAATAATCGCCATCGCTTAGCTATTGTAAAGGAGAAAGAAACGTACAAAGTCATTTATTTGCAAGGATCTAATCCTGCTGTTTGGAAGGAGGGAGAATTGAAGGGAACATTCACTGCTACCACAACACCAGGACTTTACAAAGTAAATACATGGTTTCTGGAGAACAAGATGCCATCTAAATCAGATTTCTACTTGGAATATCACGATAAGCAGATAAGGCTCTACGATGCAAAGAACTATGTAGAAACAATATTTATGAAGCTATATCCTGAGAATGACATAGAATTTTCTATGATAGAATAGGAAGTGAAAAACAACAAATGGAATAGATGCTCTTATACAAACAATATCGGAGATCAAACTAAACGAATTTCACAGAACTGATACAGGAGTTTACTCTTTACGTGGTCATCATATTAATTAACCCATAAAATTTCACAAAATGAAAAAAGTATTTCTTTTAATCGTAGCATGCACTTTTGCTTTTGTTAGTGCAAATGCACAGACTTCAGCTGTTGAAGCAGCTTCTCAGTTGACTAAAGCTGAACAGTTCAAGGCAAATAACAGTTTTATCAAAGAGACTGAAATCTACAAATTCTCTGAAACTGGAGTAAAAGTGTTTGCTAAATTGTTTACAGATCTGAAAAGTGGCGAGCAACTTGCAGCCTTGGAATTTCATCCTTCTACATTAGTAAAAGCACTTTCTGGCGGATTAGCACAGCCATTAGGCTATCTTGATATGGATCAGGTTGATGACCTTTTGCTTGCATTGGAAACGATTACAAAAGAGGCATCCAATTCAGACAAAAAAGAAAAATTCACAATTTCATATACTGCTCCTGGTGGAATAGATGTGTTCTATGTGACTGATTTTCCAGGACAGCCTGCTCCAATTGTAATATTCCGCAAAAAGTGGTTCGCAATTGATGATTATGGAGTACAGACAAGCGTTTACTCTGAGGGCATGTCAATACTTCCAATCAAATCACTCACAGGCTTTATATCATCACTCAAGGAAGCACAAACAATCGCAAATCAATCTCTCGGAAAATAAGACTTTAATTTCTTATAAAGGAAAAAGCGGTAAATGACTCAGTAGGTCAAATACCGCTTTCTTAGTTCTATAACATTCAGGTAGGAAATAACATTTCCTTATAAAGATTTCTTTTAAAGATTGACCTCAACAGGGTCACCAACATATCTGATTGTCAGAGGCTGGCTTGTGCCGGCCTTTGATATTTTAATTATGTTGAAGGTTCTTTCTTCAAGCATGCCTGGGAACTCGCCCCTGCGCTCCCCTATGCTCAGTGTCTGCTCTGCTTCCGAATATGTGAAGTCGATCATCGAATAAGCGCCCTTCTCATAATTATAGTTCACATTTTCATCCTCATAGAGAGTGAAACTTCCGTCTGCTCCCGCGTATACATAGAGATCGATCACGTCAGCAGGTTTCTCATCAGACCACTGTATTTCTGGGCCGACAGGAACGATAGATCCGGCACGGACATAGAGAGGCATTCTTTCATAAGGTGCATCCACTATCGCATATACTCCTGCTTCATGGAACTTACCAGAATAGTAGTCATACCAACCCTCACATTCAGGGAAATAAACCTCACGCTCGCGAGCACCATACTCATATACAGGTGCTGCCATGAATGCAGGACCAAACATGAATGCATCTCCGATATTGAGCACATCTGCATCCGCCATGAAGTCCATAACAAGCGGTCTCATGATAGTGTAATCATTGAAATATGTCATGCCGGCAAGCGAGTAGATGTACGGCATGAGGCTGTAGCGGAGCTTTGTATAGTACACGATGGACTCATAAGCCGGATGTCCTTCTGGAGCAATCTCCCAAGGTTCACGGAACGGGAACTGTCCATGTGCTCTGAACAAAGGACAGAATGCACCGAACTGGAACCATCTCGTGTTCAGCTCGCGCCACTCCTTCCAGTCTTCATTTTCCTTTCCTGTAGCATCCCATACAGACTGACCTGCGACATATCTGTTCTCCACGCAGAATCCACCGATGTCCATAGTCCAGTAAGGAATACCGCTTATCGCGAAGTTAAGACCGGCTGAGATCTGAGCTTTCATATCTTCCCATCTTGTGGCGATGTCACCGCTCCATGTTGCAGTAGAATATCTCTGAAGTCCAGGGAAACCGCTTCTTGTAAGCAGGAACACACGTTTATCAGGATCTGCCTCACGCTGGCCGTTATAGATCGCATCAGCATTGACAAGAGAGTAGGCATTGAAATATTCAGTCGAAGAGCCCAGCGCTGTCGGACCGCAAAGCGCCTTTCTGTAGTCCATGTCTGTGCAGTCGCGCACATTAGGCTCAGATGCATCCATCCACCATGCATCTATGCCGAGCGGATAATAGTGCTCGTACATCTGCTGCCAGAAAAGGTCGCGGGCACCCTCAGCATAGGCATCATAGAAACCATATAGATAGCCCTGTCCGATCCAGTCGCGTATGCCGTCCTCGTTTGCCTTGTTGTACATCCAGCCCTTGTCGTTGAACTCCTTGTAATGTTCTGTATCGATGTAGAATTTCGGCCAGACAGAAATCATCATTCGTCCGCCCAGAGCATGGATAGAATCCACCATCGCCTTCGGATCCGGGAAACGCGCCGGGTCAAACTCGTGGCTTCCCCAAGCATCCTCTTCCCAGTGACTCCAGTCCATGACAATATTGTCTATAGGGATATTCCTATCTCTGAAGCCCTTCAGAGCATCGATCATCTCGGTAGATGTCTTGTATCTCTCGCGGCTCTGCCAATAACCCATGGCCCATTTAGGCATGATCGGAGCCTTTCCTGTGATGGTGCGATAACCACCGATGACCTCATCCATAGTCTCACCTGCGATGAAATACCAGTCCATCTGCTTGGTCATTTCGCTCCACCACTGATGCTTGGCCTGCTGCTGCTCGTCAACAAGATCATATGCGCGAAGTCCGCAATAAGAGACATCTCCATCCGGCTGCCACTCGACTTTAATCGGAGTCTTCTCCCCCGCCTTAAGATTGACAGTGAACTTGTAGCTGTTCGGATTCCATGCAGTACGCCAGCGCTCCGGAACAACAACTTCGCCACCGACTGTTACTGTCGTATATCCTGCATAATAAAGGATGAACTGATACTCGCCCGACTGAGGCGCCTCCAGACAACCTTCATATCTAATGTCAGAGCCAAAGAATCTGAATCCTTCAGGAAGGTTCACGACCTTTGTCAGCTCCGGAGCGACAAGATACTCGAAATAAAGTTGAGGCTCCTCTCTGACGAGAGTCTGGCCCTGAGCGGAGGTATATCTTCCAGTAAGGCATCCTTCCTTACCATCGGCATCATATAGTCTGAACACCTCACCGAGCTGCTTATAGTCTTCAGGATTGCCGAATCGCATCATCGAATAGCTGTCCATCAGGACGCCGTAACCCTTATTTGAAACTATGAACGGCACCGACACCTTTGTATTATATTGGAATAGCTGCTCGTTCTTTCCCTTGTAGTTGAATTCATCCGCCTGATGCTGTCCAAGGCCGTAGAATGCCTCATCATCAGGAGACTCGAATATCTGTCTGAATGAATATCCATGCGTACCGTCAACTTCAATCGGCTCAAATGATTTTCCGCCACCGTTCTGCTCGCGAAGAAGCATATTGCCGTCAAGGTCGGTGAACCAGACTTCACCGGTAGTGCGAAGCACATGGGCCTTCACTTCTGAGGTCTGCACAACGACAGTATCGCCGTTTTCCAAAACCTCGTATTCAGATTTACAGCATGGCTGTAGCACAACCAGACTTTCAGGATCCTTGAACGAATCTTCCGGCGTTGCCGACACGTGGATCACCTTATCGTTCATTACCTCAAGTCTGACATGCTTTGGGCCGCCAGGCACCGGATTCTGAACCTCGACATTCACATATGCATCCTGTGAGCATGAAATCAAGAACAGCCCTGCAAGAAAAGTAAGGGGTGAGAATATTGGCTTCATAATTTTTCTGGTTATCTGTTCGATGTTAAAGTTATACAAATATAATGTATTTGAGAAATATATTAAATTTGTCATGAAAACTGAACTTACAACGATTAAAACTCAATAACTATGAAGAAGAGTCTTCTCTGTTGCTTACTTATGATTTCTGGATTTTTAAACATATCTGCTCAGCAGCCTAAGGTCAGGAGCTACCTGGAAATATATGATTTCGACACGAAAAGCCATCATGTGATAAAGGAGTTGCCATATCTGATCGAAGCTCCAAACTGGACTCCGGATGGCAGATGGCTTGTTGTCAACAAGGAGGGCAAACTTTACAAGACAGCTCCGGACGGTTCCACAGATCTTATCCTGATCGACACCAAAGAGATAAATCAATGTAACAACGACCATGTCATATCTGCTGACGGCAAATGGATCGCACTCAGCAGCAATGACCCTGCAAACAGAGGCTGGAATTCGTATGTATATACTGTTCCTTTCGAGGGTGGAGAGCCAAAGAAGATCACTCCGATCGGACCAAGTTATCTGCATGGTATCAGTCCGGACGGAAAGACCATAGCATACTGTGCTTTCCGCGGACCTGACAACGAACAGGACGTATATATCATGCCTGTCAAGGGAGGAAAAGAGGTAAGACTGACAGATGCTCCTGGCCTTGATGACGGACCAGAGTATAGCATGGACGGCAAGTACATCTGGTTCAACAGCGTAAGAACCGGAAGGATGCAGGTATGGAGGATGAAGACCAACGGCAAGGAGCAGACCCAGATGACATTCGATGAAGATATGAATTCCTGGTTCCCACATATTTCTCCTGACGGTGAAAAGGTCGTATACATCGCATATCACGACTACGAAATCGCCCCGGGAGATCATAATGCCAATCACAATGTTCAGCTCAGAATGATACCGGCAAACGGTGGAGAGCCAGAGGTGTTGGTAGAACTTTTCGGAGGTCAGGGAACAATAAATGTCAACTCCTGGAGTCCTGACAGCAGAAAGTTCGCTTATGTCAGCTACAGAATAGAGGAAGAGATTACAGCTCCTAAAAAGGAAATGGCGGTGCAGCTTTATTCTGCACGAGAGCTGATCGGAACTCCTGAACTGTTTGCCAGGAATCAGGAGTACGTGCTCAGCCGTCTGTCCCAGATGGGTTACACCGGAGCTGAAGCAGCCAGCTATGAAGACGGAAAATTCTCCGGCATGACTCCAGAAGAGTTCAGGGCAACAATTGAGAAGGCTGGACTTGAGTTGATTTCATCTCACGCGGCAAGACTCCTCTCCAAAAATGAACTGGCTTCCGGCGATTTTACCGCTGCACTGCAATGGTGGGACTCATGTATAGAAGCACATGTCAAAGCAGGAATTCCAAGACTCGTAATGTCATATTCACAGAAGCTTGAAAGCGAGGCTGAATTGAAGGTCATGGCTGAATACCTGGATGCAATAGGCAGGAAATGTAATGAAGCTGGCATACGCTTCGGTTATCATAACCATAGCCACGAATTCGAAAGAATCGGCAACACTACAATGATGGACTACTTCATCACCAACACCGACCCTGCAAACGTATTCTATGAATTGGACGTATATTGGGCAGTAGTCGCAGGTGTAAGTCCTGTTGATTATATGCAGAAATATGCAGGACGCTATGAAGTCATCCACATCAAGGACAAAAGAGAAGTCGGTCAGAGCGGCATGGTTGGCTTCGATGCCATATTCCGAAACTTCAAAAAGGCCGGAACACAAGCATTTGTCGTAGAGATGGAAGAGGCCAGCACACCTAATATCCTGAAAGGCCTGCGCGAGAGTGCTCTATACCTGCGAAACGCCCAATACACAAGGTAAGATAGATGACAGAAGTCTGAATGCCGGAATTTAATATCCGGCATTCAGACTTCTGTCAATCAACTCCACTCGGTCTGCAAAGAAGTTCTTGACGTAATCCACTTCTTCTTCCCAAGTAGGATAATTTATCAGCCCGACACTTACATATTTACCGAGAATCTGCCATCTGTCGAAGTTTGCAATCTGCTCTTCTCTGATGCTGTGGGCAACCATAGTCATCTTATTCATATAAGCAGGTAGTTTTACCTTCAGAGTATCCCACTCTGCACGCACTACATCAACAAAATACTCATCCTCAAACAAGCGACCAAAGTATTTCCACTTGGTCCAGATAGATTGATTTCTGTCAGGCTTGATCGGAAGGCTGGCCCAGTTTGCAGTTTCACTTTCCTTATATGCAAGTCCCAGACTCCATTCCGCATCCCAGGCAGGTCCTATCTGAAGTCTTGCACCACGGGTCGGCAGAACATAATACATATTAGGCTCCAGATTCGCAATGAGTTCCTGCACAAGGAACCACTTGGCAAATACCTCAACATCAATATACTTCCTATATCCAACTTCCGGATCCTTGAAGTCATCTCCATATAAAGCTGCCTCAAATTCATCCATGAAACCGGAAATGTAGCTGTAGCTATCATCTCCTTCGGCAATTTCACCATCCTCTGGATCAGGATGTTTGAATGTATAATAATAACCTTTTGTAGATGTCTGGAAATATAATGGTTCCTGATAATAATAGTTATCGTTCTCAAACAAGAATCCATCGTCCTCAATATCCACACGATTCGCTTTCTTCTCAACCTGATCGGTGAGGACGTACAGACCCATATACTCATCATTCAAATAAAGCTGGACATGCTGATAATTGATAGGATAAGGATGACCGACAGTTCGAGCAAGCTCACACATATAGGCAGTTCTCATAAGTGACTTATCGCAATACTCTGCGAGCAGCACCCATTCCTTGTTGGACGGAAAGCCAAGAACCTCCTGTTTCTCGTCGAACTTTATCTTATATGGTTTCTTCTCGTATGACCAGGTAGCATTTCCCCTGCCTTTAGCACGACCTGATGTCTTCAACACAACTCCACCCTGATCGGCAATGGTAACTAAAACATTCTGATAAACATCCTTACTCTCGATGGTCTTACCATCCTCCACCTTGATTCTTACCACTGGAATATCAACTTCAGGCAAAAATTCATCACCCACCTCAATACTTGGCATGACAAGAAGACCAGAGCGGCACACACTGTTAGGTTCATCAGTCTCCACAGTATACACCGATCCAAATTCATCTGTAATCATAACTGAAAAACCTTCAGTAAAAGAAACCGGAGGAAGCGAAAAGATAAAATCAACAGGTGTGGTTTCATTGAGCTGAACACCTTCACCACAGTTCAGTGTAACAATGGTGGAAGCGTCCTGAGCCATTGTTATAACAGGTTTTGAACGATCTGTATATGCATTTATCGTCGCTGCACCGGAGAGCAGTTCTCCATTATTTCCCTGAACCTGAATGGAAATCACCTTTATGGTTCCTGTGAGCTGAAGTTTCATGCCACCACATACATTCTTGAAAGTAATGACATTGTTTTCACTGACTGCAAGCATCGGGAATGCTCCGTTTCCAAAACTTTTCGGAGCGTATGTCTGCTCTGAAGGTAGAACTACCGATAAGGCATAGCCGTCATCGGACTTAAGACACTCTACAGATTTGGAATATGGATAATATGCAACAATATGATCCAGTTCCATTCCAGCATAAAGGTCGTCATCATCAGTCATCACCCTTGAAAAGTCACCATAATTCTTGCCGGCAAACGAAGGCTTGATCTGATATTTTCTTCCATAGGATGACCTGATGAATGCAACGATCTGATCCTCTGCAGACCAGAAAATATTATTACTCTCTCCCAGGACTGTTTTGGTCGCATCTTCCTGATCTATATGAGCAACGAGAGAGACATCGTCATTCAGGATCGGATCCGTCAATTCGATTCTTTGACATGCAAAGAAAGATATGCATATCGTGATCAATGCATACAATGTTGATTTTTTCATAGTTTAAATTATATAGTTTAATCTCTTAATCCAGTACCTTGACTGCCGCCTCAACATCAGTCGGACGGATGATCACATTGGCAGAGTCACCGTCAGAGAAGGCATACATATACTCGATGAAAATATCGTTTGATGCAAGTTTCTCAAGGACTGCAGAGAGCGAGCCCGGAACATTCTGACAGTTGATGCAGAGAACATCAGTCAGCATCACTGCAAAACTGGCTGCACGAAGGACCTCAACCGACTTGTCAACATCAGGGACGATGAGTCTAAGAAGGCCGAAGTCTGCTGTCTCAGCCATGCTGAATGCCTGCATATTGATTCCATTTTCTGCAAGTATCTTTGCAACCTCATTGATTCTTCCTGTCCTGTTTTCGAGGAAGATAGATAACTGTTTGATTATCATATTATTCAAGTGTTCTATTATCAATTACATGTTTTCCCTTACCCTGTGAGCGTGCGATGCTGCCAGGCTCCATAAGACGCACATCAGCAGCTATTGAGAGAACGCTCTTGAGCTTGTCGCTAAGTTTCTTCTTCATTGCAAGCATACGGCCTATATCATCACTGAAGAAGTCCTTGCGCACCTCAACCTGAACCTGGAGAGTATCAAGATTGTTGACTCTGTCCACGATGAGCATATACTGTGGTTCAAACTCCTGCATCTCGAGGATAACGCTTTCAACCTGCGATGGGAAGACGTTGATACCACGGATGATGAGCATATCGTCGCTTCGTCCCACAATTCTGCCCATACGCACTGTAGTTCTTCCGCAAGGGCACTCCCCTTCAATCAATATACAAAGGTCCTTCGTACGATATCTCAAAAGCGGCATTCCTTCCTTTGTAAGAGTAGTGAAAACAAGTTCACCCTGCTGACCGTTAGGGAGCTGTTCAAGAGTATCAGGATTTATGATCTCAGGATAGAAATGGTCCTCGTTGATATGCGATCCGTTCTGTTCTTCGCACTCATACGAGACTCCTGGACCCATAATCTCACTTAAGCCATAGATATTATATCCCTTAAGACCAAGACGGCTTTCAATCTCCTTTCTCATATTCTCTGTCCAAGGCTCAGCACCGAAAGCACCGACTCTAAGACCGATTTCGCTCTTGTCAATACCAAGCTTCTCAAGAGTTTCCGCAAGATACAGCGCATAAGAAGGAGTACATGCGATACCTGTAATATTCAAATCCTTGATCAATCGGATATGCTTCTCCGTGTTACCTGTTGAAGCTGGAATGACTGTCGCTCCAAGATTTTCCACACCATAGTGGGCACCAAGACCACCGGTGAAAAGTCCATATCCGTAGCTCACTGAGAAAGTGTCGTCGCGAGTCACACCAAAGGCAGTGAGACAGCGTGTCATCACTTCTGACCACACAGCAAGGTCCTTGCGTGTATAACCCACGATTGTAGGATTACCTGTCGTTCCTGAAGAAGCGTGTACACGCACGATTTCCGATGCAGGGGCAGCCTGAAGTCCATAAGGATAGTTGTCACGAAGGTCCTGTTTTGTTGTAAACGGAAGCTTCACGATATCATCGATGGTCACTATGTCTTCTGGAGACACATTCATCTCCTGCATCTTGTTTCTGTAGAATGGCACATTATGATAGACATACTGCACCAGTTTCTGGAGCCTTTTTCCTTGCAGTTCTCTCATCTGCTCTCGGCCCATGCATTCTTTGTTGGGATTCCAGATCATAGGATGTTCGTTTTATATTGTATGGTCCTCGTTGAAAAGCTTCATACGCTCCTCAAGGACAGGGTATAATTCATCTTTCATGCGGGATGTACAGGCACGCACTCCCTTCTGTTCACTTCCTGTAGTTGACAGCGAAATACTGCTCACTCCGTAATAAAGCAGTTCTCTGAGCAGCTCACCACCTTCCATATCACCATATCCTATTGTGAAGAAGAAACCATCTCCGACAGTCTGAGTCACATCATGATCATATACGATATGGAAACCGTTGTCAGTGAAGATCTTCTTCATCTTCTCTGCACGAACAGCATACTCGCGGGTATCCTCCACGAAGTCAAGTCTGCCCTCAGTCGAAAGACGGAGCATCTCAGCATAAGCATATTGTGTGGAGGCAGTAGCGCCGGAAGTTATCATATACAGGATTGAAGCGATCAAGGTCTCACCGAAGACCCCCGAATCGTTATATCTTTGAGCCAGCGCCGGATACTGCTTCTCGAACAACGCATCACTTATGCAGATCATGGCCATTCGCTGACCGGCATAGCTGAATATCTTCGATGCAGACAGCATCAGGATATAATTGTCTGTATACCTCGCCACAGTAGGAGGATAAGGAGGCTGGAATGGATGACCGAGATCGCTACGGTAGTCCATGCAGAAATATGCAAGGTCCTCCATCACGACCACATCATATTTTGTCGCCACCTCGCCGATGATCTTGAGTTCTTCTTCCTCAAGACAGATCCACGCAGGATTATTAGGGTTAGAATATATGATTGCTGCAATATCACCCTCTGACAGCATCTCTTCCAGTTTTTCACGGAGAGCCTGACCTCTGTAGGCATATATATCGAAGGCCTTCCAGTCTGCACCGATAATGCGCAGCTGAGACTTCTGGATAGGAAAACCGGGATCAATGAAAAGAACCTTGTTCTTGCCTGGGATTCTCTGAGTGGTGGCTATGAAAGAACCGAACGAGCCGGCCACACTACCCACTGTAGGGACACAGCTACGTGGTGACACGTCGATATCCATAAAGGCTTTGACAAAGCGGGATGCCTCGTTCTTGAGTTCAGGGACACCCGCTGCTGCAGGATACTGAGAACCTACACCACGGTCAAGCGCTGCCTTCTCAGCCTCGACGCCAAAACCATTCACAGGCAAACCTGGAGAGCCCTGATCCATACGGATGAAAGGAATACCAGTCTGTTTCTCGAGATACTGCGCAACAAGCAGGACCTCCCCGATAGTCGCCTTGGAAAGATCAGCTATATGGAGGTCGGCCACAGCCTGATTCACCAATTCTTCACTAAATATCTTCATCGTACATCTGCGTCATTTAAAACCGGAAACTTTGCCCTGAAAGCCTCCAGCATATCCATATCAATTTCAGCGGGAGCACTCATCTCCACGCCATCCTCACAGGAAGCGATGATCTTTCCATAAGGATCGATAACCATACTGCCGCCCGAATATTCGTTCGAAGGATCTGTTCCAACCCGGTTCACACCAGCCACATAGCACTGATTCTCGATTGCACGCGCAACAAGCAGCGACTTCCATGCAGCTACTCGTACTGTCGGCCAGCTTGCCACATACAGGATCATATCATAATCACCGCGATTGCGTGACCAGACAGGGAAACGGAGGTCATAGCAGACTTCCAGAAGGATTCTCACACCTTTATATTCAACCACCACCCTCTTGTCACCTGCAGTAAAACGCTCATGCTCACCACCGAAGGTAAAGAGATGCTTCTTGTCATAGTGTGCCTCTGAGCCGTCTGGCTTTACGAAATAGAAACGGTTGTAATATTTCCCGTTTTCCTGGATGGCAATGCTGCCGGCAATCGCAGCATTCATCTGAGCCGACTTAGCCTTCATCCATTGGAGAGTCTGTCCCTCGGTTTCAGCAATACCCTCAGGGAAAGTGCAGAAACCTGTCGAAAACATCTCGGGGAATATATACAGGTCAGCCCCGGGCTGTGAGTCCAGGGCCGCATCTGCCTTGCGGATATTCTCATTCACATCCGCCCACACTATATCCTGCTGAATAATCGATATTTTCATATATTAAGTTCGTTCGACATACAAATATACTTAATTTCCATCAAAATATCACTTGCTTTTTACTGAGACTTTCTCGCCCAAAATACACCAGCGTAGGAAAGGGATACGGCGCAGGATCTCGTATAGAAGCGGAGACAAAGTAAAGACTGCAGCTATCATAACCACATATATACACAGTGGCGAAAGCTGGGTTGAAGCCTTCAGAGTATATCCCAAAGATGCAATCACAAAATAATGAACGATATATATACCATAGCTCGCACCTGTCATATATGTCGCAAACTTGTTTGTGCTGTTGAGTTTTGCCTTGAACCAGCCCATCATTGCAAGGCACATCAGCCAGCCATAAATATTGTTCATCGGGGTCTTAAGATACTGCGGAAGCGTATTATCCTGGCCGAATGTAGTGGTAATCAGGATCACACCGGCAACTCCTGCACAAGCCATCAGCGGAGCCCAGGTCTTGCCAAGCATTTGCTGCACCCTGTCGTGAGGGAACACGAAATATCCCATCAGCAAAGGAATAAGATAGAATAACGGCTTGTAGAGATTCATAAGTCCCTGGGCAGACTGAGGATTCGGATTCTCAATAAGTGTCTGATGTCCAAGCCAATAGAGAACTCCCATAAGAATCAATGGGATAATACCGATCTTCCCGCAAAGGTTGTAGAATCTCTGTTTGAAATCCAGTTTTCTGACAATCAGAAGCACGATTGAAAGCAGCCAGAGATCCTGGATGAACCACAACGGACCTGTTCCGCTGACCACCCATATAAAATATTTTACTGCAAACGGCAGCTGGTCCAATGTACCTGCCGGAGCACCCTTGGCATTATACCAGCCGACGAAGACTCCGAAGAAGAGAAGTCCAATTGTCGAAGGCACAAGAAGCTTGCGGGTACGCGCCTTGAACCATTCACTGGGACTGCGTCTTTCCAACGCATACCGTGCACTGACTCCAGCCAGGATGAACAGCAACGGCATGAACCACGGATAGAGGACATACATGATCAGATCCTGATACTGCGGGCCATCACCGAAGCCACCGATTCCACCGATAACACCTTTATTATTATAGAAGTAGAATACGTGATAAAGTAACACCAGGAGAACTGTCACCCAGCGTAGGTTGTCGATCCAATGCTTTCTCATTTTGTAATATCCTCAACTATCTGACCCTTTTCACTGATCTTCACAACTCCGAAGATGTACTTTTCGTCTTTCTCTTGCATAATTTCGTAGGATTTGTAGGAAATTTCCTACGAAATTAGATAATATATTTCAAATAATTCCCTCGACACGTTACTTAATTATTCTGCATAAGGAAGACCTTCATGAAGTCATTCAGATCGCCGTCGAGGACACCCTGGGTATCGGAAGTCTCGTGATTTGTACGAAGGTCCTTGACCATCTTGTATGGATGAAGGACGTAGCTGCGTATCTGAGATCCCCACTCGATCTTCTTTTTCTGGCCTTCGAGTTCCGCCTGCTTTTCCTGACGCTTCTTGAGTTCGATGTCGTAGAGACGTGACTTGAGGATACGCAATGCATTCTGACGATTGTCAAGCTGAGATCGTGTCTCTGTATTTTCAACCACGATTCCGCTCGGGATATGCTTCACGCGGACTCCTGTCTCGACCTTGTTGACGTTCTGTCCGCCGGCTCCGCTTGAACGGTAGGTATCCCACTCAAGATCTGCAGGATTGATTTCGATTTCAATGGTATCATCGACCAAAGGATATACGAATACAGACGAGAATGTGGTCTGACGTTTGCCCTGAGCATTGAATGGAGAAATTCTCACAAGACGGTGGACACCACTTTCAGCCTTGAGATATCCGAAGGCATAGTCACCCTCAACCTGCATGGTTACAGACTTGATTCCTGCATCCTCACCCTCAAGTTCATCTGTAATAGTCACCTTATAACCGTTACGCTCCGCCCAGCGGATATACATACGCATGAGCATTGCCGACCAGTCGTTCGCCTCTGTTCCACCGGCACCGGAGTTGATTGTAAGAACTGCTCCAAGATTGTCCCCCTCCTCACCAAGCATATTTCTCAGTTCAAGAGCCTCGAGTTCTTCAAGAACAGATGCATAGGCCTGCTCCAATTCCTCAACTTCAGGTGTCTGGGCATCATCACCGGCACCCGAAAGGCTTTCCTTTGCAAAATCATATAGAACATTCAGGTCCTCTGCGCCTGATGACACGCTATCAAAACCTGTCACCCAGAACTTCACACCGGAAAGTTCCTTCAGAAATTTCTCTGCCTCCTTAGGATCATCCCAAAAATCTGCCGCCAATGTCTTCTCCTGACGCGCCGCAACATCAGCACGTCTTTCCTCAATATTGAGACAACGGCCCAGAGTCTGCACTCGGGCCTGTAAATCCTTAATATTCTCGTTACTTATCATTCCTCTCGTTTAATTCACACAAAATTAATCATTTTCAGGTATATACCTAAAATTCCAGCTCAATGCCCGCCTCATGACACCTGATGCGCATCTCCTCCGGCCATATGCTTGACTGGATTTCTCCGATATGAGCCTTGCGCAGAAGGAACATGCACAAGCGTGACTGACCAATTCCTCCTCCGATCGTATATGGAAGCTGTCCATCAAGAAGCATCTTGTGATACATCAATGACGACTTCCATTCCTCGCCCCTGATTTCAAGCTGTCTGAGCAAAGCAGAACTGTCCACACGTATTCCCATGCTTGACACCTCGAAAGCGCTCTGCAGCAATGGGTTCCACAACAGCATATCACCATTCAGGCCTACATATCCATCCTCATTGACAGTGGTCCAGTCATCATAGTCGGCAGCTCTGCCATCATGTGGAAGAGCATCCGAAAGCGGTGCACCTATACCGATCACAAACACAGCCTTATGCTCCTTTGCGATTGCATTCTCCCTCTCCTTCGGAGTCAGGTGCGGATACATCTGGAGCAGTTCCTCCGCATGGACAAAGAATATATTCTCCGGAAGCATTGGCTCGATCTGAGGGAAATCCACATACAGCTTGTTTTCCGTCACCTTGATGGCCTCATATATTCTTCTGACAACCTTCTTGAGAAAATCCAGGTTACGGTCCTCCTTTGTGATTACCTGCTCCCAGTCCCACTGATCCACATATATTGAATGTATGTTGTCAAGTTCCTCGTCGGGACGCAGGGCATTCATGTCCGTATATATTCCTCGTCCCGGCTGCATGTTCAGATGGGCAAGCTTGATTCTTTTCCACTTAGCCAAGGAATGCACAATCTCAGCCCTGGAATCTCCCATATCCTTCACTGAAAAGGACACAGGACGCTCTGCTCCGCTCAAGTCATCATTAAGACCTGTACCGGAGAGAACGGTCATCGGTGCTGTCACACGAAGAAGTGCAAGCTGAGCGGAAAGGTTGTCCTGAAACATATCCTTCACGGACTTGATCGCCCTTTCAGTATTTTCTACACTGCCAAGGATATTGCAGTAGTTTTCTGGAATATATAATGACATATTAATAAGTTCGTTTAGTACAAAGATACAAAAGATTAATTGTATATTTGCAGATATATGATAGGTATATTTGATTCAGGAGTCGGCGGCCTGTCCGTCTTCAGGGAGATCCGCAAGGTCCTTCCTGATCAAAGCTATATCTATTATTCTGACAATGCCCACTGCCCGTACGGCGAGAAATCGCAGGAATATATAATCGACAGGGCCCGTGAGATCACTGAATTATTATTGGCAAAAGGTGCAGAAATCATAGTTATGGCATGCAATACAGCCACTGCAGCTGCCATCGCTACACTCCGCAGGGAGTTTCCTGTGAAATTCATCGGAATGGAACCGGCCATCAAACCAGCTGCCGCACGCACCAGGACAGGTGTTGTGGGTGTGCTAGCCACTGCCGGCACACTGAAGGCTGACAAGTACCAGAGCACCAGGGAGCGCTGGGGAGACAACATCCAGGTGGTGGAGCACGTCGGCCAGGGATTCGTGGAACTTGTCGAAGGAGGAAAGACTCATGGACCTGAGGCAGAGGAGGCTGTGGAGGCCTGCGTGGAGCCGCTTCTTGACGCCGGTGCGGACACCATCGTCCTTGGCTGCACCCACTACCCTTTCCTTGCAGACACCATCAGACTGGTCGCTTCAAGACTGGTCCCAGACAGAGAGGTAGCCATCATTGACCCGGCACCTGCAGTTGCCAAGCATCTGGTGGATGTCATGACTGAAGAAGGCATACCCGCAGCTGCTGCCAACGGATATGCCCTCGAACTGATTGCTTCTGGCGACCCAACCACTCTTGAGCAGATCGCCGCATCACTTTAGTACATGTAATATTTCTTGGAAAGCGCACGGAAAGCATCTTCATCCTTGCGCCAATAATCCTTTATATCGTCGAAAAGATATCTTTTTGAGAACTCGGTTCTGATGAAGTCGGTTCCGCATACCTTGTCGAAAAGTCCATAACCAGAAATTATCTCGAACGCCTTCTTGTCCGGATACAGTTCTGCGACCGCCTGCATGACCATGAACTGAACCTCAGTCAGACGAGCCCTGTCATAGTCAGTGAAGAAATACTGCAGGCCCTTCACCAACTGGCCTTTCAGACTACCTGAGAACGGTTTATACCATATTGTCCTGAATGAGACACCCGGCATTCCGTAAGACTCAAGCTTTTCCTTGAGGCGCTCCGGTTCCACCCACAAGGCCCCGAACACCTGGAACGGAAGAGTGTAGCCGATACCGATATTCATGAAGCCATACAATTCGCCGCAGATGCCTGAAGAGACATAGTACATAGGCGAATCCTTGAACGGGATGTTAGGAGAAGGGAGCACCCATGGGAGTCCTGTATCCTCATAGAGCATATCTCGCTTCCAGCCCTTCATAGGCACGACTGTAAGCTTGCAATGAGCTGGCTCCTGATCCCCCTTCTGTCCTCGGTTCATGCCCTCCTCGTTGATCATGACTGCAAGTTCTCCCACTGTCAGACCATATATATATGGTATCCTGTACTGGCTCACGAAAGAATTGAATCCCGGCTCCACATAGCAGCCTTCAATCTTGTTTCCTCCCAGCGGGTTAGGTCTGTCGAGAACCATGACCTCTATACCCTTTTCAGCACAAGCCTCCATCACAAGGCCGAGCGAACTGATGAAGGTATATGAACGCGCACCCACATCCTGGATATCATAAACCATGACCTCCACTCCCTCCAACATTTCAGGAGTCGGCTTGCGGGTGGCTCCATAAATCGAATACACAGGCAGACCTGTCGCAGCATCAACACTATCATTGACCTTATCTCCGGCATACACATCTCCACGCACACCGTGTTCAGGGCCATACAGAGCGACCAGTTCCACGCCAGGAGCATTGAACAGGATGTCAACTGTGGAATTAAGTTCCGAATCCACTCCGCTCGGATTTGTCACAAGACCCACTTTGCGGCCTACCAGGCCTTCGAAACCGCTGTCACGAAGCACCTCGATGCCGGGTTTGACGACAGGAGTCCTTGCCTGAGCCAAAGAGCAGAGAGTAATAGAGAATATCAATAATAGTTTTTTCATCTTCTGCGTATTATGGTTTCATTATCTTACCCGCAAACAGGATATTATCGTTTGTGCGGTCAGCAATAAAGAATATATATGGTCTGTCAACTGTCATTGTAACGTTTGTCTCTGGGCGGGCAGATGTCAGACGAACACCGACGCTGGTCACTGCAGCTGCTTCTGTTCCCTTCTCAGACACATTGATATAGCATTTCTGCTTCACCTGATCCAGAACAAGCGGACCCATTTCAGCGATGCCCTTGAAATTGGCAGCCGATGTGAAGGCAGAACGGATTCCCATATTCTGAAGGGTCTTATTAAGAATCATAGTGGTCTCGAGCTTGAACTTAGGCATTGTGAGACGCACCTTGGCAGTGTTCATCATCGACATGGCCTGATCGTAGAGTCCCTCATTGACATAAGAAATCACCTTGTCAAGGTTCATTCCAGCTGGAGGCAACACAACATACATTGAATATCTGTCACCAGCATAAGGAATTTCAACCATCTGAGCACCTTGGTATTCAGCATAGTTGAGTCTGTCTGTCTTAGACATCATCTGCACCTGCATATCACCATCCAAAGCGTGGAAGACTTCACTTCTGGTATTCTCCTGAGGGAAGGCCTCAGCCCATGGAGCGTTGAAATACAATGCATTAAGAAGCAGCATCACGTTGCTTGGACTCAACTGGTCAACAATCTCTGTAATCTTGCCTTCAGTGTGCTCTGAACACCAGTTGTTGATAGCTCTGACTGTTGCAGGATCTGCAAAATTCAGATTGACAACCTCAGCCTGGAAATCCTTTTCCATCAAATCAACAAAACGGTTCCTTACACTGAAGTTATCAGTCACCCATACAGAATTTGCTGATTTCACTGTCACGGTATCATTGCTTCCAAGGTCAACAGCCTTGAAGAGACAGCCGTTCAATACATTGTCGAATTCGTCTCTTGTCTGTCCTTCCGCACCCTCGGCTACCATCGAAAGCGCAACTCCTGCACTATATGGAGATACAATGAGGTTCTCACCGGCATCAGATGCAGCAACAACATTCTTGAAGAAAGAAAGCGCAAAACCTTTCTGTGAGGATTCTGCAGGCTGGTCATACTTAGGTTCTACACATGAACTGACCATGAAGATTGCCATGAAGGCAAAGATGCTTAAATTGAATTTTTTCATAATCATTGGTTTTTCTTTCCATATTCAGGGTCAACCTTGAGCAGGAGGGTGACCACGACTGTAACAAGACAACACAGCATGACGAAAATGAAGAACTGCGTGTATCCGAGGGCTTCCTGAAGATATCCCGCGACCATACCAGGAATCATCATGCTCAAAGCCATAAAAGCCGTACACAGCGAATAGTGTGCCGTTTTGAATTCTCCGTCTGCAAAATATATGAGATACAGCATATATGCAGTGAAGCCGAAGCCGTATCCAAACTGGTCAAGTGCGACACAAGAGCCTATCACCCAGATATTTGTAGGTTGAAAAGCTGCAAGGAAGACAAATGACAGGCAAGGAAGTGTGAGACTGAGCGCCATTGGCCAGAGTGACTTCTTGAGACCCCAGCGTGATGCCGCTATTCCACCAAGGATTCCTCCTACTGTGAGGGCAGCCACGCCCACTGTTCCATATACAAGACCGACTGCCTCAGTCGTAAGTCCAAGTCCACCTGCCTGATGTCCGTCGAGCAGAAACGGATTCATCATCTTCACCAGGAATGCCTCCGGAAGGCGGTATAGCAGCATGAATGCCATCGCGATCCATATATGTTTCTTCTGAAAGAAGGTGACGAATGTCCTCACGAAATCCTTGATTATCGTTTTCGCCGACTGCATTCCATCGTGTGCTGAAGATCTGTCTGCAGCTGGTTTCGGGAGGCCGAACACATGCCAGAGAGTCAAAGCAGAGAACAGGACTGCGCTTGTAAGCAAGGTCAGAGCCCAGGCTTTCGGCACATCCCCAAGGCGTGTTTCCAGAAGACCTGCGATGACCACAAGGACTCCCTGACCGAAGATGGAAGAAAGTCTGTAGAATGTGCTGCGGATTCCCACAAAGAGAGACTGGTCACCAGGCTTGAGTGCCAGCATGTAGAATCCGTCCGCAGCTATATCGTGGGTTGCAGAGGCGAATGCTGTGATCCAGAATATGACCAGAGTCAATGAGAACATCGACACCGGAGTGGAACCAGAGGCAATGACCTCAGGGGACGGATGAGGAAGGGTGAACGCAAGCAGAGCAAAAGCCAGAGACATAAGGATCTGCATTGTCACCACCCACCATCTCTTGGTTCTGATCAGGTCCACAAAAGGACTCCAGAGGGGCTTGATCACCCACGGGAGGTATAGTAGACTCGTGTACAGGGCCATATCACCCTTGGACATACCCATATTGTTGAACATCACTACGGAGATGTTGTTCACCACGAAATATGGAATACCTTCAGCAAAATACAGGGTGGGTATCCACCACCACGGATTATTTGTTTTCATACGTTCCAGGATAATAATGTGAGAGTATCTCCTTATATGTATATCCCTGTGAAGCCATCACAGCAGCACCGATCTGGCAAAGGCCGACTCCATGACCCCACCCCTTGCCGTGAAGGACAAGTGTATCCCAATCTGAATCAGCGTCGGCAGTTTCTCCGCAGGCGAGATATTCGACATCGAATGCAGAACTCTTGAGATGGCTCTCAGAGAGCAATCTTCTGATTTCAAGTTCCTTACCCACAGTCAGAGTCTTTTCAGAACCAACAATCTTCAGTTTATAGATTCTCTCAGACTCTCCCCTCTCCAATGGTTCAAGTTTCTGTATGCGTCCCAGGTCAATACCACTTCTGCTGGCAACAAGCTCTGAAATCTGATCACGATCATATTCTACCTTCCAACGGTAGAAATCCACAGTCTCCTGGTCATAATTATTCAGAACCTGGCCGAGGATTTCCTTGTCCTGGGTGTCACAGAAGCATTTTCCATCTCCATGTCCTGGAGCATCAGCAAGAGGCTGAAGATAAGGCATGTCCTCATCGCTCCAACATGTGCTGAACCTCTCCATCCTGCCTCCGCAACACTTTGAGAAACGCGCGTCGCAAAGTTCGCCCTCATATCTGAGAACCTGGCCCCAGGTGCTGTCAATGGCCTTTCTGACAGTCTTTCCTGTGGCACGGGTCAGTCCCTGATAACGCTGGCAATGGTCATCAGCGCACACATCAAAATGACGATGATCGTCATGATCATACCACTTCACATATTCAATCTCAGAGCCCTGATCCACCTTTTCCTTATTTGTCCTGACACTGTCAAGATACGAAATCAAGGTCGGTACATTATTCACGCCCTCAGGAATTTCCACCTTGCGGGTACGACGGGATGCAGCTATCTGAGCCATGACCCATGAACGGGAGATCACAGCATGAGCCTTGAGGAATTCCTCGGAAGCTGTTGCACTCATCTCCGATGAAATGACACTCAAAAGATAGTCCTCGACACCCACCACATTCACTGCAGTCAGGTGACCGTCCTCGACAATGATCTTGAGTGCACCTGCGAACTTCTGGTCCTCCTTGCGCTGCCAATGGAAATTGACACCTATGGTCACACCGTGCAGGATGAAAGTCGGCTCAGCGAACATTGTGGAAGGGTTCTGCTCCTCGAAATAGAGTTCATCGTAAAGCGCACCATCGTACTCGATCTTGCCTTCACGGAGAGTGGCCTTGCGCGAACCTGCGCCATCAGTAAGTATCTCGAACTCAATCTCCTTTGCCGACATAATTCCCACCTCAAGCTTAGGCTGGGTGCGGGTCAGACGATTGATGATAACAGATTCTTCAGCCTTGGTGATGGACACTTCCTCCACCATCTCTCCAAGGAATGCCTCTGTTATCTTGTTATATTCCTCCTCAACAGGCACGATGAACACGCCGCCCATATCAGCGCAGCCAGGACTCATCGTCAGGTGGTCCGGACCGTCAGAAAAATAGTGATGCGAACGATGCCTGCTTCTGAACACGACCACTGAACGGGATTCCCCATCCTTCCAATAGCTGAACAGGTTGAAAAGCGGTTCCTTCTCCCCTTCAGGTGTATCCGCACAATCCAGAAGACGATAGAAGAGCTTTGCAGCCGACTTGACTGTCTCAGCCCTCAGGACAAACACACCTGTGGTGAACCTGTCATAATGATACAGTTTCGCATCCTGGATGGAAGCGACATACTGAAGAGTTGCCTCATCGTTGTCAGCTATCAGGGAATTCACATCCTCAACAAGAGGGATCAGTCCGGCAGGAGCCGCCTGGAAATGATGATGATCAGGCGCAGAAGCTCCGCTCCTTGGTCCATTGTAGAAGAAGGTATATGATGAATATTTCTTGGCAAGATCAAGCATATCCACATATCTGTGCAGGATCGACTGGTCCACATGCCTGTTCTTGGCAATGACCAGATGATCAGGGAATATAGGATATGGATTTACGAGAATATGATATTTCTTTCCTTTGCGGCCGTCGAACTTGATCATGATCTGTTCAGCCGGACGGTTCTCACGGCAAAGGAAGCAGCGACGTTTTGCGATATCCTCCTTGTTCAGTTTAGCGGCAGACGATATCATTCGAGCAGGATTGAACTGCAGTTTCACCATCAGGCCGCCAATATTAAGATCCCTCACGCGTACATTCTTCAATGCACGGAAGTTATCACACGCAAGAGGCCAGCGGGAAAGCTGGTCTCCAACGAATTTATGGATTCTGTCGTGCTTCATAATTATTTCCTTGCTCGGCAAAGTGCCTGACGGGCCTCAAGTTCCCATGTACGGATGCGGTCCTTGTAAAGATTGTTGGCGTTGACCTTATCTATTTCAAGTGCTGCATCTGAATTTCCCTCCCAACGACGGCAGCAATAAAGGACATCGTATATACGTCCTATGCGGTATTCCCTGCTGATTCTAAGTCCCAGGGCATAGTCCTCGCCATAGCTTGTATTAGGCAGATTCACCTTGCGAAGAAGCGGGGTCCAGAATGCACGCGGTGCTCCGAGTCCATTGATTCTGAGAGCATTGTTTCGTCCGTTTTCTTCGGTCCACTCGCGATGGTCGATAACCCCTGGAGGGATTGGATTCATCTGGAAATCAGTCATCTGATATGTTCCCACCACCATCGCGCACTTCTGCTCACGGAAGGCTGCCACCACCTTTGTCAGGGTATCCGGACCACTGTAGACATCGTCACTGTCCAGCTGCACAGCATATTCGCCACACAGCTCATGGTGGACTGCAAGGTTCCAGCAACCACCGATACAGAGGTCATATTTCTCAGGAATCACATGTACGAGACGTGAATCCTTTCCTGCCATTTCTGCAAGAAGTTCAGTGGTTCCGTCAGTGGAGTGATTGTCCACAACGATCACATTGAACGGGAAGTCGCACTGCTGGCTCAATGCACTCTCAACAGCATCCTTCACAGTGCGGATTCGGTTATATACTGGAATCACAACAGTAGCAGTCACAGGGAATGACTCGGATTGAGCCTCAGGCTCCTTGAACAGAGGAGCCAGCCATGCGCCGATCCTTTTCAGATGCTCAGTGCAGATCTCCTCCATCTCGATCTGTACTGCGCGGTTCTTAGGGTCCACATAGTCAAACTGCTTCTCACCCGACTTGCGCAGGTCAGTCTCTATTTCGGTATATAGATATTCATTGATATGCACGATATTCTTCATGCGCAGACGAAGGTCGTAGAGCGCTCCCCACTTTCTGTCATTCTCCATCGCCCTCACAGCCTTTCTGAATGAAGTTGCCCTGAATACAAGCACACTTCCGAAGTCGAAATCGTCCCTGAGCGCACCCTTCTGGCAATCGATCAGCGGATGACGTCTTCTGACCTGCTGTCCGTCCTTCTCGATCAGCTCATAATGATCCGCATACAGCATATCAGCCTTTGTATCCTCGGCAATGGCAAGGATCCTGTCCAGAGCGAACATACCCATTTCAAGCGGAGTGTCCTTTGTATATATGAGAATATATTTCTGTGAAACCGCCTCGGCGATGCTGCGCAAGGTCTCGGTTTCTCTCAAAGAGACGCCAGACAGGAAAGTCACACCAGCAAACGACTCGCTTCTGCTGAATGAATTGACGGTAACCTCAAGATCTTCGCCCACCATCGAGGGCACGAAACATTCAATATTAGACATAGAAGATAGGATTAATTAGAGCAATGCCAGAAGCGATGAACGTATCATGGCATATTCACTTTCAAAGTTAGGGGTGAAGATACCCTTGCCAAGGTTGGCGTCGATTTCCTCGACAGGCCACCAACGACCTTCGTCAACCTCATCCTGGTCAGGAGTAAGTTGATAAGAACCGACTGCAGCAAAGATATTCACCATCTCCTTTTCGATTTCAGACTCGAAAAGATAGGTTTCAAGATAGATCGGATTGAAGTCAGTCAGTCCGATTTCCTCAGATGACTCACGGTAAAGGGCTTCAAAAATGGATTCACCATAAGCGACATGTCCTCCGACAGCGGTATCCCACTTGCCTGGCTGGATTTTCTTGAACATCGATCTCTTCTGGAGATATATTCTTGAATATCTGTCGATTATATGAAGATGAATCACAGGATGGAGAGGTTTCTGGCCACCATGGCAGTACTCCCTCGCAGATCGGCCGATCACCAGGCCGCTAGGTTCAACAACTGGAAAATATTCACACGGCACCTGCTCAGACAACAATGACTCTGCTGTCGGAGCTGGAATCAGCGGTGCTGTATCGTATGGATATATCAGTTCTATCATCTTATGCAAAAACTATTTCAACGATGAACGCAGACTTGTCCGCCACTTTTCCTTCAATGAAGACATGCAGACCATCTTCGGTTTCCTGGATGGCACGATAAAGGTCCACATCCTCCTGTGGCTTGATCTCATTGTTGAAGTTGATCGTCCACGACTTGACGGCGCGGCTTTCGGTCACCTCAAATCCCACGGCATTCATTGCCCAATGCATATACATTGCATTGTTCGCGTGGGCATTCATATCCACGTCTGAATATGCTACCTTATGGGTCATGACGAGCTCCGGCTCCACATCCTTCGGCATCTGGACCTTGTCAGCCGGGGTTTCTATCACGTTCTCGTGACATGTACCACCCTCATCGAGGAGGTTAGGATCGCGCACAAGACGGCGTGTGTCAAGGTTCATCACAAGCCATGATGTGGTTGCCTTCACCTTGGTGTTTCCTTCACTGTCAGTCATGATGAAATCCCTGAGGAAGAACAGACGGTTCAGGCCCTTATGCCAGGTCTGAAGAGTCACTTCATCACGCCACTTAGGAGTGTCGACAAATTCTATATGCATTCTTGAGAGTACCCACGCAGTGCGCGATGCAATCAGGTCGTCATAACCAAATCCAAGGATATTCGCATGTCGGTTGGCAGCCTCCTGAGCCAGGTCCATGAATGAAGCCGGTTTCAGACGCCACGACGCATCTGCGAGATAACACGGAATTATGAAAGTCTGGGTAAACTTATTCATATATATTGTTAAGCAGTTCTAATTCTTCTTGGGTATACAGGAACTGATCGATCCATTCAGGGCAGAGATGCGAAACAGCCACATAAGCACCGGTGAGCACCACAAGTGCGATTGCAGTCCACATAAGCACCAGCAGGATGATTTTCCAAGCCGGTTTCTTTGCCGGCACTGTCTTCTCTTCAGGAATTTCATCCTCCACCAGTTCAGCCACAGGAAGTTCTTCCTCGACAGCCGACTCCACGACCTCTTCCACTTCTTCTGGGGTTTCTGTCGGTTCTTCTGTTGGTTCTTCTGTCGGCTCTTCAGCTGGTTCTTCAACAGGAACGGGCTCTTGCTCCACCTCTGGTTCTGCCACCGGTTCTGGTTCCACCACCGGTTCTGGCTCAACCACTGGTTCGATTTCAACAACCGGTTCCGGTTCAACGACAGGTTCCGGTTCCACCACTGGCTCCGGCTCAGTAAGGATGGATTTCAGGTCAGAAACAGCTGCCTTTACTTCAGACGAAGTCGCCTGGTGAGTCTTCAATGAAATAGGCTCGAGACCGAAACCCTCAGGATATATATCAAGATCTTCATCCGCCACGAAGAACACATTGTTCTCCTTGGTCGCCCTAAGACGGCCAAGACCTGGGAAGATGATGGTCTTTCTATGAAAAAGGATTGTCTTGAGTTCAGAAACGAAATCAACGATCACCTTTTCAGCAATTTCTTCAGAAACAGAGTTCGACTTTGCATAAAACGGAATCAGATCAGAGCCTTCGTCAGGTTTTGATCGGAAATACAACTTTCTATATGGTGGATTTATTGTGTAGCCTTTATCAGAAAATGTGGCTGGAACAATCTCCGCAACAAAGGATCCAAGTCCCGGAAGCACAACTCTCTCGTTATCCAGGATGAGTTCCTTGACCATTTTTGACAACAAATCGATGTCCATAAGATTTCGTTTTAAGAAAAGTCGGTTAATTAGCTAGGTAAATCATACAAAAATAGGAAAAAAATACCTAAAATCCCCTTCCAAACGGCCAAAATGCACTTTAAAGAAAAATACCCCAAAATATTTACAGAAAAAATTTGTCAATTTAAAAAATGTTTGTACTTTTGCGTTCCCAAACGATAAGTATAACGTTTGAGGACAAATATTCCCGAATAGCTCAGTTGGTTAGAGCATCTGACTGTTAATCAGAGGGTCCTTGGTTCAAGTCCAAGTTCGGGAGCAAAACATACTACAAAATTCCCGAATAGCTCAGTTGGTTAGAGCATCTGACTGTTAATCAGAGGGTCCTTGGTTCAAGTCCAAGTTCGGGAGCAAAAGCACTGAAGAAATTCAGTGCTTTTTTCGTTATATACTATCTCCTGAATTTTAATTTCAACTTATTGGAGATATGGAAAATGTTTGTACCTTTGTGGCAGTTACACGGGATGGTTCATTCCCCAATTTATATATCAGGTGCCTATCTCCCAAATAGTCACCTGATTATTTTTTCAGAGACTTAAAAGTTAGCCGAGGGGGCGTACTGAGTAGGAGGGCGACAGGGTCCAAGAAATATTCTTCACTTATGAATCATTAAATCGTGTAACTATGAGAATATTTTCTTTAGACTTTCGGCTGACTATAAAGTTAGAAATGCCAAGACTTGTTCGAGTGAGAATGCGGATGCGTTGTCGACGAAACAAGTGAGATATGACTCACACAAATATGATATTGGGAGTATCATAGAAATGTATGAGTATCGTACCATAAGGTAGTCTATTTCTCCTCGGCTTTTTTATTCGCAGCTACCCTATCCATCAATGGACGTAACCAAGTTTGATTATCATCAATAAATTTTACCACCTTCCGGAAGTCATTCCAGAGGTTCAATAATTCTATATCGTTTTAAGAAATTGTAGGTATATTTGCGGAAATATAACAAGAAAAAGCCATGAAGAGCACATTAAAGATTTTAGCAGCATTCGCTGCCATGATTTTGTTTACAGTATCGTGCGGTGTAGTATCATTCACCGGACGCAAACAGATCCTTCTTTTCACTGACAGCGAAATTGCAGCACTGTCAGACGAATCGTATGCAGAATTCATGAGCACAGCCACATTGTCATCAGACGCTGCAGCCACACAGATGGTCAAAGGTGTCGGAGACAGAATGGTGGCAGCACTGGAGTCTTATATTAAATCTCAGGGACAGGACAATGTCCTTGATGGTCTTTCATGGGAATTTCAGTTGGTGGAATCTGCAGAAGTCAACGCTTTCTGCCTTCCTAACGGAAAGATAGTATTTTACGAAGGCATTTTGCAATATGCCGACACTCCGGAATACATCGCCGTTGTAATGGGACATGAAATGGCTCACGCCATTGCAAAACATGGTAACGAAAGAATGAGTCAGGAAGCTGCAATGAACATTGTCGGAGGTGTTGCCAGCGAAGTGATCGGAAACAAGAAAGGAGCTGCTGCACAGAACCTCTTCAATATCGGATTCGGTCTGGGTTCGCAAGCAGGAGTCCTGCTTCCATACTCAAGAAAGCACGAATATGAGGCAGATAAGATCGGTGTGTATATCATGGATATTGCCGGATACGACATCAATGCCGCACCTGCTTTCTGGGAAAAGATGCTTGGCGGAAGCACAGGCAACCAGAACGATTTCCTGAGCACACACCCAAGCGATGCAAAGAGAATTGCAGCTCTTGAGGAAGTGATCGCTACAATACGGTAATCTAATACATCACCGCTACTACAGCATCGTATATTCTCTCAACCTCACGGATTAAGGCAGGAGTATCTGCAATAAGGTCCTGAAGGGCTGCGAGACGGACTGCATTGTCACTCCAAGGAATCCAAAGCTTCAGATAGCCGCCGCGTCCATATTTTTCATTGAGATGCTCGACTGCGCGGGCAATATGTCCTGCACGGTCCAGACCGGGATAATGTTTGAATCCGAACTGGATTGTACGTCGTATGATTGTCTCCCCTTCAATCACCCTGTCGGCCTCGGCTACAATCATACCATATATGCTGCGCGGATCACCTTTTCCTGAGGCACGATGATCTTCGGCAGCTTGGGCTATGGTCTCGATTTCTGACTCAGTGAACCACTCACGAAGTCTCTCATCAGCACGGATTATCACGCCTGAGTCCAGATGATGCCTTTCACGGCCATTGGCAAGTCCAAGATCATGGCATGCAGCAGCTGCAAGCAGAACACTCGGATTTATCTCAGAACTCCATATTTCGTGCGCTTGGGGATGGGCAGCCAGCCAGGCATCACGGCGCTGCATCAATTCCATTGCCTGCGAGATCACAGTCATGGCATGGTCCTCTTTGTGGGCAGCATCAAATGCCGAATATTTCGGCACAATCTCTTCATATATATATTGCTGAAATCCTGTATTCATACTCACTAATATTTTACAGGGCAAATATATATAAAATTTACGAGGACCGCGGAAGACCGAGATTTATAACATTCACAAAATCAGCACATTAACAAAAACAAGCTCCGCAGATACCCCTGTTTTTGTGGGGTATCTGCGGCACACTAAATCACATATACAACTTATAATCAATCAGTTACACGATTACCCACTCCGCAGGTAGGTGTAAATCATGAGCACTAAATTCACATCACTCAGGCCTCGTAAGCCAGGTGGATACGCCTCAGAAGCACAGATTCTCCACAGAGAAGGCATCCAAAGAGGATCAAGCCTACTCCTGTGAATACGATTATGGTTGCGACACCGGCTCCGAAAGGATTGACCAATACGAGGATGGAGAGGATGAGAAGCAGGAAGCCACCGAAGACCACCCAACCACTGCCACCTATCTTGAATGTCTCCAGATCACCGCCGAAGGCAATCATCATGAAGCTGTGGTACATGAGCCAGATTCCAAGCATGATCGGAAGAAGGACGACTGTAACTGCTGGATAAACACAAAGAAAGATACCCATGAACAAGTCAAGGATACCTCCTGCAATGACATATCCCTTCATCGCAAGGTAGTTGCCGCTTGTGGAAGCGATGACGAGCTGGACTGCTCCGACAATTACCATCAGTACTCCGAAAAGGATCGAAAGAGTCATATAACTCTCCATAGGGAAAATAAACACAACCACACCGGCTGCGACACAGAGGATGCCCGCAAGCATCAGAAGCCACCAGTGCTTGACAACACGAGCGACTTTCGCTGTCAGATTTTCAAAATGACGTTTCATAACACTTAATAATTAAGTTCGTTTGGAAAGGTCATTTTCCAACAACCGTGCTAAACAGAAATGGGATCGTTCAGAATGTTCTGACGACCCCATTATCTTATATAATCGATGTCTGACCTGAGTCAGCAAGGATTAAAACATCGCTTTTACCTGGTTGTAAACGTTCTGAGCTGTGAAGCCGAGCTTCTCATCAAGAACTTTGTAAGGAGCTGAGAAACCGAAGCTCTCGAGACCGAATACCTTACCGTTGTAACCTACAAGGCCTTCGAGGTTAACTGGGAGACCTGCTGTGAGACCAAAGATCTTGGCACCACAAGGAAGAACTGCCTGCTGATACTCCTTAGGCTGTGAACGGAAGAGTCCCTCAGAAGGAGCACTTACGATGCGAACCTTAAGACCATCGGCACGGAGAAGTTCCGCACCAGCAACAAGAGTTGAAACCTCAGAACCTGAAGCTACGAGGATTACATCTGGATTCTCGTCTGAACCAGCTACGATATATGCACCCTTCTCAGCCTCAGCATAGTCGTTTCCATCAGGAAGCTGAGCGATGTTCTGACGTGAAAGGATAAGAGCTGTAGGAGTCTCTGTGTTCTCCATAGCCATCTTCCAGCACTGAGTTGTCTCAACTGAATCTGCAGGGCGAAGTACGAGTACTGAATTCTTACCATGGTGGTTCTTGAGTTTCTCCATGAGACGGATCTGTGCCTCCTGCTCAACAGGCTCGTGAGTAGGGCCATCCTCTCCTACGCGGAATGCATCATGCGTCCAGATGAACTTGACAGGAAGTTCCATAAGAGCAGCCATACGAACTGCAGGCTTCATATAATCAGAGAATACGAAGAATGTACCGCAAGCAGCGATAACACCACCGTGAAGTGCCATACCGAGGCAACAGCAAGCCATTGTAAGCTCAGCTACACCTGCCTGGAGGAATGCACCGCTGAAATCACCAGCAACGAATGCCTTAGTCTCGTTAAGGAAACCGTCAGTCTTATCTGAGTTAGAAAGGTCAGCAGATGAACAGATCATGTTAGGAACCTGCTTAGCAAGTTGCTTGAGAACTGCAGCAGATGCGTTTCTTGTTGCATCACCAGCCTTCTGCTGAACAAGTGACCAGTCAACCTTAGGAGCAGCACCGCTGAACCACTCTGCCTGAGCAGCAGCCTTTTCAGGGTTTGCAGCAGCCCATGCAGCCTCTTCCTCATGACGAGCTGCAACGAGTTCCTTGAGTTCAGCATCACGCTTAGCATAAAGTTCCTTTACTTCGTCGAACACAACGAATGGATTCTCAGGATCTCCACCAAGGTTAATCACTGTATTCTTGAAAGCCTCTGCACCGAATGGTGAACCGTGAGTCTTGCAGTTGCGCTCGAAAGATGTGTTATCAGCCTTTCTTGCACCCTTACCCATGATACACTTACCGATGATGAGGGTTGGACGACCTGTCACAGCCTTTGCCTCATCGAGAGCCTTGCGGATCTGCTCGCAGTCGTTACCATTGATTGAAATTACATGCCATCCCCATGACTGATATTTCATTGCAGTATCCTCTGTCATAACATCAGCACACTCTGTAGAAAGCTGAATGTCATTTGAGTCGTAGAACATGATGAGATTATCAAGTCCGAGGTGACCTGCGATACGGCCAGCACCCTGAGAGATTTCCTCCTGAACACCACCGTCAGAAATATATGCATATACAGTCTCCTTAGCGAAAGTAGGGTTACCAGTGCGAGCAGCAAGGAACTTGGCTGCAATAGCAGCACCTACTGCGAAAACATGGCCCTGGCCAAGAGGACCTGATGTATTCTCAATACCACGCATTACATCAACCTCAGGGTGTCCTGGAGTTGGAGACTCCCACTGACGAAGCTGCTGAAGTTCCTCAATAGTGAACTTACCTGTGAGAGCGAGCTGAGAATAAAGCATCGGAGCCATATGACCTGGATCGAGGAAGAAACGGTCGCGACCTTCCCACTTCGGATTTGCAGGATCATACTGGAGATACTCAGAATAGAGTACATTGATGAAATCAGCACCACCCATTGCTCCGCCTGGGTGACCAGAATTTGCTTTTTCAACCATTGCAGCAGCCAGAATACGGATATTATCGGCTGCGCGATTCAAAACTTTTGTATCGTTCATATGTAGGTGAATTATAAATTTTCAGTATAAAGCTAAAATTCACGCGAATTTAGTAAATTTTGTGACAGGTTGAACAAAAAAAAGAGCAGCTCAACGCCGCTCTTTTGAATTTTATCTATCTTTCAAGATATTACGCTTAATAATTAGGCATTGAGAGTGTAGTACTCGCATGACTTAGCGCCCTTAACCTCAACCTCTACGTTTACCTTACCCTCACGAGCAAGCCAGCCGAGAGCTGCGTAGAAATCTGCGCTTGCAAGACCAGTCTCCTTCTTGAGCTTGGCCTCAGTCATTCTGCCATTAGCGTTCAACGCGTTCCATACGAGACCAGCGTTGTTTCCAATGTTGTTGATTTCCATAGTTCTTAAATTCTTTTAATTTGTAACTTATAAGTTCTTTACGGCCGCAAATATAGATATTATTTCTTTACTAAGTCACTTTGTAACAAAAAGTTAACAATTCATTACAAATTCACATTTCAGCAACAGATATCTAAATCTCCATATAAGATATAGAGAACTTATATTAGGAATTATTTTTATATTTGCTTGAAGCAAACAAAGAAATCAATCCAGATATGAAACGCATCATTTTCACATTTCTGAGCATATCCATGCTCCTGAACAGCATCTCATCTTTTGCATGGGGATCGAAAGGACACGACATCGTGGCTGCAATCGCTGAGCAGAACCTCACTCCAAAAGCAAAGAAGCAGATCAGCAAGCTCCTTGACGGAAAGTCAATCGTTTATTATTCTTCATGGATGGACAGCATCCAGAACTCGCCTTATTGGGAGGATGGTTACAACAAGACCAAGACATGGCACTATGCCAATGTCGACAAGGGCCTGACTTATGAGACCATGCAGAAGAACCCTGACGGCGACGTTCTTACAGCTCTCAACATGCTCACAAAGGAGATGACAGAGAACTATGACAACCTCACTGACAGCATGAGAGTGGACTACCTCAAGATGATTGTACACCTGGTCGGCGACATGCACTGCCCTATGCACGCAGGACGTCTTTCGGACCGTGGCGGCAATAGTTTTAAACTGAAATGGTTCGGCCAGAACACAAGCCTCCACTCACTTTGGGACAGCAAGATCATCGAATCTGCACGCACATGGAGTTACACAGAGTGGAGAGACCACCTCGACACCGTAAACAAGAAATATAAGAAGGAAGTTGTCAAGGGAACATATGAGGACTGGTTCACAGCCACTGTTTCCAACGCAGCTCTTCTGTACGAATATCAGGAGAATCTTGGTGATGAGCGTCTGAATGCATATCAGTACGTATATAACTTCTCACCAATGCTTGAAGAGCAGCTTCTTCTCGGCGGTCTGAGACTTGCACACGTCTTGAACTCAATTTTCTAGGTGCAACGTAACTAACTATCTTACAGAATATTATACAAATTAGGGTGGGCAAAATTGCCCACCCTAATTTTATTAAGACCTTAACATTCAGGTGATTATATTGCACCCTAAAATGCCTTGAGGTATCCGATTACTGCTCGTCAACACCCTGGTCATCAGCGCCCTGAGGACCTGCCTGGCCACCGCCGAACGGACCCTGGCCTGCGCCTGGCTGAGGACCTGCCTGAGCTGCCTTCGCCATATCCTCTGAAGCTGCATGCCATGCTGCCTCGAGCTCTGCGTTGTACTTCTCGATGTCAGCAGTGTTCTGAGACTTCACAGCATCCTGAAGCTTATTCTTAGCCTCCTCGATTACTGACTTCTTGTCTGCAGGAATCTTGTCGCCATACTCCTTGAGGTTCTTCTCAGTCTGGAAGCACATACCGTCAGCGTTGTTGATCTTGCCGATACGCTCCTTCTCAGCCTGGTCAGCAGCCTCGTTAGCCTTAGCCTCGTCACGCATTCTCTGGATCTCAGCATCAGAAAGTCCTGATGAAGCCTCGATGCGGATGTTCTGCTCCTTGCCTGTAGCCTTATCCTTTGCAGATACGTTGAGGATACCGTTAGCGTCGATATCGAATGTCACCTCGATCTGAGGTACACCTCTTGGTGCAGGTGCGATACCGTCGAGAATGAAGTTACCGATGAGCTTGTTGTCCTTAGCCATAGGACGCTCTCCCTGAAGAACATGTACATCAACTGCAGGCTGGTTGTCAGCTGCTGTAGAGAACACCTGAGACTTCTTTGTAGGGATAGTAGTGTTAGCCTCGATGAGCTTTGTCATCACACCACCGAGAGTCTGGATACCGAGTGAAAGTGGAGTTACGTCGAGAAGGAGTACATCCTTGACATCACCTGCGAGCACACCACCCTGGATAGCAGCACCCATAGCCACAACCTCGTCAGGATTCACGCTCTTGTTAGGAGCCTTACCGAAGAACTTCTCAACTACAGCCTGAATTGCAGGGATACGTGTTGAACCACCTACGAGGAGAACCTCATCGATCTGTGATGCGCTGATACCTGCATCCTGGAGAGCCTTGCGGCATGGCTCAACTGTTCTCTGGATGAGAGAGTCGGCAAGCTGCTCGAACTTAGCTCTTGTAAGAGTCTTAACAAGGTGTTTTGGAACACCGTCAACCGGCATGATGTAAGGGAGATTGATCTCAGTTGAAGTCTGGCTTGAAAGCTCGATCTTTGCCTTCTCAGCAGCCTCCTTGAGTCTCTGGAGTGCCATTGGATCCTTCTTGAGGTCGATTCCGCCGTTCTCAGCTGCGAACTCTGAAGCGAGCCAGTCGATGATCACCTGGTCGAAGTCATCACCACCGAGGTGAGTGTCACCGTTAGTTGAAAGAACCTCGAACACGCCGTCGCCGAGCTCCATGATAGAGATATCGAATGTACCACCACCAAGGTCATATACAGCAACCTTCATATCCTTGTTCATTTTGTCGAGACCGTAAGCAAGTGCAGCTGCAGTAGGCTCGTTGATGATACGCTTAACCTCAAGACCAGCGATCTTACCAGCCTCCTTTGTAGCCTGGCGCTGTGAGTCTGAGAAGTATGCAGGAACTGTGATGACAGCCTCTGTAACCTCCTGACCGAGATACTCCTCAGCTGTCTTCTTCATCTTCTGAAGAATCATTGCCGAGATTTCCTGTGGAGAGTAAAGACGACCGTCGATATCAACACGTGGAGTGTCGTTGTCGCCCTTTACAACCTTATATGGCATACGTGCCACATCGCCTGCAACCTGGCTGTACTTCTCACCCATGAATCTCTTGATAGAGAAGATGGTCTTGTGAGGGTTAGTGATCGCCTGACGCTTTGCAGGGTTACCGATCTTTCTCTCACCGCCATCTGTGAAAGCAACAACTGAAGGAGTTGTACGCTGTCCCTCGTTATTGATGATAACTGTTGGCTCATTACCTTCCATCACTGCCACGCATGAGTTGGTAGTTCCAAGGTCAATTCCAATAATTTTTCCCATAATTCTTATTTTTATTTTAATTATTAATCAGTCCTGGCATAAAGGCTCACCGACGTTTTCCAATCTGTCGGGATGACATTTATGCGACGCCCAGATAATAACGAAAGCTGTGCCAAGCGGAAATGATAAAAATTATATGCCATTTTGTCAGTTTTGATATGACATTTGGCGGTATATAATGACATATTTGCTACTTTTGCAGCATGATATACAGAGAACTGTCGCAGGCGGAATTCAACGACCTCGCATCAAGAATACTTTATGAAGACAATCACCTTCTGGTAGTGAACAAGAAGGTTGGTGAGATCGTGCAGGGCGACAAGACCTCAGACGAACCGCTGACAGAGACCTACAAGGCCTTCATCGCAATGCGAGACAACAAACCGGGCCAGGTATTCATGGGTCTGCCCCACCGTCTGGACCGCCCTGTGAGCGGCATCACAGTCCTTGCCAAGACATCCAAGGCACTTGAGCGTCTGAATGCCATGTTCCGCGACTCTGACGTTCACAAGTTCTACTGGGCACTCGTCTGCGCCGAGCCTAAGCCGGCAGAAGGCCATCTCGAGGACATGATGTGGCGAAACGAAAAGCAGAACAAATCATATGTCTGCCGTCCAGAAGCAGCCCGCAAGGATGCCAAGCTCGCAAAACTGAACTATAAGCAGATCGGAAAGACCGACAGATACTGGCTCGTGGAGGTTGAACTTCTCACTGGACGCCACCATCAGATCCGTTGCCAGCTTTCTAACCTTGGCTGCCCGATCAAAGGTGACCTCAAATATGGTGCGCCACGCTCAAATCCGGATGGAGGAATCTCGCTTCATTCGCGTCGCATCACCTTCGTACACCCCGTAAAAAAGGAGCCCCTGACAATAGAGGCTCCCGTTCCTTCCACCTGGAAAGGCATTTAATCTTTATTCCTGCTCAGCAACTGGAATTGAATCCACTTTCTTGAACTTCTGGATATAGGTCTTGTCATCCTTCGCAACCCAGACCATTTCTTCTGCAGTGAGGGACTTGACAATGTATCGGTGTGCCCAGTCTCCCGAGTCATAGTCATACATGCCACGGATGATTGCACCGAGTTCCATATCCGTCTCGATATAATATGTTCCGGTTGCAACGTGAGGGACATCAGCGAAACAGTCCATGTTCTGATATATCGTGAAAGTCCTGTCATTGCGCACGAAATTCACATACATATATGTAGTTTCATACAGCTCTGCACCGTTCCACTCGACAAGTTTCCATGAACCCGATATATTGTTGGCGTTCACATCCAACTGAGGCAACTCAGGATTTTCAGGCTCAACCTGACATGAAATCAATGCCGCTGCGGCAACAAAGATGGTCAATATCTTCTTTATCATTGTATTAATTGTTTAATCGCGTTATTCAAAATATATAGTCAGTGAGGACTGGCTTGGAGGAAGTCCGAGTCCACTGAGGAAGACCGTCACTTTCTCACGTGCTCCAGCCTTGCCGGAATCGTACCTGATCACCATTTCGGCCTCTTCCATAGGGTTGGTCTGAGGAGCGGAGAAACTGATGCATTCCGGGAGGAAATTCCTGTCGCAATCAAAGTTCAGAACTTTGCCGCTGACATTGACAAATCTCAGTTTTTCCACAGCCGACTGTCCTTTCGTGAACCTCAGCACATTCCTTCTGAGACTTATCTTTCCCATCGATACCGGATACTGTCCGGAAATATCCATACTGTTCTCAACATCCACAGAAAGTTTCAATACCGCTGCAGGTGCATTCCCCTCCTGTGTATATACAAATATCTTTCGGTCAAATCTTCCCGGATGGCCCTTCGGATTGTAAGTCACAATGATTGATGACTTTTCCCCGGGCGCCAGCTCCTTCTGCGGGCATATTGCCTGAGTACAGGAACATGTTGTCACAAGTCGGGTGATTTCAAGCTCAGCCTGACCCAGATTCGTGAATTCGAAGGCATATGTCTTCGGAGCATCATCCTCGGTCATGCGTTCAGCCACAATATGACTTGTCACAAAACCCAGCGAGGCTGAATCCGCCGACAATCTGGGTGTATTCACACTCTCCAGCTTATCCTTGGACACCATCTTCAGCTGCGCACCTGCCTCGGGCATGACTCCCAAGGCAAGAACTGCAGCCAATATGATTCCTGAAATCCTCATATATTAAAGCCAGCCGTTACCAGCTGCACCGTTTCTTACTGTAATTGTAAATGCCTGAGTCTTGCCACCTCCGGTCACAAGCGCTGCTGCCTGGCCTTCCGCCTTTCCGGTCACCACAACCTTTCCATCCTTCACCTCAACAGAAACGACCGACATCTTGTTCTCATCCACACTTGCGGTAAACTCATTTCCTTCCATATATATGGTAGGGTCAATGACCTTGGTTTCTCCAACAGCAACAAATACATTCGGGAATGTCATAGGCACTCCTGCGCCCTCGATAGCCTTAAGGAAATTGTATGCATGAACCTGTCCATGTCCCATCTGCTTCCTGAAAGCGGACATATCAAAGGACTGCAATGGAGACGACTCCTCAAGGTCAATCACATACTTGCTATAGACCTTTGTTCCTGACATGTAGTCATCGATAGGGAGTGCAGAAGAATAAAGGAGTTCCTTGAATTCCTCTGTAGTGAAATGCTTTCTGAGCTGTGCAGCGTACGAAAGTCCGAGAGCAACCACACCGGAAACGTGAGGACAAGCCATTGAAGTACCTTCCATATACGCGTATCCGCTTGGGCTGAGGTGAGTCGGTACTGTAGAAAGAATACATCCTATGTCACCATAACCAAGTCTTCCATCACCGCTGAACGCAGGATAACGATACTCAGACTCATAATAGTAGTCCTGATCGCCACCTGGCGCACTGATTGTCGTTCCCGGGCCGTAGTTTGTATATACCGCCGGAGTGAAGTCACCTGCTGTTGCAGCCACAGCCACATAATCGCCATAAGCGCCAGGATAGCTGGCTGCTGCCGCCGACTCATTACCGCCTGCAAACACCACGATACCACCGTCAATCACTCCATCTGGAGAGCCGGCATTGTGAACGAAGTAGTCATGCGCCTTCTTTTCAAGGACATTGTATGCCAGCCACTCGTCATCGTTGGAATACTGTGGAGTCCACTCATATGGGTTTGCCGCTCCGGAAATATATCCCCAGCTGCACTGAAGAACAACTGCTCCGTTGTCCGCAGCATACTTGATGGCACGCACCTCCTCGAGTACTGTTCCGGCATAAGCGCCAGAGAAGATCTGGCACGACATGATCTTCACACCTGGAAGGAAGCCGTTACCACCGGCGATCGAGCTGATACCCTTTCCATTATTATTAGTTGCTGCAATCACACCTGCAACGTGGCTTCCGTGACCTGTGTCATACACGCTCTCAACAGCAATCACACCATGATTCTCAACAAAGTTATAACCATGGATATCTCCGGCATATCCGTTTCCGTCACCATCCTCATGAGCCCCCCAGACCTCGCCTTCATTCACCCACATGCTAGCCTTGAGGTCCTCGTGATTGACATCGACACCCTCATCAAGGACTGCTACGATGATCGAAGGGTCTCCGGTAGTAAGCTCCCATGCGTCACGCACCGCAACGTCAGCACCAGCAATGAACTTTGTCTTCTGAAGATCAGGATTGTTCAGGCTTCCGTCATTGATAAGGTTCCACTGATATGCAAGATATGGATCTGCAAAACCTGCTACAGCATCATTATCCACATTAAAAGCCTTTGCAAGCTGCTCTGCAGCAACAGGTATGGCCTCTGCATCAGATGCTCTCTTGAGGGTTCTGTTATATTCCACTCTGCTCACCTCTCCAAGTGCAGAAAGGTCAGCAGCCACCTTTTCAACTGAATAAGTCTCCGGGAAGCGGACCACATACCAAAGATGCAAACCTTCCTCACGAGCCTTCTCCTCGGTACGCATATCCACTGGGAAGACTCTTTCAATCTGATAGCCCTCGACCAGATCAAGAATCTGATCGACGCTGAGCACTCCGGAACGGGTCATCGGCATCTTAGGGCCACTCTTGGTCACACCTGCCTTGTCAAGGATATCGCTCACACGAGCATCGAAACGCACAAGAAGCTGTCCCTCAACCACATCAGCAGAAAGCTCCGGCACCTTAGGGCCTTCCGGCTCCAAAGTCACCTTATGCTCATCCACCGAGCAGGCTGCCAGTCCCAAAGTCAGGACCGCAGGAATAATATATCTATACTTTCTGAAGTTCATTCGATTTATTTCTTATTAGGGTTGTACTTCTTGTTACTATATATATCGTAGTAGTAATCCATGCTTGAAGGCTCGTTGTCGAAGCCAGCGTTCTTTCCTTCCCTGTTCTTACCCTCCTGTGGGAAAACCAACGAATATGGGAACCACAGGTCAAGGTTAGGATGGTAGAGCATCCAATCCGGAATATTACCAGTGAATCTATTGAAGTTGATTGCAAAGGACTTTGTATTCGGAAGCACCTTAGGCAAATTCTGAAGCTTCTCAGGGAGCTGGGTCATGTTTGTCGCAAGCGAGTCCTTCAACTCCTCGTATGTCCACACAGGGAGTCCCTCGTACTTCATATCAGGAATCTCGCCCTGCAGGTAGTTGACTGACAGACGAATAGTATCAAGCTGATTCCACTTCAGGATATCCTTGAATCTCCTGAGTCCGTTATCGTCTTCGAAACCTCCGATATTCTCTCTTGAATCATTGCTGAGATCGTAGATTGTATTACGCTGGTTTGCAGTCAACACAAGAGAACGCAGTTTCGGGAAATTCTCCGGAGTAAGGATCTCAGGTATATTCTGGAAACAGTTCGATCCAAGGTCAAGGAACTCAAGGTTCTTGAGATTCTTGAAGTCTGGATGAAGAGTTGTGAGTCCATAGGCACCGATGGTCAGTCTCTTGAGCTGAGTGAGCTTAGTGATCCATTCACCTGTATCGAGACTCTTGAGGAACTGGTTTGCATTCGAGTAGAACACGATCTCCTCAGCAGCTGTAAGATACTGGACAGCATAAGGAAGCTCCTCCTTTGTGTTGAACATGAAGAACTGGACATAGCGGATACGGCCTTTGTTAGGACCATCCTTATATAAAGCTACATTGTCCCAATACTCCATCTTCTCGGAAGTGTCAAGGTTGGTGAACACGCCAAGGGCTCTGTTGATAGCAATCACCGCAAGCGAGTCTCCTGCTGGTGTTCCGACAGGAATTTCCATGGATGCCTTCTGCGACACCTTGAGCACATCCTGACGGTCAAGCGCAACCGGCTCAACAGGAGCGAAGCTGATGGAAGTATTTCTCACCACGTCGCGGGAATTGACCTTCCAGTCGAAATGCACCTTTACCTTACGAGGTCTGGCACCTCTGTCGAGAACAAGCTCAGGCTTGGTATATGAAAGCCAGTTGGCCGCATCCTCAGGAATCACGACATCGAACTCCACATTTGAGAGCACCTCAACATCGAAAGAACGCGAGTCGAACGCAGCGAAGTCGTCAATCTCGACTGTATCATCCTTCAGACTGATCTGACGCGGGAATCCTTCCTGATATACATTTAGGTCCCATTTCTCACCGGTCTTCTGGTTCTGGATTCTGATGGCACCAGGGCGTGACTCTGTAAGGATTGTCGAGTCGATGCTCACCTCACACTCGAATGAACCACGGCCGTTTGCAGGCGAAACCATGATCCAAGGCTCATCAGTCATCACCACCCACTCATCCTGGGCAGACACTGAGATCTTCTGGACACCACCCTCCGGTCCGAATGACAGCTTTCCGTCCTCGGTACCGATTTCCACACCGAACTGAATCTCCTCAGCCGGGTGGCAGGCAAAAAACATAACAGCAACAAGGGCTGCAAACATGAGTTTTGTATATTTCATCTTCATACCCTCCTGTTAATTCAACATAATGTCACAATTTCTTATATCCTGGGTCTTGTCATAGATCAGGTAATATGCACCTGACTGATAAGCATAGCAGATATCGGAAGCATCAAATATAATCTCAGGATTGTCACTGATATCCAGGTAATAGATAAGTGATGAGATCCTGTCGTCAATCTTTCCAAGATTGTTCGAGCCCATATAAAGTCCTCTCAGACCTCTGTGATTGTAGATGCCGGTAGGCCACTCAGAGAGGCAACGGGCACCTTCAGCATCACGCTGACCACGGATTGCGAACACAGTGAGATACTGGGAATCAAGCGGCTCCCAAGGGAAGCTTGAGAACTGGTTGTATGAAAGTTCCACACCATACATATATGGCATGGTTCCCGAATGCATGTCGCTTGGAAGATCCTTCAGGTCGTTGTATGAGAAATCAAACGACTGGAGATATACTGCATTCGGATATGTGAAGCAATCCTTAGGGAAATGCTTGAGATTACAACCTCTGAAGTTGACATACATGATCTTGGAATCAGACTCCTTCAGCTGGATAGGATAGGTCTCAAGTTCAGGGTTGTTTGCAACTGTCAAAGTCTCCACATACACACCCTTGAAGTTATCAGGGAATCTGCTGATATGATTGAACGAGAAGTCGATGGATACGATCGCATACATTGACTTTGCATCAAAGATATCAGGGAAAACCGTGAAGTTGTTACGCTTCACAGAGAAGGTCTCTGCATCCTCGACATAACAGAACACTCCGTCCTCATCAGTCGGGAACTCCGAAAGCTGATTATTGTCGAGAATGAGCTGCACAGGCTTGATCTCCTTGCCCCATGGGGTCTCGATCTCCTTGATCTTGTTTGAAGAGAAGTTCATCAGACCAAGCTTCTTCATATTGGTGATCTCTGCAGGAATGAGTTCAAGATTGTTCTCATTGAAATAGAGAATCTGGATCTTCTCCCTTGACGGACCGGTTGCCAGAGCCTTGAGGCCCTTGAGCGCCTCTTCAGCATTCCACTGTCTGTTGTTGGCAATGTTCACTGTGATAAGATTAGGCATCTGGGCAATCTCTACTGGGAATTCTGTCATCATCGGACAGTTGTAGATCTCCAGATCCGTACATGAAGTAAGGTTAGACACAGTTGCCGGAATCTTTTCAAGAGTACCGTTCGCAATGAAAAGCTGCTCCAGCTTTGTGAGGTTACCGATCTCATCCGGAAGCTTTGTCAATCCGTTGTTGATCTTGCCGGAGATCATATCCTTAGGCTGGATACGCATCTTACCTGTACCCTTCTCAATGATCTGACCCTCGCTCATTGTATTATAGAGACGGATTTCAGGAGTCTCCTTTCCGTTCTCCATCAATGCACGCGCAATCGGCTCAGACATCTGGGTAGGAGGATTGAGATGATACATGAACTCCTTATGCATTTTCATTCTTTCAGTTCTGCTCTTTCCTGGAGTAGAAAGCGGGTCATAGCTGACCAGGTTGAGGTCATTGTGGTTACCGAGATAGAACTCCACCATCTCTGTCAGCTGCCCCACAGCAGGTGAAAGCTCACCATAGAAGCCGAAGTCACTGAGATTGACAAGAGCCACACGACCATTTGCATGAAGCTGAACACCAGGCTGGTCACCCCAAAGGTCCACATCCTTATTGAAGTCCCAGTTAGAGCCACGCGCAAAGTTCTCGCCGATATAGTACCACTCCTCTCCGTGAAGAGATTTCCAGATTTCATAAAGGGCGTAATAGTCCTTTATATATTCATCCGCCTCATGGAGCTTCACAGGAACAGAAGCCTCTGTTGTCTGGTTATCATTCACCTCAAACTGCTCGTCAAGACCTGAAGCCGACTCCAGCATCTTCTTGTCACGGTTGTAAACGACATAAGAGATCACCTTATATGTACCGGCGGTCAGAGTTAGAAGAGTGTCACACTGCAGCGACGAGGTAAGGTATCCGTCCTCGACACCGTCATCAGTGAAGTGCACATCGTAGTCGGCAGGAAGCATGTCGAAGGAAACTGTAGTATTCTCCTTCCTCACAGACACAGACACATATCCGATCTCATCAAATGTATATGTCTTGCTGTTTGACGCCTTTGTTTCCGGGATGTTCTCGAAGTCAGAAAAATCCTTGACGATATTGAACTTCACCTTTCCTCTCTCAACGGTATTTGCTGTAAGGTCATGCACAGACAGACCTCCTGCAACCACCTCGAACTTTGCAAAGTCGCCTGAAGGAGTGGACTCGTAAAGCGGCTGGTCCATGCTGTCATAAAGGGTGAACATGGCAAGCTCATAGCTTCCTGCAAGCAACTTGATCTTGTCGCTTCGCAAACCGAACTCTGCGGATTCCTTGTTCGAATAGTTCATGACAAGAGTCTGGGCGATATCATGACCGCCGCTTCTCATCACGACTCTGATCTTCGACACATCGCTGAGATAATTGATCTGCGACATTACAGCCTTTGTAGGGCTGTACGACGCCTCTTTGTACAGTTTGAACTGCACATAACCATATCCGTCAGCACCGTTCTGCGGCTCCTCCAGAGGAGAGCATCCGGCAAAAGCAAGCGCTGCAACCAGGATACAGAAGAGTTCCTTTATATATCTATATGATTTCATCTCTATGTTTACTTGTTAGCTGTGACGTCAATTGTACAAACCAGAATCAGTATAGGGCTCTCGCTTGTTTCAGACAAGAAATTGATATTTCCTCTCATGAAATCCTGTCCCTCAGGCAATTCCATAATGATTTCCACACTGTTATCAGAATCCAGAACAACCTCACCGACAAGTCCGTTCGGTCCGAAATACTCGTCATACAATGTATCGTTCACTCTGATATCGTAACGGTTCGCATAAGGATTGACATTATGGGACTTCACCTCCTGAGGAAGCACGATTCTCAAAGGAGCGCCCTCCTGGATATATGTAAGATGGTAAACCAAAGCCTGGCCATCCCTGTACTGCTTGTAAATATCACCTGTTGTAAGGTGCTCAAGAACGGCACCGACTGCCTTTGCGTCATTGTAATCCACAAAATGTACTGTCTCATCACCATTGGTAACCGTAGCGTCATCATACATCTGGCTTACGTTGACTGTAACAGTCGTTCCTTCAGACTTAAGGGTCAGAACAGCCTCACGTTCCGCATCCTCAAAGTTTCTGGTCACGGCAACTGTCACCTTGACAGACTTGTCTCCTGATGCCGGATCAACTGTACACCAATCCGAATCACTCTCGATGGTCCAAGGTACATTGGCTCTGACTGTAATGGTCTTTGTGGCAGCCAGACAGCCGAATTCAACCTGCTCGGTACTTACCTCAAGCATCTCACCTGCCTTCTGTGTCACTTCCACTATCTGAACCTCATTATTTGAGCTGATCTCAATCTTCGCACTTCTGTCTCTTCCTGTTTCGTTTGCCTCCACAGACACCTTGACAACACCATCCTTGCTGCCCGACTCAGGATCGACTGTGCACCAGCTCTTATTGCTGTCTGCTGTCCAATCGACATTTGAAGTCACATTGACCGTCTGCTCAGCTGCTTCTGCACTGAAGATCAGTTCGTTGCTGTCCACAGTGAGGATCTCAGGCACAGTCGGCGCAAGACACTCTACAATAGCGAGGACTCCACCTTCAGCGTTATAGAACACAATATATCCGACAGACTGCTCGATAGGCACATCCTGATTAAGATACATATCTACCACTCCATAGCTGTTAGATGCACCCTCAGAAGCAAACTGCAACCAGAAGTCATCGCTTGAAGACTTGTCAGATGAAAGGTCGTCCTGGGCAAAGACCTTATATGTGCTGAATCCTACAGCCATGTTCAATGAAGCGTAATCACGGCAATATGGGCTGTCGTAGCTGAGCACGTACACGAATTCAGTCTCACCAAGAAGAGCAGTGAGTTCAGCCTGTTTCTCCTGGCTTGCCCTCTCGAACGAGCATTCATACTCAGAATCCTCCGAAAGATTGAGGCGGATATATTCAGCATAGTTCTCAGACTCCTGAAGAACAGACACAGCATAGGCCTCATATTCCTCCTTCACGACAGCATTATCAGTAAAGAGCTCTGCGGCCTCTTCTGTAACGCTTGGTGGGAGAACGAAAAGCACAGCAGTTCTTGCCGGACCATCATTCTCAGTCACAGCAAATGTGAGCGTACGTTCCTGAAGAACAGCGGCATCAGAAGCTGTATTCCAGTTTGAAAGTTCAAAAGTGAACCAGTCAGGATTCTCGGATGAAACCTTCTCTCCAGTAGTCTCCACTGCAAGCACACGCACACCCTTCGAGCCCATCAACTGAGCTGTAGCAGCCTCAGTGACAAAGCCTGTTGAAGTTCTCAACTCTCCGAGATAATTATATTCGAGTGATGTGAGGCTTCTGTCCAATGAGAATCTCATGATATCACTGCAGCCAGGGATATTGAGCACAACTTCATCCACAACCTCATCTCCACTCTTGAAGATAAGCTTGCTTGATGTATCTGCAAGCGGATATTTTGACGGCACGCCAATGAGAGTGAGGACAACATCTCCAGCAGTCTTCTCCGGAAGCTCGACAGAAACCCATTCAGGGGCAACCACTGTCCAGTTGCATTTTGACGATACCTTCACCGGCACTCTGAAATCACTTCCCAGCCATGCCAATGTAACCTCCTCGACAGCAGAATCCGACCACAAATACTGGCCTTCCTCATCGTACTCGTACTGGCTTCCGTCAAACTTAGCTGAATAAACGTCAATACCACCGCACGAAGGGATTGTCATATCAAGGCTCATGACCTCGGCACCGTCCACACTGAACGTTACTTTGCCTGAATCACCAGAAATTGACTCACCAATGAATACAAGGTCTATCACACCAGTAGTTTTTTCAGGAACATTAACTTCCACCCACTCAGGATGTGTCACTGTCCACTCACAGTTTGAAAGCACTCTTACAGGCAATCTGAAATCAGCATCAGCAGGTGACCAGATGAGGTCGAGACCTGTTGCCACATCACCTGAATAGCTATACGACACTCCGTCCTCAGCAAGCTCGAATCCGCCTTCCGCGAGCGGCTTTGCAGCAAACACCTGTATCGATTTCTCCTTTGCAGGAAGCATGTACTTCGCAACCACCTGGGATGTATCTCCCATATGAAGTGTCACATCACATGAGAAGTTCTTGTCGAATTCAGGATTCTCTGTCACTCCGATGAGAACCTTCACCGGCTGCTCTGATGCCGTGCCGGTCAGTTCAGTGACCTTGAATGATCCTTCAACAATCCAGAACCACTGTCTCACTTCTGAAGGTATTGTGATCTTCCAGTCAAGATTTGGAGTAAAGACGATTTCCTGAACAGAACCCGGCTCTACAGCGTAATTTTCAATAAGTTCCGGGAAATGAGGAGTCACCGATTCAGGACCGTCCTGATTACCCAGCTGTGGCTCGCAGGCTGCAACTGAAATGATTGCAGCAAACAAAGCCAATGACTTGAATATATTATTGATTGTCTTCATAAGCATAAGTTTCTATCGATTAAATACCCTCATTCTTAAGACGTTCACCCTCTTCGTCACTCACCCACTCCATAATATTATAGAAGTGTCCTACGGTTCCGACAGGCACGCCGAGATTTTCCACATACATTTCTGTCCATATATACAGATATCTTCCGCATGGATAGAAAATAGAGTCGTAAAGAGAGCTGTTGGTGACGAGAAGCTTGTCATCTCCATAAGAGATTCCGAAGAATGATCCTTCATCACTTGCGACCTGTCCCTTGTCCATTGTAACAAAAGGCTTCATCGGATCTGAAGCATTGAACGTCATGGTCACATCATAACCGTCATTGATCCAGTTACGGCAGATTATGGTATTCTGCTCTGTAGGATGCTTTTCTGTATATACCAGTCTCTGGTAAGATCCTGTCGCGTTGTAATTGTAAAGGAACATGGATGTGAGGACACAATAGCCTGTGAAATCGTTGATATCGAACGGACAGCTCTTCATCAACACGGCCTTGGTCTGCTTGCCATATAAAGGCATGACATATTTTTCGTCCATCACAAGCTGAAGAGTAAAGCCGAGAGAATCAGTAGCCTCAATATTCTCGTAGTAGCCATGCACCTTCACATCAGCACGGTTCTCACCGGCCTTGATAGTGATCGTATTGGACTGGAGACGATAATGAAGATTCTCAATGGCATTGCTTCCCTTATCGATGATCTCAACTCCGTAGGTTCTGTCATAATCAGTTATGACTGTAGATACCACCGGAATGCTGAAGTATTCTACTGTATCCTGCACAGGATATGTTGCCAAAGTATCTGCAAACATGACATATTCAGCATCCGAATAAGTCACATATCTTTCCTGGCAGCTGCCCAATGCAGCCACAGCGAGGAAAGCGAGTGTCATATATTTAATTATCTGCTTCATATATCTTGTCTTTATCTGTTACTTTCATTTGGCTGTATCTGAGATCCTGGCGCCACGAGTTCCTGGTTAGGGATCGGCCACACAAACAATGGATTGCCAGCCTCGACCTTCATGGAGCTGCCCTCAGGCTGGGTCTGAGACTGCGGAGTTCTCTCGAAGCCCATGCCCCATCTCTTGAGGTCATGCAGACGGAAACCTTCCATGAAGAGTTCCTTCACACGCTCGTCTGAAATTGTCTGAAGCCAGTTCGACTCGTTCACTGACAATGAACCGCCGGCAGAGTGACGCGACTCGCTCAAGGTTGTGAGGTCAGAAGATGCGGCACTGAAGTTCTTCTTCTGGCAATATGCCTCGGCACGGATAAGGTACTGCTCGGCAAGACGGAGCGGCTTAGGCATGTTCACATGGTAGATCATGTTCTGCATAAGTGACTCATTTCCATAATACTTGACAAGCAGAGGCCAGGTCAGTCCATGCGCATATCCGGTCTGAAGATTTGCGAAATATGAATTGTAGCGGCCATCACCTGAAGTATAAAGGTCCAGAGCCCACTGAGCAGGTACATAGTCCGGATAATAATAGGTATAGTCATTCGAGAAGTTAAGGAAGATCGCACCCTGAGCTCCACCGTATGAAGTAGCAGTATAACCTATTCTCCAGATATTCTCATATGATGTATCGTTGGTCCAGAGGTAGTTCAGATAGGTCTGGGTGCTTGTCACATAGCTTCTTGCAGTCGCCAATGCAAATGCATCTGAATCGATCAGGACAGATGAGTGCTCAATGGCAGCATCCCAATCCTGCATATAAAGAGCTGTTCGTGCGTGAATTGCATGTGCAGCAGCGTTTGTGAAGTATGCAGCATCAAAATAGTCGTTCTCAGAGTCGAGAAGTTCCTCAGCCTTCACAAGGTCATTGATCACAAACTGATATGAATCCCTCAGGGAAGCTCGCTTCGATGGTTTCTCTCCGAAATATGTATCAGCGAGAACAAGTCCGAGTTCACTCTCCGCAGTCGCAGGATCATAAGCCTTGCAGAAACATCTGAGAAGCTCCGCATAAGCCAGACCTCTTGCACAATATACTTCACCGGTATAGTAATCAAGATACTGGATCTCTGCATCGTCGGTGAGACTTGCACGAAGTTCATCAACCTTGTCAAGGTAGAAGTTGCAGCGACCGATGATCTTGTAAAGGGCTGCATAGACAGCCTCCACTTCCGGATTGGTTGAACGGATATCCCAGCGCCAATGTGTTCCCAAGGTGTTGGTGTTACCCTGAACAGCGTACACAAGGTCAGCCTGAATATCAGGACAGAGAGTCAGATAACCGCTGTAAAGCGCACTGCTCATATATGCAGTGTAGATACCTGTGAGTGTCTGCTCGGCATCTGTAAAAGTCTTCATTCCATCCTCCTCAAGGATATAGTCTCCAGGGAGCTTCTCCAGGCAGGATGTCATGCTGAAGACAACTGCGATCACTGCAGCAGCCTTCAAAAACATATATTGTATATTCTTCATCATATCTTTCATTAGAACATCAGGTCAAGACCAAAGGTATACTGACGCGACATAGGATACTGTGCCGCATAAAGGTTTGTGGTTCCTTCCGGATCGAGACCAGAGAAGTTGGTGAAGGTCAGAAGATTCTGTCCCTGAGCATATACCCTGAGACCTCTGATGAATCCTGTCTTCTTCAGAACACTCTTCGGGAGGGAGTATGAAAGCATCAGGTTCTTCAGACGGAGGAATGAGGCATCCTCGAGAAGGCGGCTGTCGAACTCCGTATATTCGCCATGGCGTGGGATATCGGTGATGTCACCTGGCTGCTTCCATCTGTTAAGGAGTCTTCTTGACTGGTTGTATGTCATGAAACGTCCGTTAGACTCATCGAAGTAACGGTCATTGTTGAGCATCCAGCGGTCACCCACCCAGCTGAACTGAGCTGAAAGGCTGAGACCCTTCCATGAGAGTGCAGTACCGAATCCACCCTGCCAAGGAGCATGATATGTCTTTCCGATCATGACCTTGTCCTCGTCACGGAGTTCGTTGGTGAGGTTACCATCCTTGTCATACCAGAGAGCGTCTCCGTTTGCAGGGTTCACACCAGCATATCTGTTGATGTAGAACTCGCCAACAGGATGACCCACGACAAGTTTGGTACTTGTGTTTGCAGTCTCATATTCATCTACTCCATTGTAGAGCTCGGTGAGACGGTTATGGTTGTAGCCCACGTTTGCGTTCACATTCCATGAGAAATCCTTGTACGCAAGCACTGTAGCATTCACATTAAGCTCGACACCGCGGTTGACCATGGTTCCGACGTTATCCCAGATGTATCCGTAACCGTTTGACTGGGAGTATGCGAGCGGAACAGCCATCAACATGTCTGTTGTCTGCTTGTTATAGAGTTCGAGATCCACGTTGAGACGGTTCCAGAATCCGAAGTGGAAGGCTACGTTGCTTGTCCAGGTATTCTCCCAAGTGAGGTTCTCGTTACCTGGCTGAACAGGTGCAACTCCAGCATCACCGACATAGTCGGAACCACCACCGATGAGTGCAAGATGCTCGTAGTTAGGGATTTCAGAGTTTCCTGATGTACCTGAGCTGAGTGCAATCTGAGCCATTGTAAGCCAGTTGCGGGTGCCTGACATGAAGTCCTCATTACGGAGATTCCACATGAAACCTACCGCACCAAAAACTCCCCAGCGGTTGTTCGCACCGAAACGTGATGAACCGTCTGTACGAAGTGAAAGCTCGCTGTAATATTTGTCTGCAAAATTGTACTCACCACGTCCGAAGTAAGAGACACGTGAATAATCAGAGTCTGCAGTGCTTGTCCAAGAAGTGGTTCTTGTACCGGTTGAAATATCTGTCAGCTTGCCGTTATTCTGACCTGCAGTGCTGACACTGAATGCCTCAAGATGATAATCCTGCCACTCATGTCCAAGAAGGAAATTGAAGTCGTGGATATTATCGATATCAAAACGATAGGTCAAAGTATTTGATACCTGAAGATTCAGACCGTCGCTTGAACTTCTGGCTGCACTACCCTCGCCCTGATTCGGAACATACTCAGGAAAAGACTGGCTGAAGCCGGTTGTATGCGAGAAGTCTGCACCGAACTGCGACTTGAACACGAGGTTCTTATAAAGGGTAATTTCTGCAAATACTGTAGAGAACAGTTTATATTTCTTGTATGCCAACGGATTATTCGCCAGCCACTCAAGAGGGTTCTGACCCTGACCCTTCCACGAGCCGTCAGAAAGAGAGGCGAGTGAACCGTCCGCCTTGTATGGATTCCAGTAAGGGAGCATGAAACGCGCTGCTGAAATCGGAGTCACAAGTGTATACGATCCTTCGTCAGCCTGCATGATATCCTGGTAGTTGAACATGGTGTTGGTTCCCATCTTCAGCCAGTTGGACATCTGCTGCTCCATGTTGAAACGCATTGAATAACGTGTAAACTGAGAGCCAGGAGCAATACCCTGCTGGTCGTAGTAACCACCTGAGAAATAATAGTTTGTCTTATCGGTTGCACCGGACACCGAGAGCTCGTGGCTCTGAAGCATTGCAGAATCATTGAACACAACATCCATCCAATTGACATCGATTGTCGAAAGGTAGTTGTAGTTCTGACCGGCTGTCAGTCCAAGTTCCTTTTCGTACTGGATACGCTCCTGGGTGTTCATCAGATCCCAATTGCCATGAGCAAGAGCTGACCAACCCATCTGCATTCGATAGTTGATGTTCGGCTGGTCCATGTTGCGTCCTCTCTTGGTTGTGATCACGATCACACCATTTGCTGCTCGCGCTCCATAGATTGAAGTTGACGAAGCATCCTTCAGGACGGACATACTTTCGATATCTGCAGGATTGATGGTATTGAAATCCGAAGCGGAGATGGCCACGCCGTCAAGAATATAAAGCGGAGCTGTTCCTGAATTGATGGAGTTTGTACCTCGGATGGTCATTGTTGCAGATGAGCTTGGCTCACCAGTATTGGAAAGGACGGTAAGACCCGCAACCTGTCCCTGGAGTGCCTGGTCGAAGGCTGCAGTCGGAGTGTTCTCAAGTTTCTCCGACTTGACGGTTGAAACCGAACCAGCGACAGTTCCTTTCTTACGCACACCATAGGCAATGACAACAACGTCATCGAGTTTCATGCTTTCCGGCTGCATCTGGACGTTATGCGTGAAGTTTTCAGTCTGCGGAACCACGACCTTGGCCTCAAGATATCCTATGCTCGAAAATGTAAGTTCCGTACCCGGAGCAACATTAATTGCATAGTCTCCATCCAACGAAGTGATGACGCCATTTCCCGCACCATCCATAACTGCCACTCCAATCATTGGAAGACCATCATCCGAAGATGTCACAACACCGCTCACCCTCACCAGAGACTGCGCATTCAATGCGAAGCACCCAGCCACAGCAAGAATCAGTGTTGCAATAATTTTGGGCATTTTTTTCATTAGGTTTATGCTGTTTTATATCATTATTCAAAATCTCGCAAATTTACTAATTATTATTCAGTAACGCAAGCAGTTTCACAGCATTAAATAATATAAGTGAGCGGTTGCCGTCACGGTCCGCTCACACAAAAGAAATAACAAACTTTGAACACCTTATTCCAGCACGTAATCGCCAACTTCCTTCAAACCCACCAAGCCAAAATAAGAGTCTACTATATCACCTTTCAAACACACTTTCTTTCCTAAGAGTTCAGGATGATCCACGAGATTCAGATCATCCCTGATCTTTCCTGTCGAAAGCTGAACCGCAATACACGAAGAACGATTTGTTGTTGAAGATTTAGGTCCCAGCAGAAGATTGGTACGCGACTCGAAAGGTCCTTCAAAAGAGCCGGACGCACTTGTCAGATCTCCACCGACAATATACCCTCTGACCCACACATCCTTGCTGCCAGCCGCGCCCATAGCTTGAGCTATACTCATAGCACCATCTGAATCAGAACCGGTACCATTGTCCTCACCTATTATGAAATTGTCTTCAATCCACACTCTGGACGTATCCACTGAAATCGAGATGTCATCCTTGAGCAGTCCAGTCTGAGGATCCGGTTTCTGAGACACACCAACTCCCAAAGACAGGATTTCACCAGGGCCCAACCACCTGGTCAGCAAGGTATTATCCACCCCACCTTGAGTCATGATCAAAGAAATATTTCCTGACAGAAAATACGCGATTCTTGTTTCTGAGTAACTATACATCAGACTACCTTGATCTGACTTCAGGACAAGAGCAGCATCGGGGTAAGCAGTAAGAAAATCAGGCGAAGTCCTGAGGCGGACACCGGAATTGACCTGAGAGCAGATAAACTTGACAGAAACAGTTTCACCGGCATTGACGACAACCACCTGTTCATCTCCATATTGTGGACTTGAAAATTCCGGCTTACTGAATTCACGGGACAACACTCTTACATTGTAACTACCTTCCTTGACGATCACGGATTCCGGGGCATCCTTATAAGAACCTTCATAAATAACCTCACCCTGAGCATCCGCCACATATAAAAGGAAATCATTTGTGTCCGGCATTTCCATCGCAGCCCTGGTTTCCTCGGAAGGAAGATCCCCGAAAGCAACACGCAACTCTCCTTTTTTAGACTCCGGGCCATCACCCATCATCTCACACGCCGCCACGAATGGCAGCAACAGGCACAAAACCTTTACAACTTTTTTCATATACATTCTCCTCAATCTTTAATTGCCGCAACATCGCGACGGGACAAATGTATATCAGTCTTGCGTAAGCGTGGATAAAAAAAAGAAAAACCTGAAATTGCTGTTTTTTAGTCGATTTTTTGCTCTTTTTTAGTCTAAGTTTTTCTGAATTTTTAACAGAAATTGAGAAATAATTTCAAGCGATCGGATAAAATAATTCACGGGGTTATCGCATCACTGCGAAAACCCCGCTACTTAACCTAAACTTAAACTATGAAAAACTTCGTAACAAAGTTATAAACAAAAAACTAATTGTCAATATCCACAGCACGAATTTTAGCATATTTAAGTATCAATATCTTCTCTCCATGCTCATCAAAGGCTATTTTCGCCTTCAAATCTGCTGGATTTCCTGAAATTTCCAGAATCTTACCGAATCCGAAGCGGTTATGCTCAACCCTCTGTCCAGCCCTCAGCTGCAGAATCGGAGTCGGAACGAAATCAGCATCTGCAACTCTTGGTGCAACAGGCTGAGGACGACGCACAGGTATAGGATCAACCCTTCTTGCCGGCATCGCGTCCTGTCTTCTTGCAGGAGCAGACGAAGGACGCTCAGTACGCACCGCACCCGAACGGCCATATTCATTTCTACCAAAACGTGACTGAGACACACCACCACGAGTTCCCCAGCCTCCAAAGGACTCCTTCGAAGTATCCTCGACATCCTCCCTGGTCAAAGGATTCGATATATATTGCGCATCCACCTCCTTGATGAATCGGGAAGGAGAATTGGATTCATGCTTACCATTTCTGGTTCTTGTCGAAGCGAATGTGAAATGCACATGCTTCTTTGCCCTGGTCATGGCAACATAGAAGAGTCGTCTCTCCTCCTCGATCTCAGTCTCCGACGCCATGAAACCACCTGACGGAAAGATATTCTCCTCCATACCAGTCACATAGACATAAGGAAACTCAAGACCTTTTGATGAATGGACAGTCATAAGGGTCACCTTATTGGAACCATTTTCATCGTCCTCGACATCCACAGCACTGAGAAGAGACACATTTTCAAGATAGTCATTCAGAGTGACAACAGGAAGATCCTCAGCAGTCAGTTCCACACCCTCACCTATCATATCTTCTGCCTGCATCTCCTCAAAATACTCACTCTGTTTCTCCTCGATATAGTTCTTGACACTGTTCAAAAGCTCCTCCACATTGGCAGTACGTGATTGACCTTCAATGCTGGTGTCACTCTTGTAGAACATCAGGAGTCCTGACTCCATAGCCAAGGCCGTTGCAACAGTATATGCATCCTCCTTATGGGAGCGAAGGCACAGTTTATCCATCATTACACAGAACTCTCGTATCTTCTTGACAGCCGGCAACTTAAGTCCGAAAGTCTCAAGATCATCAAGGAAAGCTGCCTTAAAAAGTGAAGTCTTATGCTCAACTGCAGCAGCATTCAAAGCAGCAAGCGAAGTATCTCCGATTCCACGTGCAGGCTTATTGACAACACGCTTGAAAGACTCATCATCATTAAGATTGACCGCCAGTTTGAAATAGGCCATCATATCCTTGACCTCAGCACGCTCAAAGAAAGAATTTCCGGAATATATGACATACGGAAGGTTCCTTTTTCTCAATGCCTCCTCAAGTGCACGGGACTGAGCATTGGTTCTATACAGGATTGCGAAATCCTGATATTCCGCATGCTCAGATTGAATTCGGGACACTATGGATTGAGCAACAAGAAAGGCCTCCTCCTGCTCTGTATATGCCTGGATAAGCCTGATCTTCTCACCCTCGTCACCCATTGAGTAGCACTTCTTCGGGATACGGGCTGAGTTCTTGGCAATCAAGGTATTAGCCGCATCCACAATAGTTCTTGTGGAACGATAGTTCTGCTCAAGACGGAAGATGTGATGATCAGGGTAATCCTTCTTGAAATTCAGGATATTCTCGATCTTCGCACCACGGAAGGCATAGATGGACTGAGAGTCATCACCCACCACGCACAGATTCTTATGAAACTGGCTCAACTTCTTAAGAATCAGATACTGAGAAAAGTTGGTATCCTGATACTCATCGACCATTATATACTTGAATCTACCGGCAATCGACTCCAAGGCAGCAGGATTGTCCCTCAGAAGTATATTCATATTCAGCAGAATGTCATCAAAATCCATCACACCTGCCTGCTTGCACTTCTGCGCATAAAGCTGATAGATATCACATATCCTCGGCTTCTTGGCAGATGCATCATTCTGAAGCGCTGTCGGATTCCTGCGGTAGGCCTCTGCTGTCACAAGGTTGTTCTTTGCCATGGATATACGTGAAAGAACATCCTTCGGCTTATATACCTTCTCATCCAGCTGGAGCTCCTTCAGACAGGTCTTGATAGCACTTACAGAGTCGCTTGTATCATATATCGTAAAGGTCGAAGGGTAGCCTAAAGACTCTGAAAACTCTCTCAGAAACCTGATGAACACAGAGTGAAAAGTACCCATATAGAGCCTTCTGGCCCTTTTTTCTCCAACCATCAGGGCAATACGTTCCTTCATCTCGGAAGCCGCCTTCTTGGTAAAGGTCAAAGCCAGGATACTCGCCGGATCACAATCCTTCTCCGCGAGAATATATGCAATCCTGCTTGTCAACACCCTGGTCTTGCCAGATCCCGCACCCGCCACGATAAGCACTGGTCCGTCCACACAACTTACAGCGGCTCTCTGCTCGCTGTTCAGTCCCTCTAAAATCCTGTTGCTATTCTCCATTTTCAAAATCTTTTATGCCCTGATTCGGGGGCCACAAAAATAGACAAAACGTTGCAAAACCATCTAACTTTTTTGAAAAAGATTTACACAGCCAAAAACATGGTCAATTCAGAGTAAAAAAGACGCCTTTTTACTTCGTAAATACTGAAATATTCCGTAACTTCGCGAGCGCATTTTGAAATTTATACTCAAAACGGTTTATATAATGTCAAACAACATCTATTTGAAAAAGGGTCTTGACCTTCCGATCAGTGGAGTGGCGACCCAGAACACCAAGAAGGTGATCGTTCCAGACGTTGTGGCCGTGAAGCCTACTGATTTCAGAAGCCTCGTACCGAAGCTTCTTGTAAGAGAAGGTGACAAGGTCCTCGCAGGTACACCTGTATTGGCAGACAAGATGTCTCAGAACATCCTGTTCGCATCTCCGGTCAGCGGAACTGTGACTGAGGTTGTAAGAGGCGAAAAGAGGAAGTTGCTTGAGGTCCGTATCAAGGCTGACGCAGAGCAGGAGTATGTAGACTATGGCGTCAAGAAGGTAGCAGACATGACTGCTGAGCAGATCAAGGAAGCCCTTCTCGCAGCAGGTCTTTGGCCAGCTCTCACTCAGAGACCTTACGGAATCATTGCAAATCCAGAAGTGAAGCCTAAGGCAATCTTCGTTTCTGCATTCTCAACTGCACCTTTGGCTGCAAGTCCAGAGTATGCTCTCAGAGACGAGATCGAGCACATCCAGACTGCAATCAACGCTCTCGGCAAGCTCACTGACGGCGGAGTTCATTTCTCGCTTAACTCAGCAAACTATTCAGGAACTCCATTCCACAAGATTGAAAATGTGATCCCTCACACTTTCACTGGAAAGCATCCGGCAGGAAATGTTGGAGTTCAGATCCACCACATCAGCCCTATCCGCAAGGGTGAGACCGTATGGACAGTATCACTCCTGATGCTCGCAGCCATCGGTAAGCTCTTCAACACAGGTAAGTATGATGTCAGAAGAAAGATCGCTGTAACAGGTCCTAAGGCAATCAATCCATCTTATGTTGAGGGTTACCCTGGTATCGCAATCAAGGACGTTGCAGAATACTACAACGCTTCTGAGAATCTTCGTTTCGTAAGCGGTGACGTCCTCACCGGTACAAACGTAGGCGCAAACGGTTACCTCGGATTCTTCGACAACCAGATCACTATCCTCGAGGAGGGTGACAAGTACGAGCTTCTCGGATGGGCTAAGCCAGTAAGATGCAAATTGTTCAGCGCATCACGCACTTACTTCTCATGGCTTACACCTAACAAGAAGTACGACATGGACACTAACCTCCACGGTGGTCCTCGTGCATTCGTTGTAAACGACGTATACGGCAAGGTACTCCCTATGGACCTCTTCCCTGTACATCTCCTCAAGGCTTGTCTTGCAAACGACATCGACGGCATGGAGAAGTTCGGTATCTATGAAGTTCTCGAGGAAGACCTCGCACTTTGCGAATATGTCGATCCGTCTAAGATCTACATCCAGCAGA
>JAZKYT010000003.1:0-14966 GCA_045612265.1 Candidatus Cryptobacteroides sp.
TATCCGTGGTACGGGTTCCATCTCTGCCGGTGCATCTCCTCTTTATGTGGTGGATGGTGTTGCAGGCGGTTCATTCAACCCTAACGACGTCGAGACTCTCACAGTCCTAAAGGATGCTTCTGCAACTGCACTTTATGGTGCAGCAGCAGCAGGTGGTGTCATCGTTGTTACAACAAAGCAGGCAAAGGACGATAAGGCAACCGTAACACTCAAGGCAACAGCAGGTATCAAGAAGGCACTCACAGGTCGTTTCGAACCTATGAACAGCCAGGAGCTTTATGACCTTCACAAACAGCTTTGGTCAAAGGCAGTATTCAATATCCAGCGTCCAAAGGAAATCCTCAAAACAGACTTTGACTGGCTTGATGCAGCATTCAAGACAGGTATCGTTCAGGAGTATTATGCTTCTGCAGCCGGAAAGTCTGGCCGCGTGAACTGGTTCGCATCAGTGAGCCACTACGATGAGGAAGGATCACTCATCAACACAAACTATAACAGAAGTTCTGCACGTGTCAACCTCTCTGCTCCTCTTGCAAAGAACGTTAATCTCGCACTCCGTTTGAACTACAACCGTTCAAACAGCCAGCAGGCTTCTTCATATGTGACTCTCGAGTGTGCATACCGTGCACTTCCTTTCGATAGCCCATATGTGTTCGATGCAGAAGGAAATCCTACAGATGAGCTTCTCCTTGTGACAAGCAACAAGCGTAGCGATAACGGCAAGCCTTGGTACTCACACGACTCATACAACTTCCTCCACAACGAACAGTACAACTATGCCAAGTCAAAGGATGAAGACATAATGGCTGACCTCTCACTCACATGGAACATCACAGATTGGCTCATGTTCACAACGAACAATCGTTTCAGCTCATCTAACTGGTTCTATGAGGAGTATATCGACCCTCGCACAAACAACCCTTCATTCGGTATGGATGGTCGTATCGCTAACAGCGCAGGCTGGTACAGCGGTTTCGGCACAACAAACCTTCTCAAGGCAAACAAGACCTTCGGAGACCACGCTGTGAATGGTGTTGTCGGTATTGAATATGGAGAAGGCAGCAACCGTGAAATGAGTGCTGACGGAAGACAGATGCCAGCCGGTATGACAGCTCTTGGCAGTGCCGTTCCTCTTGGAAACTCAGGTTTCGACTATCAGTCACGCTCATGGGCATGGCTCGCACAGGCTCAGTACTCTTATAAAGGTAAGTACATCGTGACCGGTTCTATCCGTTATGACGAGACTTCACGTTTCGCTCCTAAGGCTCGTGGCGGTTACTTCCCTGGTGCATCTGCTGCATGGCTTATCGACAAGGAGCCTTGGATGCAGGGACAGAGCGTATTCTCTCTCCTTAAGCTTCGTGCAGGTTATGGTAAGACAGGTAACGACGCCATTGCTAACTTCCTCTATCAGGACACTTACGCAATGTCTGTGCAGTACCAGGATGTCGTATCAGCTGTTCTCCAGCGTCAGGCTAACCCTAACCTCGGTTGGGAGGAGGCTTACATGGCCAGCTTGGGTATCGAGATGTCACTCCTCGACAGAGTCAATGTGACAATCGACCTTTACAATACAGATAATACCAATCTCCTCCTTGCAGTTCCACGTGCTCCATCAACAGGATTCTTCGAATATATGGACAATGTGGGTACTGTAAACAACAAGGGTATCGAGGTTGCTGCAGATGCAGATATCCTTAAGTTCAGAGATTTCAACTGGAACGTAGGATTCAACATCGGAATCAACAAGAACACTGTGACCTACCTCCCTGGTGGCGAGATGATCCAGCAGGTGACCTCAGGTGAGACTCAGCTCATCAAGGAAGGACAGGATATCTTCACATGGTATATGCCTAAGTGGCTCGGCGTTGACCCTGCTAACGGTGACCCTCTCTGGGAGAAGGTCAATGAGGATGGCACTACAGAGCCTACCAATGTATATAAGGATGCAACATTCCAGTGTGTTGGTGTTGCGACTCCTAAGTTCCAGGGTGGTGTGAATACTGCCATCACATGGAAGGGCTTCACTCTTTCTGCAACAGGAGCATTCATCTATGGTAACAAGATCTTCAACTCAATCAGAACATCAATGGACTCTGACGGTCAGTCACAGGACTACAACATGATGTCCATCAACAATGGTCTTGGTTGGAAGCGTTGGGAAGAGGAAGGCGATATCGCAACTCACCCTAAGCCGGTACTCAACGGTAACCAGTCAGCTCACAGTGTTTCTTCACGTTATCTTGAGGACGGCAGCTTCTTCCGTCTGAAGAACGTTACCCTCAGCTACCAGCTTCCACAGAATCTCCTGAAGAAGGCTCATATGCAGGGACTCAGAGTGTTTGTTTCAGCTGATAACCTCTACACAGCATCGAAGTTCTCAGGAATGGACCCTGAAATCAACATCGAGAAGACAGACTGGCAGCTTGCCGGAACATATGCAACCAACTACCCTGTACCTATGTCAGTGGTTGGAGGTATAGAACTCACATTTTAATAACTGACTGATATGAAAAAGATATTAATTGCACTTGCTGCGGTTTTTGCCCTTGTGTCTTGTGAGATGGATTTCTACCGTTCAGACACAATGACTTCTGCCATGCTCGGCGAGAATCCGGGAGCAGCTGTATATACAACAGACGGAGTTTACTCCATGTTCAAGGATGTCCTTGAATATCAGGGATCCGAATATTCAGGAAACCAGTATGTAAGACATCTTTTCCTGATGTCAGAGCTCCATGGCGACAACGTGGTTGTTTCATTCGCATCTTCTGACCCATTCTTTGAGGTTCACACATACAAGGATAACCCTACACTTTACAACCTCGGTTATTTCTGGTATTGCGCTTATAAGATCATTTATGGTGCAAACTCTAATATCGAGGCTATGGCGGAAGGTGTGTCAGCTGACGCAGACCAGTTGCTTGGTGAGAACTACTTCATCAGAGCTATCGCACATCTTCACCTTTCAACACTCTATTCTCGTCCATACACAAGAGGAAGAGACAATCTTGGTGTGGTTCTCAGAACTTCTACAGACTGTTCTGAAACCAAGCGTGCAACTGTCGGTGAGGTTTATGATCAGATTGTAAAGGACCTTCTGGCTGCCATCAGACTCATGGAGAATGGCACTCCACGTGGAAACAAAGGTTATGTGAGCTGTGATGCTGCTCGTGGTCTTCTTACACGTGTATATCTCTACATGGGCATGAACCAGGAATGTAAGGATCTTGCTGACCAGATGCTTGGCTCGGCTCCTGATGCAAACCTTGAGCAGGGATTTGACAATATCTACAACTACTTCATCAACGCACGTACATCCAAGGAGACTCTCTGGTGTGTGGGAAGAAACGTCAAAGACCATGGTTATTCAGCAGGTTCACAGATGGGATCTATGTACTACAAGCCTATCATAGGTTACACATCCAATGGTGATCCACAGCAGTCTGAGGGCTGGGGTGAGTTCTCTTGGTCTGAAAAGCTTATGGATGTATTCGAGCGTTATCCTGAGGACTATCGTTACAATTCATATCTCTACAAGCTCGGTCACGAGGAAGGTCAGAAGATCGTATACTTCTCACTCGAGACTGTAAGCTCAGGAGATATCGGAGAGGTTGTTTCTCAGATGCCTACAAAGGGTAAGGATGTGAAATATAACGCTGCAGACGACTCTTATACATTCACATACGACAACAAGACTTTCACAACCAAGTCAAAGATGGTAAACAAGGATAAGATCTATTATCTTGACAGCAAGCCGCATGCTTCATGTCCTGTTGACAAGGATGGCCATGTACGTATTTACGTAAGAGACTATGTGATCAACAACTCAAAGGGTTACCCTGGATTCATGATGCGCAAGTTCGCTGAGCAGGATGGAGAAATTCAGCTTTGCTCGCCGGTAATGATCCGTTGGGCAGAGGTCATCCTCAATAGAGCCGAGGCTAATGCGAAGCTCGGCAACGATGCTGACGCTCTTGCTGACGTGAATGTTCTCCGTAAGAGAGCCGGTCTTCCTGCTGATGCTATGTTCACAACCACAAACTACAAGGACTGGGGATATAAGGAAGTTCTTGATGTGGTTCTCGAGGAACGTAACCTTGAGCTTTGCTTCGAAGGCCATCGTCCGTTTGACCTCTACAGAAACAACAAGCCGATTGACAGAAGATATCCTGGTCTTCAGAACTATGAAGAGGTTACTGTAGAATTCATGGATGCAAACTTCCCTCTCTGCATTCCTTTCAATGAGGTTTCTGTGAGCGGAATCCAGAATAATAAATAGTTTACGAACTATCTAATTCCACATTTTTTATTAACCATTAATTTTTTAAATCGATGAAAAAAATTATGACTCTTGCAGCTATGTTTGCTGCAGTGATGATGGCTTTCTCTTCATGCGACAAGCCAGCTCCAACACCAGGTCCAGACGAACAGCCAGCTGAAACTTGCCCAGATTGCGGTGAGGCACTTGAGGATTGTACTTGCGAGGAGCTTCCAGCAGGTGCTATCAAAATCGATGGTGAGTACGGTGATTGGGATGCACTCGGAACAAAGGTTGTAACTGCAACTTCAAACCCAGATGCACCTCTCAAGGCTCTCAAGGTTATGAAGGCTTACGCTGATGACCTCTATCTCTATGTTTACTTCGAGTATGACACTGAGCTCGTTGATATGTCAACTTGGCTTCCTGTTCACTTCTACATCAACTCTGATGGTGACACTGCAACAGGTGGTTACTCAGATCATCATCTCGGCGCTGACTGCGACATCATGCTTGAGGGTGGTATCTACTCTGAGGAAGGCTCAGTTTCTTATGATGCAAGCCTCTTCTTCTGGGAAGGCGAGGACGGTGCTGACGGCTGGGACGGCTGGGCAGGTCCAGATCCTAACGAGTCTAACAGCTGGGGTGCTGACATCGTTGGTGGCATGACTTCAGGTGCCGGTGATAATGGTAAGTATGAGATCGCTATGCTTCGTGAGATGATGGCTGGCGTTAGATTCGCAGACACATTCTATGTTGGTATGGATATCCAGACAAACTGGGAGTCTTCAGGAGTTCTTCCTAACGACGCAGTTTCTGATGAGAATCCTAACGGCCGCGCTAACAAGCTCGCTATCACTATCGACAAGTAATCGACATTTTTTCGATGTCCTGCCCGCTGACCCGGGCAGGATGTCCAACACTTAATACCACATGACTATGAAACAAAACACTAATCTTCTGTTGGCGGTACTTCTATCGCTTGCGGCTATTGTATCCTGCTCCAAGGATCCACGTCCGGGAAAGGATCCTTACAAGAACCTTGAAAAGGTTACGTATGAACACACTGATGAACTTTTCCCTAATCCTGAAAGAGGTTTCTTCATTCACCTTGAAATCAGCAGCAGCGGAAACATGACCCCGCTTTCTGACTCTATCTTCGAGGGCGAACGTCTTTTGAACAGAAGTCTCATCTATACCATTTATTATATGCCTGACTTCATGGAGTGTGACATCACACCTGAGTATCTCGCTCTGATCGAGGCAAACATGCAGCAGATGCGTAAGAACGGCTTCAAGTGTGTTCTACGTTTTGCATACAAACGCTCATGGACTCATAACGACCATCCATGGGACCCTACTCAGGAGGTCGTGTATCGTCACATCGATCAGCTCACTCCGATTCTTCAGGAGTACTCTGACGTGATTTTCTGTCTTGAGGCCGGATTCATCGGAGTATATGGTGAGTGGTACTACACTGACAATTTCCACTACAATCCATTCAAGGATTCTCACTATGAGCCACGTCGTCAGCTCCTCAAGAAGCTTCTCGAGGTCATGCCAAAGGACAGACAGATTGCAGTCCGTTATCCACAGGTGAAGATGAAGATCTTCAACATTGCTGTAGAGGACTCTGTTACAGTCGCTACTGCTCATAACGGCACAGACATCTCACGTGTTGCTCACCACAATGACTGCTTCGTTTCTTCAGACAGCGACGTAGGAACATACAAGAACGACAACGAGCGTCCATATGTTTACAATGAGACACGTTATCTCATCTGGGGCGGTGAGTCTTGCCGAGTAGAGCCATATGGTACTTGCGAGAACTCTATTCCGGCTTGTGAGAACCATCATATGACATACCTCAACAACTCTTATCACCAGGGCGTTATCGCTCGTTGGAGAAATGAGGGCTGTTATGAGGAGATTGATAGAAGAATGGGATATCGTCTTTATGTTGACGAGGCATACTTCGGTAAGGAAGCAGTTGCCGGCAAGCCATATAGAGTGGCACTCAAGATCAAGAATGATGGTTTTGCTTCTCCAATGAATCCACGTGGAGTTGAGTTTGTCCTAGTTGGACCTGATGGCAAGTCGACTGTCTACAAGCAGGACAATGTGGATCCACGTTTCTGGTTCAACAACGAGATTGCAACTGTTGATGCAGAGCTCACACTTCCAAATGCGCCTGGCGAATATACCCTCTATCTCAACCTCCCTGATGGAAGAGACAACCTCAAGGGTGATCCTCGCTACTCAATCCGTCTTGCAAACAAGGACTGCTGGGAAGCAGAAACCGGATATAACAAGATCAGTACTTTAACTGTTAAATAACTTCTTCATTATGAAAGCCTTCTCATATCTCATTATTCTTGTGTCCCTTGTCGTTGGATGTTCTTTGATCACTCCTCAAGATCAGGGTTATGACAAATTAAGTTTAAAGAGATATGAGGAGGCTTTAAAAATCTTCCCCAATCCCGAAAGAGGCTTTTATACAGCCAGGGATTTCCGTTCTGCTGCCACAAAGCTGTCCAAGGTGGAGATTCAAGCAAACAGGCTTCAGAACAAGACCCTGTTCTACACAGGGTACTATCTTACAGATTTCATGGATTCTGACATTTCAGAGTCTTATCTCAACATGATGCGCTCCAACTTTCTGACTTTGAGAGATGGAGGCGCTAAATGCATCCTGAGATTTGCTTATAAGAGCTCGGAAAGCGATAAGCCTTGGGATGCAAAACCAGAGATAGTCAAACGCCATATCGAGCAGATCAAGCCTTTGCTTCAAGAATATGGGGATGTCATTCTCTGCCTGCAGGCCGGCTTTGTCGGTGTGTGGGGAGAATGGTACTACACAGATAATTTCCATTTTGCTCCATCTACACCTGAGCAGCATAATCTTCGAAAGGATGTCGTTGACGCTTTGCTGGATGCAATGCCGACTGATCGTCAGGTTGCACTTCGTACTCCGATGTTCAAAAGGATGATGTATGCAGAAAGCTATGCTGATACTTTGACTCTTGAAACAGCTTTTGACGGTTCAGACCGAGCTCGTCTATGCGGTCACAATGACTGTTTTGGAGCAGATGGATCAGACATGGGAACATTCGAGGATTCCGACACGCGAGAATTCTGGAAAAATGAGACAAAATATGTCCTGATGGGAGGCGAGACTTGCCAGTTATCTGCATATAGCACGTGTAAACAATCATTACAGGATATGCAGGATTACCATTGGACCTATCTCAACAGCGGTTATAATACCAAGGTTTTGAATGGATGGAAAACAGGTGGCTGCATGGAAGAAGTCGAGCGCCGTCTTGGATACAGACTTTCTCTTTCGGAAGTATATCAGACGCCAGACCCTGTACCTGGGAAAAAATTCCGGATTGTCCTCAAGATACGAAACAGCGGATTTGCCGCACCTGTCAATCCACGCGCAGTCGAACTTGTCTTTATTGACGGGAATGGAAAGAAGACCATTTTCGAACAAAACGACATAGACCCTCGTTACTGGTTCGCCGGTGAAACAGCGACTATTGACAGAATCATAAAGATCCCGGCAGATGCATCTGGCGAGTGCACATTGTATCTCAATCTGCCTGACCCAAAAGAGATTCTCCATGACAATCCTAACTTCTCCATTCGCCTTGCCAATGCCAAAGTCTGGGATGAAAGCACAGGCTACAACAAGATTGCAGAAATTTTACTTTAAACCATGAAACACTTTTTGAGCATATTCACCCTCTGTATGGCGGTGCTGAATGCATGTACAGACAGAGAAGGCCCGAATGATGAAGGGCCTATCATCCCTATACAGGGTGACTATGTAAAATACACGGTTGACATCCCGGAATTGTCCGGATTGTGTCTCAATGCTGACAAGTCTTTCCTTTGGGGTGTCGGTGATCCGGGTACCCTTAAAAAAATAACCTTTGATGGAAAGGTCAGAAATTCTTTGACACGATCTTTTGATATGGAAGGTGTCACTCTGGACCCTGAAACAGGAGACTTGTATATATGCTGTGAACCGGCTTCGGTATATAAGGTAGTTGCGCCGGATTATAAGGTGACTACCAGTGCGTTATATATTGAGGGAGCCAAGGACTATGGAAATAGCGGATTGGAAGGTATTTCGTGGTATAAGGACGGAATGATTCTGGTCGGAGCGCAGACCGGGGCAAACATGTGGGCATATAAACTTGACGGCACTTTGGTGTGGCAGAAAAGTTTGCGTTCAGTTGCTACAGGAATTAAAGAGATTGCAGATATCTGCTATGACTCCATGAAAGACCGCATATGGATCATCGATTCCGAAACACAGTCGATATTTCTGTTCAACGGAGATGCCACAGAACATCTGACGACGTATGAGGTCAGCTTCGGAGGCAATTGTGAGTCAATCTGCGTAGACTATGACAACAGTTGCGTATGGATTGCTGATGATGACAACACATCAAAATTGTATAAGATTGAATTTACATTTTAGATTATGATACAGCGTATTTTATACATCATCACCATTTTTGCAGCTATCAGCTGTACGCCAACAGGCACACAACCTGAAGATTACTCCGACTTCGAGCGCATACCTCTTAAGAGCAAGATCGAGAACGTGCAGCCGATGACAGGAATCGTTCTATGGACAACCAATGGCAGAAGTGCAACTTTCAAGGACAAGATCCAGCTTGAGTTTGCCTACATGCTCTACAATGATGTCTGCAAGGGAAAGGATCAGTTCGACTGGACTCCGATGGACAGACTTCTGGAGCAGGTCGCCTCACGCGGTCATCAGCTTGTGGTGCGTTTCCGTTACACTTATGTGGGACAGCAATGTTCTGTGCCGGACTATATCAAAGCTTGGCCGGGATATGAGGAGACTGTTGCAAAGAGTGAGGGCAGGGATACATATTTCCCTGACTGGCGCTGCGAGGAACTCCAGAGATTCCATCTGGAATTTCATAAGAGGTTTGCAGAGCGATATGACAATGATCCGCGTCTTGCCTTTGTTCAGACAGGATTCGGACTTTGGGCAGAGTACCATATTTATGACGGTCCAAGAATTATCGGCAAGACTTTCCCATCCAAGGAGTTTCAGGCAACATTCTTCCAGGAAATGGACAAGTACTTCAAGAACACTACATGGAGTATATCTATTGATGCCGCAGATAATTTCTATTCTCCTTTGAGAGCAAATCCTGACCTGCTCAACATCCGTTTCGGAAACTTCGATGACTCATTCATGCACAAGACTCATGATCAATATAACAGAGACTGCTGGATGTTCTTCGGTCTTGACCGTTATAAGACAGCTCCGTGCGGCGGTGAGTTCAGTTATTACTCTGACTTCGATCAGCAGCATTGTCTCGACAAGGAAGGCATGTATGGAAGAGTGTTTGAGGATGAGGTTGCAAAATATCACATGACTTATATCAATGGTAATGACCAGCCCGGTTATCAGACAATGAACCGTATCAAGCAGGCGTCGATGTCAATGGGATATAAGTTTGAGATCAAGGACTACAGACAGAAGGGAGATGAAGCGGCAGTCCTGATTGCAAACATCGGAGTAGCTCCGATCTACCGTGATGCTTATGTCGAGGTCGGAGGTGTCAAGGGAGAGTACTCTCTTAAGAACCTTATGCCTGAGGAAGAGGTCTGGATACATTTCAAGGGTCAGAGCATCTCACCTGATGCGGTACCTCAGATTACATGTACTCATCTCGTGCCTGGTCAGAAGATTGAATATAAAGCGAATATAGAATGAGAAAACTGTGTTGTTGGTTAGTTGTAATGGCAGGTTTCTCAGCAGCCATCAGTTCCTGTGCCAATCCGGCACAGGAACTTTCAACATATTGGGATGGACATGATTTCACCTCCACAGAGTCCTTCAAGGATATTAATGCGGCTGAACAGACATTTGAGGGATATATAAGTCTCCTGGGAAAGGTTACCGAAGAAGAAGCAGTGGCTTCATTATATGAGTTTCTGGATTCTGCATCCTTGAACAAAGTCGCCTATACAATCTGGGCAGGATGGTTCGAGGCCTATCTTCATATATTGGAGTCTCCCTACAATAATGAGCCTTTGTTCCAGGCCTGGTTAGAGAAGGTGACTTCCGACAGGATTCTTGACGACTATATCATGGAACACCTGCTTCAGATAAAGAAGGTTTCAGGATTGAATGCAGTGGGAACAAAGCCTTACGATGTTATGCTCATGGATTTGGACGGTAATGATTTCATGATTTCCGACCTGAAAGGGAAACAGACTCTTCTCCTGTTCTTCAACGGAGGTTGCAAAAGTTGCGCAGACCATATGTCAGAAATCTACAAGGAATATAAAAAGACTGATACTCGTCTTGTAGCAGTCCTCCTGAATGCTTCTCCGGAGATGATGCCGGAAATAGTCAGGACCATTACGGAGGAAGTTGCGTCTCGCTGGACAATATCATGGTGTCCCGGACGTGAAATAGAAGATGGTCGGATCTACGACCTGACCCTTGTACCGTCAAAGATTCTTCTCGATGCAGAAGGATATATCGAGAAATCATATCACAAATAGTCAATCATCAAATACATTTATATATTATGAAGAAAATCATGAAGTTCGCGGCAATGTTTGCTGCTGTTACCATTTCCTTCAGTGCTTGTACACCGGATGACAACCCAATCACGGACGAGGGTAAGGACGATCAGGAGAACGTGGTCCCAGAGCCTGAGAAACCTGATAATTCAACTCCTTCAACAACTCCGGAGGACAATCTCCCGACTGAAGTAAAGGATGGGGACAGAATTCTTGTGACTAATCCTGATGTTGAGAAGTTCCTCAACGATGTCTCTTATCCGGATCACGACTATTCGTTCTCGAATCTCCGCTCATGGGCTGAAGAGAATAATGTAAAGGTTTGTCCGAACACAAGAGATGCCGACAAGCCTCAGACTTACACTATCAGATGGACAGCAGATGAGGCTGCAGGGGCAATCACAGCAAAGCTCTGGTATGATGAATGGAGTCGCGTATTTGAGGTTAAAGCAGGCGAATCTTCCCTCAGCATCACCAACCTTGTTCCTAATGTTCATTATCATTTCGAAGTCAAAGCAGGTGAAAAGGTTCTGACTTCCGGAGAGTTTGATACCTATGGCAGCGTACGTCAGCTCTTCTTCAAAGTCCAGACAAGAAATATCCGCGATCTCGGTGGCTGGAAGACTGCTGATGGCAAGACTGTAAAGTATCGTAAGGTCTATCGTGGTGGTCGTTTCCTCATCAAGAACATGTCATCTCAAGGTAAGGCTGATGTCGTGGCAGAAGGTATCAAGGCTCAGCTTGACCTTCGCGGAGTGGATGACGTTCTTTCTCCAGACGAGTGCACATTGAAGGACCTCGTGGCTGATTATGAATTCTGCGCTCCTGTAATCGAGGAAGGTTATATCTGGCTGCTCAGAGATGAGCCGGAGAAGACTCGCCAGCTGATGCAGTTCATTATGGACTGTGTGGACAAGGACAAGCCTGTCATCTTCCACTGTTCGCTTGGTCGTGACCGCACAGGAACCGTAGCCATGATGGTTCTCGGACTTCTCGGTGTTCCGGAAGGAGACATTTCACAGGAATATGAGCTCACTCAGTTCTCTGCTCATGGTTACGCAACCTCTGACGGAGAAAAGACAAAGATGACACGTACAGTCGACTATAAACTTGCCGCAAACTACATCTGGGACAACTTCGTTTCTGAAGGCGAAAGCTTTGCTGACGGAGTGGAAAAATACCTCCTTAAGATCGGCATCACTCAGACAGACATCGACAAGTTCCGCTCGAATATGCTTAAGTAGTATTTGTCAATCACAGATAAAGAATCGTCTGACCATAGAAGTCTTTTCTTTGGTCAGACGATATTTTTTGAATTCTTGTCTCAATGAAAAAAAAATCATAAAAAAGAGAAAAATAATATTAAACGGAATTATCCCTTTTAGTATTGTAACAATTCTGGACTTTTGAGGTGTCTAATAGTAGATTAATCATATAAGACTTATCTATTATGACATTCTTCGAAGTCCAAAAGAGATTTCCGAATGAGGGTGCTGCTCTCAATTTCATCGTTGCTACAAAGTATACTAACGGTTACTATTGTCCGAAGTGTGGATGCTTCCACAAAGGCATATACAGGAGCAACAAGAGAACAAAGATTCTGCACTGCAATAACTGTAAGTCAGAGTTCTCTGTTCTAGCAGGAACTATCTTTGAGGGAACACATCTTGACCTCAGAATGTGGTTGTATGCAATGAACCTTGTTATTGTGGCAAAGAAAGGTATTTCTGCTTGTCAATTGCAGAGGGAACTTGGAATGAAGTCCTATAAGGGTGCTTGGAGAATGCTCCAACTCATCCGTCAGGCAATGGCAAAAGAGGAATACAACGAGGTTTTTGAAGCAGTTGTGGAGATTGATGAGACTTATGTTGGTGGAAAACCAAGAAAGTCAAATGTACATACCGAAAGGGAGACTAACGAGAAGTTCAACAAGAGAGGTAGAGGCACATCCAAGACTCCTGTTATTGGAGTTAAGGAGAGAAGCACAGGCAAGGTTCACGCAGTTGTTGCTAACTACAATGATGAGGGAAAACAACTTACTGGTAAACAACTTTTCAATGTGTTGAAAAATGTATGTAAGGATGGTACTAATGTTATGACTGACCAATATGGTGGATATAACATTTTGGATAAAGAGAATGAGAAGAACTTCATTCGTGTCAAGGTTGACCATTCAGTTACCTACTCTTTGGGTGATGGAAAGCATACCAATGGTATAGAGAGTTTTTGGGCAATTGTTAAGAGAGGTGTATATGGAATCTACCATCACGTATCGGTAGAATATATGCAGAGATATATGGATGAGTTCTGTTTCAGACTTAATCACAGGGAGACTGATGACGCATTCAAAAGTCTTGTTAGTCTTGCAATTGCAACATAGTTCTTTGAAAATCAAGATATTTATAAAAAACTCAGCAGTCGGAGGGGACTACTGAGAAATCAAAACGACTTTTTGTTTGAAACGATTATTTAATCATTCCCATTCGGCGCATTAAGTCTAAGACTCGAACGTGCCATACCTTAGTTAGAACCATGGCATTACCCTCCTTTTTGCCTTCTTTCCTGCGTAGTTTTATTCGCCAACGGAGGGCTGTGGATAAGCGCAGGCGGGCACTGCAAATTTATGGAAAGAATCTCACTATTCCTAGTTGGGTAGTGAGATATTCCATAGATTGATTAAATTTGAAAAATGATTAAAAGTATTTTTAGATATGATATTAACAGAAGAAATGATTAAGAAACTTCCTGTGTTGACAGAAGAAGAGATGAAAGAAATAAGCCTCTCGAAAGAAGAACTTATTGAAAAAGCAATCCGTGAATTCAATGATGAGGCAGATAGAATAGATGAAGAGTATGATAGAAATACGTTTAACTAATTCAACACAGAGAAAAGTTACCCAGAAAAATACTGCTCTTTATTGAGCAATGAGAAGAAAATTGGGGAGAACTTATCCTCGAACAAAACTTATAAATAATATCCGCAATGCCACATCAATTCACGGAGACCTTGTTGACCCTATACAACTTAAAGAACCTACATATATTCCGTGGAAGAACTTGGGATATAAAGTTATTAAACATAATCATTGGTATTATGCAATTAGGGTAGTTGTTGATTTTTGCGGGAGAGTTATAGGGTATGGAATTGATGGGCTATATGAAGGAGATTATCATAATGACACAATGAAAACCAAACCTTATGAGAGTAAGATTTATAAAAAATCTATAATTCTTACAGAAAGTAAATTGAGGCATATAATAACCGAATCTGTAAGAAACGCACTCAATAGACTATTAGGTTAAATAATATAAAAAGGGATAATTCCGTTCTGAAATATTATAGTTATACAACTCGTTGTGGAGGATATTCTGCTTTGTATCAGTATACCATGTGTCTCCATTGTCTGGACGCTGAGAACTGTTCACGAAGAGAATCTCGTCAGTAAGGTTTCCTTCAGCGTCATAAGCATAAGGAACATTCCAAGGAACTGCAAGATAAGCATTGTAAAGAGTCTGCCAAGTAGAAGTATACTGGCTCTTTGCGCGATCATAGTTCAAACGCACTGCGAGATTCACATCCTTACCGAGAGGAGCAGAGAGATTCAAACGTGCTGAACTTCTGTTGTGGTTAGTGTTGATTAGAGATCCCTCCTCATCATAGTGGCTTATGGAAGCGAACCAGTTAGTACGGCCCGTCTTACCTGCTGCAGAAGCATAGTAATCCTGAACGATACCTGTCTTAAATGTTGCATTCATCCAATTGAAGTCCCTGTCGAGAATATCTTCCGAGAATTTCTGATTGAACACTACCTTAGAATAAAGCTGCTTCTGATAGTCGAAGAACTCCTGTGAGTTCATTGGCTTGAAATGTCCTGTGAGTGCCTTCTTGATACCGGCACTTGCCTTGAATGTAATGGTTGCCTTATCACTCTTCGCCTGCTTTGTTGTAACGACGATGACACCACCAGAAGCGGAAGCACCATAAAGTGCAGTTGCAGAAGCATCCTTTAGGACTGTGAGAGTCTCGACGTCGTTAGGGTTGAATGAACCGCCTGCAACACCATCCACCACATAAAGAGGAGATGCACCGGCAGAGATGGAACCCGTACCACGGATA
>JAZKYT010000004.1:0-38585 GCA_045612265.1 Candidatus Cryptobacteroides sp.
ATATGCTCAAACAGGAGAAAAGCGGTGCCATCTGTAATGCTGGCATCGGCATACATATACATATAGTTGCTAAGGAAGTCAGGCTCCTGGTCATCGTTCTGCTCAAATGTACCTGGCATAGGCAGATTGGCTATAACTCGACTCTCAAGACTATATATATATGTATCATTGTCAGCACGAAGCGGTGTCAGAGCTACTACACGACAGTCCTCGTAATCGCCACTCGACAGGGGTCTATCATACTTCTCTACGGTGGTGAAAGAGGCATAATGGTTGTCCTGCTGCTTCTCAGGAGCGCTATGACGATGGATGCTGGCATAGGTGTGGTAGTTCCCTGTTGTGCTGGCAAGGAACTTTTCCTTATAGAATGCCATCACCATCTCGTTGCCATCTTGACCTTCTGCGGTGTAGTCCCATTGGAAAATCAGATTGCCACTACCGGTAGGGTCATCCCACGAAGCGCGCGTAGCAGGCTCGATGCCTGCACAACCTTCAAAGCTGAGACGGTAAGTCGCAGCAGGCTGCTCGGGAGTGTTGGGCAGATCCGGCTGATCGGGCGTAACATCCTCACGGTTACACGACGCAAGGAGTCCCGCTGCAGCGACTGCCGTTGCTAGTATTTTGAAATATCTGTTCATAAGCGTTCGTTTTACAATTTACCAATTAAGTCCTCTAGGATCATATAAACCAAACTCCGAATCGTCACTGTCAGGGCCATATCCGCTTGCCTGCAGAACGGCCTGCTCGACCATAATCTCCAGAACCTCCAGCTTCGGAGGCTCATAGTTCTCAAATCCTTTGTCTTTCTTTTCCATATAGTTTTCGTTTTATTATTCTTTTATTTATTATCTCCGTCACTCTCCTTGATCTCCACCTTCTCCAGATAATCCATCTCGATCTCCCGGAGTACGTCAAGTTTCCTGAACCATCGTCGCGGACTCGTATCGGTGCAGTAATACTGCTCCACCACATTTCCTTCCTCATCCTGCTCGACCACCGTCGTTCTGATCCTCGGAACCGAAGGGCCATTGCCGTGCCTCATCGAATAATCCAGCCAGGCCATGAACTCCTCGCTCATATGATCTTGCGACTCAAGCAGCAGAAGAGTCTTATACTTCGACTTCGTAATCTTCTTGAAAGTCCTCTGCCCCTCAAACCTCATCGTAAAATCTCCACAACCCATGTGGAACGTCGCAATAACCGGCATATATCTACACATTATTTAATACCACTTTCCTCATCGTCATCCCCGGCTCGACCGGGCATCCCTAACGATTCTTTCCAAATTTATATTGTTTATTTCTAAATGTTTATAATTTTGCCCAAGAAATTGAATTTCACTTTTTCGTACAAAGTATCACTTCTTCTCCCAAGCACCCCGTAACAAACAATGGGATAGAAAGTTACACAACAAAAAATATTTTTCAGACCACCTCTAAAAATGAAGAACTACAGCCTCATATCGCACGAAGACAGCATGGAACTGGTCTACAAGGACAACAACCACGTCACAGGCGTGTCCTACCTCCCGCTGGACAAGAACGAATCCGTCATCAAATCCCAGCTTCAGCACCACTTCGTCATATTCGTACTCAAGGGACAGGTCGAAATCTCCTGCAAACTCTACGATAAGAAGACCGTCAAGGAAGGCCACATGACCTTCCTCTCAAAAGGCGGCTTCCTCGAAATCACAGCAATCGGGAAAAACGCATCCCTCCTCTTCTTCGGCTTCGACGAAGTCACCGTACGCACCAGCGAATCCCTCATGGACTTCTTCCAGATCCACGGCAACGAGAAACAATACATCCACAACACCCTCCCGCTCAAAGCAAGCATGAAAAGCATCGTGGACCGAATCGTATCAGAAGTCCGCAAAGGAAAAATCAAGAACGCCGAAATCTGCCAAGCCTGGAACGTAGAACTCTTCATAACATTCATCACCTACTACACCAAAACCCAGGTAACAGAATTCTTCCGCCCCCTTGTAAGCACAGAAATCAACTTCAGAGACTACATAGAGAACAACTACGCCGAAGTGGAAGGCAACGTAGAGAAACTCATTCAATACTCAGGCATGACAGAAAAACCCTTCATGAAAGCCTTCAAGCAAGAATTCGGCACAACCCCCAAAGCCTGGATGATAGAAAGGTTCAAGCACGACCTCGAGCACTACTGCTCCCGCCCTAACGCCACCACCATCTTCGTAGCCAGCAAACTCCGCATCACTGACGTCCGCCTCTGCCAGCTCACCCGCAAATACTACAACTGCACCCCGATGGAGCTCATAGAGAAGAACAAGCGGGGTGCAGATGAGGGATAAAAGAAACAGTTTGACTCATAATTTGTTGTATTAATATACTGTTGAATAAGTTCCTATTTAGACCAAGTTCCCATAATAATATGGATTGTATAACATAAATAAAAAGCGATTTTTCTTATATATAATAGGTAAAAGATTTATATTTGTACATTCATAAATATATATCCAATGAATAAACTATTTATCAAACTTCCAGCTGCCTTTTTTCTGGCAGTTGTTGCGCTTGTGTCGTGCGTTAATGAGGATTACGACATTTCAGAAGGAATTGATATGGAGGTTCAGCTTCTGCAGAACGCAATCATTCCAATTGGCAATACCGGGTCAATTGCGATCAATACGCTTCTTGGTGACACAGCTGACGGATCATTCTTCAATGTGGCTGACAATGGAGATATGTCCCTGTCTTTTGGACATGAGGTTCTGTCACAGACATTCTCTGTGCCTGAAGTTGCGCTTGATGGAAAAGGTGGCATTTCGACAAGAAGCATGAATGCTCAGCTTACCATCTCTGACGCATATACTTCTCATCCTGGTAATGAGCTCGCTGAAATACTTGCTGGACAAGGAATTGACAGGATTTATTGCTCAACAACCGGAGAAATAGATCATGAGCAGAATGGAATTCATGAGAATTCCCCATTTGATATTGATAAGGAACTTCCTGAGAGCGTTCTTTCAATCCGTACGATCAATATGGATGATGCGACTATGAAGTTCGCGTTCTCAACCACAAAAGGAGCAATTCTTAACCTTGAGAAAGGATTTGTCATAGAATTCCCGGATTGTGTGTCTTTAGGCCTTAGAAATGAGGATGTTAACTATGAGATTCAGGATAGTCATAAAGTGCTGTTCACTGAAGATACTAAGCTCTCATACGAGACTCCCCTTGTGCTTGACATGAAATTCAACAGCTTGAATGACCTTGAGAAAATGATCAATGAGAAGAAGAATGATGAAGGTAATGTTGTAAGATATATCACAAATGAAGATCTGATTGAGGCCTATGGTAAGGTATACCTTCTCCCGATAGATTACGGTGATGCATACATCCCTAAATATCCTAATATCATGATGGATATCGAGATGTCAGGTCTTACAATGACTTCTGCTGAACTTATTGTCAATATGGACCTTGAGATCGAGGATGAAATCATTGAAGTGGGTGATCTTCCTGAAATGTTCACAGGACAGGGTACATTCGTTGATTTCTACAACCCTGTCATCGGCTTTTCAATCAATAACACTTCCCCTCTCGAGATGAATCTCAATGCTGAGATCACCTCAAAGACCCAGACACATACAACTGACCTTCATATCGGTAACCACTGCAAGAACGGAAATCATGAGACAGCTCCGGTAGTTATTCCAGCTGAAACTCAGGTTGAGTATTATTTCTCAAGGCAGGGTTATCATAATACAACCGGTGGTCAGGATATCGCTCTCGAAAAGCTTGGAGATATCATTTCTGATATGCCTGAGGTGCTCTCGATTCATGATATCGTTGTGGAGTCAGAGAGAAAATTCATTACTGTGACAGCTGGTGAGGAGTATACCGTAAATCTTGAGTTCGACTTCTCGTCTGATTTGTCATTCGGTAAGAATCTGAGTATTACATTCGACTATGATATTGATCTTGGACTTGATACAGAGGCTTTAGGGCTTGAAAATGTTGTGTTGAACATGAACATGCTCAATTCCATTCCTCTTGATCTCAATGTGCATGGTGTGGCTTATGATGGCTATGGCAATGAGTTGACCTCTTCAACAATGGATCTTGCTCTCAATGCCGGAACACTTGATAATCCGGTCAATTCCCCTGCAGAGTTGTCCCTCAGCACAAAGGATTCAGCTAAAGAAATTTCCAAGCTGAAACTTCATATTACAGCTTCTTCTAACGAGGAGATGGAAGGAAATATCCTGAATATGGAGCAGGGATTGTCGATCAATGACCTTCATCTCAAGCTTCCTGATGGACTCAAACTGGATCTTAAGAAATAATGACTCACAATATTAGATAGCTATGAAAAAAGGTTTATATATACTCTTGGCTGCATTTATGCTGCTTCCAGTGACTGTTTCTGCTCAGCAGAATCTCAGAAGCGGATATTTCCTTGATGGATATGTATATAAGTACAAGATGAATCCTGCGATGGCTCCAGAACGTGGATTTTTCGCAATGCCTTTCTTGTCCAACCTGAGTGTTGGTGCTGAGACTACCTTTGGTCTTGGAACCTTCCTCTACCCTACTGAAACCGGTCTTACAACCTTTCTTAGTCCGAAGGTTTCAAATAAGACCTTCCTGAACAACATCGTTGAGAAGAACAGGGCCAATGTCAATCTTGATATGACACTTCTTGCAGCAGGATTCAGAACTGGCAAGTCATTTCATACAATTGATCTCTCTTTGAGAACTGACGTTGGTGTTAATGTTCCAGGAACTCTTTTTGAATTCATGAAGCTTGGAAATTCGCAGTCGAATTCATGGGACATCTCAAATGTCGGAGTCAGAGGTACAGGACGTCTTGAGCTCGCGTATGGCTATTCACGTTCATTCCTTGATGATGCATTGAAGGTGGGTGCTCGTGCTAAACTTCTTTGGGGAGTCTACAGACTTGATGCGGCAGTGGATAAGCTCTATCTTGATATGGCTGCTGACAAATGGACCGTTGATGCCCATGGAAACATGATGATGTCTGCTCCTGTATCATTTATGGTGACTGAAGATAACAAGGTTGATTTCCTCTCTTTGAATACAGATAATCTTGTTCAGAATCTGATGACTCCTAATCTTGGATTTGCTGTCGATCTCGGTGCAACTTATGATTTCCTTGACTATTTCACAGCATCATTCTCAGTTCTGGATCTTGGTGTTATGTCATGGAGCAACACGATGCTGGCTGCAACGCCTGATACTTCATGGGAGTTTGCAGGATTTGAATCTATCGATATGGAGACAATCAATGATGAGATCTCCGGAGTTTTCAAAGATCTTGCACAGGTGTTTACTTTTGAGCAGAAGGAAAGTGGTGTGAAGCAATCAGGCAAACTCGCTGCAACCATCCATACAGGTATTGAGGCAAGGATGCCTTTCTATGAAAGACTCTCTTTCGGAATGCTTTATACTCAGAGACTCGAGAAGGCTTATTCATGGTCAGAGGGAAGATTTGCTGCAAGTGTAGCACCTGTCAACTGGTTTAGTGCAACGACTAACTATGCTATCTCTAACTTCGGCCATTCATGGGGTGGAGCGCTAAATATCCATACACGAGGATTCGGATTCTTTGTGGGACTCGATTCCTTCGTTCCTTTGTTCAATGTTTCTCCACAGTTCATTCCGATTGATTCAATCAATACCAACCTTTCATTGGGTATCAACTTCACTTTTGGAGAGTACAAAGGAAGATTTCCAAAGAATACTTCAAAGAAGACTTCGAAAACGATAACCACAGTAAAGACAGTAACCGTTGAAACAACTGAGACGGTTCAGCAGTAGATGATAAAACAAAAGGCTTACCCGAGGTAAGCCTTTGTTTTTTTCCAGTTTCCGAACTTGAGGTCTGATTCCTTCATCATGACATTCAGGACAGTTTCCTCTGGGAATGCCATCCCGCCGACGCTGTCGCTTGCAAGTTGAAGCAGGTTACATAGCTCTGCATATTTCTTGTGGGTCTGTTCCTTTGAAGGGGTTCCAAGCAATTTGAGTCCATCAGCATCGTCCTCACAATCAGAGAAGACGATCTCCAGCTCAGTCTCAGTCAGCTGCTGATCTTCGTCGTCAACGAGCATGCATGTCTGGAATGTCTCGAAATTGATTGTCTTGGCATATTTGACTACAACGTGTCCTTTTGGCCACTCGCCTATCCCCTGAGCTGTCGGAGATTCGTAGCCAAGCCACTCGTCGATTGCTCCGAAGAAATATAGCATACCCTCGTGAGGAAGTCTTCCCTCCTTGTCGAATGGTGCGATATCCTCGCAGTTGATCTGACAGATGAATGTCAATGGATAATCAAATTTCTCACCGTCTTCTGTCACTTCCACGGTTGGATACTGCATGTTCTCAGGCATGTCAGGATCTCCCCACCATTTGCTGCCGCAGAACAGGATGCGCTCTGTCTTGTTCAGTGTTAGTCTTATAGCCATATACTTAATTTTTATCAACGCGAAATTAATAAAAAAGGATAAAACAAAGTAAAATTTCTTACCTTTGTCAGATGTGCTGATGAAACTTAACCTATTTGATTTATGGCAATTGAAATTAAAACAGTAACTACAAGAAAAGAGCTCAAGACGTTTGTAAGGTTTGCAAACAGAATGTACAAGGGAAACAAGTATTATGTTCCTTGCATGCCTATGGACGACATGAAGACTCTTGACAAGAATTATAATGCTGCATTCGAGTTCTGTGAGGCAGAATATTATCTCGCATATAAGGACGGACAGCTCGTCGGTAGAGTTGCAGCAATTCTTAACCACAAGGCAAACAAGGCATGGAACGTCAATCAGGTTCGTTTCGGCTGGATTGACTTCATCGATGATATTGAGGTGTCCAAGGCACTTCTTGATGCAGTAATCGCATTCGGAAAGGCTCGTGGAGTGAATCAGATTGTAGGCCCTCTCGGCTTTACGGACTTTGATCCTGAGGGAATGCTGGTGGAAGGTTTCGACCGCATAAGCACAATGGCCCTCATCTATAATCACCCATACTATCCTGAGCATATGAAACAGCTCGGCTATGTAAAGGAAACAGGCTGGGTCGAGTACCGCCTCACGCTTCCTGATGAGGTGCCTGAGAGACATTTGAAGGTTGCAGAGTATGTTACTGCTAAATATGGCTTGAAGATCGTGAAGAAGACCAAGAGTCAGGTCAACAAGGAGAAATATGGTCAGAAGATCTTCAGACTCATCAATGAGACCTATTGTCATCTATATGGATTCTCACTCCTTTCAGAAAAGCAGATCGACCAGTTTGTGGATACATATCTTGGTGTCATAGATATGGATATGCTCGCTTTTGTGGAAGACAGGGACGGAAACCTCATTGCAGCTGGACTTACTATGCCGTCCATCGCGGAAACTCTCCAGAAATGCAACGGAGAGATGTTCCCGTTCGGATGGTACCAGCTTCTCAGAACAATGTATTGGAAGAAGCCTGAGACATTGGAGCTGCTTCTTATCGGTGTGAAACCAGAGTGGCAGAGCAAGGGCGTGAACTCGCTCGTGTTTGTCGATCTGCTCAAGAGAGTCAAGAAAATGGGATTCAAGTATGCCGAGACCAATGCCAACCTTGAGACAAATACAAAGGTCCAGGCAATGTGGTCTATATTTGAGAAGGAACAGCATAAGAAACGTTGGGTATTCGGAAAGGAAATCTAAATGACAGCATTCGACGATAATATAGGTAGAGGCAGGATGCTTCCCCCGTTGCCTGAGAGGATGAGGCCGCATGATCTGGATGGTTATGTCGGCCAGCGTCATCTTGTGGGCAAGGGATGCATTCTGAGGAATATGATCGAGAATGGAAATCTCTCGTCATTCATCCTCTGGGGCCCTCCTGGAGTCGGTAAGACTACCCTCTCCCATATTGTTGCAAAATCCCTTGGCAGGAAATTCTATACACTTTCTGCCGTCAGTGCAGGAGTCAAGGATGTAAGGGATGTCATAGACCGTGCGCGTTCAAATTCCCTTTTTTCAGGCGGACAGTCCCCGATCCTGTTCATCGATGAGATCCATCGTTTCAACAAGGCTCAGCAGGATGCCCTGCTTGGAGCTGTGGAAGACGGAACCATTGTGCTGATAGGTGCGACCACTGAGAACCCTTCATTCGAGGTCATAACTCCCCTTTTATCGCGTTGTCAGGTCTTTGTCCTGAAGTCCATGCAGAAGGATGACCTTCAGAATCTCCTTGACAGAGCAATCGCACAGGATGAAGTTCTCAAGCATAAGAAAATAGAGGTAAAAGAGGTTGAAGCAATATTTAGATATAGTGCAGGTGATGCACGTAAACTTCTTAATATTCTGGAGATTGTAGTTAATTCCTATGCTGGCGGAGAGACTGTTGTCATCGATAATAAAAGGGTTACATCCTGCCTGCAGGAGAATACAGCTATATATGATAAAGGTGGTGAGATGCACTATGATGTCATCTCTGCATTCATAAAGAGTGTGCGCGGTTCAGACCCTAATGCAGCTGTATATTACCTGGCACGTATGCTTGCTGGCGGTGAGGATCCTCTTTTCATTGCCCGCAGATTGTGTATTCTTGCAGCAGAGGATATCGGATTGGCGAATCCTAATGCTCTTCTGCTGGCAAATTCCACTTTCCAGATTGTTCATACCATCGGTATGCCAGAGGCACGTATTCCTCTTGCCGAGTGCACTATCTATCTTGCTTCCTCCGCGAAGAGCAATTCTGCTTATAAGGCTATAAATGAGGCTCTTGAAGTGGCAAAGGACACTCAGATGGCAGCAGTTCCCCTATATCTTCGTAATGCTCCTACACAGCTCATGGAAGAGCTTGGATATGGCGACGGATATAAGTATGCCCATGACTATCCGGGACATTTTGCTGACCTGGAATTCATGCCTGAGGAGCTTGTTGGACATAAGTTCTATGAACCAGCAGATAACAAGCAGGAAGATGTGCTTAAAGCCCGCTTGACTGGTTTATGGCCAAAGTATTATAAATGATGATATGAGCTTCAAATCGATAGATTTGGAGCTCTTTTTAGAATGGATATCCTACACCGAAGTTGAGGGCGTATCCGTCTTTTTTAAGCCACTGGTCAGGGCCGACCCATTTGATGTCACGGGCAGGATCGTGCACCTTCATACCCATATCCACGCGAAGAAGAAGGAAACCGAAATTCAGTCGCAATCCCACTCCCCAGTTGGCTGCAATGCTTTCTCCGAATGTGTCCATGCTGATCATTGACTCCTTTCCTGATTCAGTTCCGTCGTCTTTCAACATCCAGATGTTACCGGCATCAGCGAATACGGCTCCTGCAATCTTCCAGAACATATCGAATCTGTACTCGATGTTAGCCTCCAGCTTCATGTCACCTGTCTGGTTAGGAATGACGAAGCTCTTGTCCATCTGAGACAATCCTGGGCCCACTGTTCTGGCCTGCCATCCTCGGAGGCTGTTTGCTCCGCCTGCATAGAAATGCTTCTCAAACGGCAGTGCAGTAGAGTTTCCATAAGCGTAACCTGCTCCTGCAAGCAGACGTGTTGCAATCGACTGACCGCTGTTTCTTCCGAATACCCAGGTCTTTGCCAATGTAATTTCCGAACGAACGAACTGCGAATATGGAGTGTTCCATATCATTCCTGCGCCGTTTGCATCCTTCTTCATCACAGGGTTGAAGAGGCTGAGCATATTACCGGCAATGTCAAACTGCAATCTTGTATAGAAGTATGTCTCCTTAGGAATGCTTTCGGCATTTGTGGTATAATAAAGCGTCATACCTGAACCGAGGTCGAAGTGGTTCTGGTATGCATATCTCAGGAATGGGTCGTCTGCAAGGTCCTCGTAGAAATCAGGGTTCAGGTTGAAAAGACGTACCACATTGAGCTGCAACGGATAAGCCTGGTAGAAGAATCTGCTTCCCACGTTACCGTTGTATCCGTATGATGTTGAGATGATGTTTCTTGTGTACTCAGGACGGTCCTGATAATTGTATGACAGGTTGACGTCTGTACGTGGTACGGCGCCTGTGAAGTACCTGTATGGAAGCGGGAAGAACTTAGGGAAGCTAAGACCTGCTGAAACTCCGAATTCGTTGGATCTGACTGCGTCATTGAGCTTGAACTGGAAGTTACCCATGAAGCTCAGGTTCAGCCACTCGCCTCCTCTGAATATGTTCTTGTGGTAATATGAAAGCTGAGGTGATACTCCGAGCAGTCCCGATGAATTTGTCGATCCCTCAAGATTTACCTTGATACCCTGAAGCTTTGACTGTGCTACAGATATCGAGCAATCCACAAGATTTGTGTCCACCTGGTTCATGCCGATGTTCACACTGCTGAATACCCTGAGTGCGGAAAGTCTTGAATAAGTCTGGTTTACGACATCCGAGCTGTAAGGCATTCCAGGATGAATTGTACTAAGGTCTCTAAGCACCTTTTCCTTGATATTCAGGTTCTTAGGATATGTAATGCTTACGTTGTCAAAATAGAATTTTCTAATCGGAACAGCTTCCCTTGCAGTCTCGTTTCGTGTGTATTCCTTGACTGTAAGATACAGCAGAGCTGAATCCGGACAAGCAAGAGTATCCGCTTCAAAGAAGAAGTGGTTCTTGCTGAATGTGTAGAATCCCTGGTTTCTCAGCACTGCGCTATAACGCTCTGTTTCTGCCTCCAGAGATGCTTCTGAGAGATAATCCCCCACCTTCACCGTCATTGCTGAAGTGTCTGCGAGGAACTCCTGCTTGAATTCCTCGTTGTCAGGGAGTTCTATATCAATGGATTTGATCGGGAACTGCTTACCGAGAGTCACGTCGTATGTGACATTTACCTTTTTACGCTTTACGGATACGTGGCTATCCACGTGCGAGTCGAAGTATCCAAGATACTTGAGTCTGTTTTCAAGATTTGTGATAGAACTTTCCACGAGTTCTGCATCATATACCACAGGAGCAATGCCGACCTTCTTGACCAGCTTGTCCCACGCCTTTCCCCTTCCGTTCTGCCAGTTATATACGTTCAGGAATGGGTTCCAGCCGAAAATGAAGTACGCGTTCGGCTTCTGCTTGAGGTATGGCTGGAGCTGTTCAGTGTTGAAACGCTTGTCGTTTGTTACTTCGATGCTGTTCTTGGCCAGGCGGTACTCATTATCTTGCAACACCCTTGTGGTACTGCAGGAAACAAGTCCGATTGCTGCAAAAACGGCAGCAAATATGCGCCAATGCGATCTCATGAAAATGCACAATATCATACAAAAATACCTTAAAAAGGTATTATCTCAAAATTTTAGCCATAAAATATATACTGCCCTGTCAGGTATCTGTATATTTCCGAAAAAATAGTAAATTTGTAAGATTGATAAATTAACATTTATGGCATCAATATCGAATAATGAGATTAAGAAGGTCAAGTCCCTGCAGCAGAAGAAGTTCAGGGATGAATATGGCCTTTTTGTCGTTGAAGGTGAAAAGATGGTCGAAGAGGCGGAGATGTCCGGTCTTAAGATCGAAGCGAAGTATCTTCGCGAAGATATCGGACAGGATGCAATGGGCAGGATATCTGCGTTGACTTCCCCATCGCCTGCTCTTGCCGTTGTACGTAAGCCGTCAGATATCTATATAAATGACTCTTCGCAGCTCATGGGCAGGATCGAAAAGGGCGGACTTTTCCTTGGTCTTGACACGATCCGTGACCCTGGCAATCTTGGAACAATCCTCAGAATTGCTGACTGGTTCGGTATAGATGCTGTTTTTGCTACCCGCGATACTGTGGATGTATTCAATCCAAAGGTAGTTCAGGCAACGATGGGAGCCATTTTCCGTGTGAAGATGCACTATGTTGATCTTCCTGATCTTTCTCAGAAGATACTTGCTGCAGGAGGAAAGGTATATGGTACCTTCCTGGACGGAATCAACATCTATCAGAGGGATCTGGACACCGGAATGCCATCACCCGTCATGATCGTCATCGGAAATGAGTCAGAAGGAATATCTGACACTATGGGAAGACTTGTTTCGGACAGATTGTACATCCCTCCTTTCCCTGCCGACACCCCTGGTTCGGAATCACTCAATGCGGCGATCGCTACGGCCCTGACAGTAGCTGAATTCAGAAGAAGAACGGTATGAACACTATAGAACCAGTACTGCTTAAGGAATTGAAAACGACTGATTATGAGTCGCTTATCAATTATAAGATCCGCAAGATCCTGATGATCTGCAGTAACTATGATGCCTTTATCCTTGAGGAAGACGGCCAGATCGAGGCTCAGATTTATAAGGAATATATCGAGCTCAATTTGAGCAACCCTCCTAAGTTCATCTGGGTGCAGACTGCTGCCCAGGCTCGTGAACTGCTGAATACGGTAGTGGGTATCGATATGGTGATGTGCATGTACAACGTCACCGATAAGGAGGTCTTCACCTTGGCATCCGAGATCAAGCAGGACCGTCCTACCCTGCCTTTCGTACTTCTGACACATTTCTCAAAGGAAGTTTACCGCAGACTCGCCCTTCAGGACACGTCTGCAATCGACCATATGTTCTGCTGGCACGGAAATGCCGACCTTATCGTTGCAATCGTGAAGCTTTTCGAGGACATCAGGAATGCTGAGCATGATATTCTCGGTGTCGGAGTGCAGGCCATCCTTCTTGTCGAGGACTCTGTGAGATATTATTCAACCTATCTGCCTGAGTTATATAAACTTATTCTTGCACAGACTCACGAATTCCTGGCTGAAACCATCAACGAGCAGCAGAGGAAAATCCGTAAGCGTTCACGTCCGAAGATCCTTCTTGCAACCAACCTTGACGACGCCATGGCTATGTACGAGAAGTACAAGTCAAATCTTCTCGGTGTGATTTCTGATGTTGGATTCACTGTTCATAGGGGTGAAGGACCGGATAAGGAGAAGCTTGACGCCGGTTTGGATCTTGTGAAACACATCAAGCAGGATGACCCTATGATGCCTATTCTGCTGCAGTCTTCTCAGGATAGCATATCCGTTGAAGCTGAGAGACTTGGAGTGGGTTTCCTAAGGAAATACTCTAAGACACTGATGCTTCAGTTGTCAGACTATATAAAGGAGGAATTTGCATTCGGTGACTTTGTTTTCCGTGATGCAGACCGCATGGAATATGGCCGCGCCGCAAACCTTAAGGAACTTGAGAAGATGATGCGTGAGGTGCCTGAAGATATCCTTCTGGCCAACACCTCAAAGAACATGTTCTCGAAGTGGTTCCTTGCTCGTGGACTTTTCACGCTTGGTGTGCGCTTCAAGACTGTGACTGAAAGCAATTTTGCCTCTGTGGCAGAGCTGAGAGACTATGTATCGCAGCAGATTCATGATTTCCACGCACTTACAGGCCGTGGAGTCATCGCTCACTTCGATGCGGAAAACTATGGAAGACATATCTGGTTCTCGCGCGTCGGTGAAGGTTCACTTGGTGGAAAGGCACGCGGACTGGCTTTCCTTAACAGCATGGTATATAAGCATGGTCTTGCCAATAAGTATGACAATGTCAAGATCTCCATTCCTCGTACGATAGTCATTGCCACTGACTATTTTGACAGGTTCATCCTTGAGAATGACCTTCAGTATGTGATTGATTCAGAGATTTCTGATGAGGAGATCCTCTCTGAATTCGTTGCAGCACGACTCCCAGAGGAACTTATGGATCAGCTGAGAGTCTTTGTGGAGACTGCACGTTCACCTCTTGCCGTGCGTTCAAGCTCGAAGCTGGAGGACAGCAGCTATCAGCCGTTTGCCGGTGTATATTCCACATATATGATTCCTATGGTTGAGAACAGGAACCAGATGCTCCGTATGCTCGGAAAGGCAATCAAGAGCGTATATGCATCTGTGTTCTATTCCGGTAGCCGTACATATATCCAGACAACTGCAAACCTTCTCAGCGAAGAGAAGATGGCTGTTGTGGTGCAGAGTATCTGTGGTTCTGAGCACGAAGGCCTCTATTATCCGATGCTTTCCGGAGTGGCTCGTTCCGTGAACTTCTATCCGATCGGAAACGAGAAGCCTGAGGATGGTATCGTGGATCTAGCCTTTGGTCTTGGAAAGACTGTGGTCGATGGTGGTAACTCATTGAGATTCAGCCCTAAGTATCCTAAGAAGATACTTCAGCTTTCTGAGCCGAAGCTCGCCTTGAGGGATACCCAGAAGATGATGTATGCATTGGATCTGCGTCCAGGTGCCTTCAAGATTTCTGTCAATGAAGGAATAAACCTTGCCCATGCACAGGTTGCTGACATTCTTCCAGGTTTCACGAATCCTGAGCTTGTTGCATCGACGTTCAGCGTGGAGAACAACAGAATGCTGCCTGGCATAACTGCAAAGGGACCGCGTGTTATCTCATTTGATGCAATCCTTAAATACAACCGCTACCCTCTCGCTCAGATCATCAAGGATCTTCTTGACCTTTGCAAGGAGGCTCTGATGTGTGATGTGGAGATGGAGTTTGCTGCAGATATCGATTACAGACATAACGACAATTGTCTTGCTCTTAAACTGCTTCAGGTGCGTCCTGTGGGAGAATACGGATCAGACCCTAATATATCTATAGAGTCTGCGCTCAAGAATATGGACAAGGTTTTGGTCAAGTCAAGCAAGGCGCTTGGTTCTGGTCATATTGATAATATCACCCATGTCATCCATGTTCCATCAGAGACATTCGACAGTGCAAGGACAAAGGAGATGGCTCAGGAAATCGCCAAGTTCAATTCGCTCGTACGCGAGAACGGTGGTTCATATCTCCTTGTTGGTCCAGGACGATGGGGCTCATCTGATCCTTGGCTTGGAATACCTGTTCTTTGGAGTGATATTTCTGAAGCTAAAGTCATTGTTGAAAGTGCCATCCCTGGATATCAGATCGAGCCAAGTCAGGGTACCCACTTCTTCCAGAACATTACATCTCTTGGTGTCGGCTACCTGACAGTTGATACTGTGAGAGGTGACGGACATATCGATGAAGACGCTATTTCTTCCCTTGAAATTGTCGGTGAAGGACAGTTTACAAGACTTTACAAGGTTGAATCAGGCCTTGATGCCTATATCGACCGATCTTCGAACGAGGCTGTCGTAGGATATTAGTAAATAATTGATATCGTATATATAAAACAAAAGTGTTACCAGCGGTAACACTTTTGTTATGTGATTATTTCCCCGGATTACTATATTAAATTCACTATAGCTCCGCTGAAAGCAGGCACATCCACTTCAATTTCAGTGCTGGCGTTCAGATTTTCTGTAATGGGGATGCCCATCCACTCGAATGCATGCTCCGGAATTCTCAATTTCATTCTTGTATCAGTTCCTGAGAAGTTGGCTGCAATAAGGAGTGTGTGATTCTCGTGATCGCGAAGGAAGGCGAAATGTCTGTTCTTGTCGAATCCGTCAGATCCCATGTTGCAGTAGCAAAGGTCGTAAGTCGTACCCTGTCTGATTGCTTCGTCAGTGGCTGCTAATCTGAGTGCAGCTGCAAATTTGCAGAATACCTCTGCCTCTTCCTTCTTCATTCCGGCCTTTACAAGCTTTCCTGTATCAAGGGTCTTGTACTCCCCTGTCTGTATAACCTGTCTGAGTCTCTTGATTGAAGAGATGCTCCACCAGTCGAAGATCGTTGTGCGTCCATCCTTGCCGCTGAATCCTTCCTCCTTCATGCCCTTCTCGCCTACTTCCTCGCCGAAGTACACCATGAATGGCGCTGTATTAAGGAAAAGCGATACGTAAAGCGGAGCGAAGGTCTTGTGCGCGTCCTTGCCGAAGAAGTCGGAAGCGAAGCGCTGCTCGTCATGATTCTCAAGGAAGTTGAGCATATATGGTTGAAGGTCGCTGAGGAACTGCCAGTTGCGGGTGATACCTGTCGCTGACTGCCACAATTCCACAGGCATGCCGTTGTCCTCTGTATTCTTCTCGACTACGGTTCTGAGTGTGTCATACAATCCTGACTTGTCGTAAAGGTAGTCGAAGCCCACTGAGCGCACATATTCACCATACAGTTCCTTTTTATATACCTCTGCAATGAATATGATCGATGGATACTCCTCCTTTACCTTCTCTATGAGCCATTTCATGAATTCTGTAGGCACGAGCTCAACCATATCGCAGCGGAAACCATCCACTCCTTTGCCTGCCCAGTAAAGCAGGATGTCGAGCATCTTGTCCCATGTTGCAGTGTGTGAGTCGCCGTAGTTGATCTTCACGGTCTCATACCAGTCGTTTACTCCAGGATTTGGAGTATAGCAGTTGTTGCCTGTTGCCATTGCCGGCATCTCATGGTATGGCTTCATGCCTTTGGGAACCGGAGTCGGCAGTGTGAGTGACTGTCCAGGATAGTAGAAGAAGTCGTTTTCGCTCTTCCAGTGAACTGTCTTGTCATCATTTTCACCCAAGACGGGACGTCCCTCAGTTCTGGTAACCTTTCCATAGTCACGTGAAACGTGGTTCGGAACATAGTCCATGATCACCTTGAGGCCTGCTGCATGGCTTCTCTGAATCAACGTCTCGAACTCCTCCATTCTTTTCTGAGGGTCGTCTGCGAGATACGGGTTCACGTCGTAATAGTCGCAGATTGCATAAGGAGAACCTGCCTTTCCCTTTACGAACTGTGGATGAGAAGGTGTGCAGCCATCCTCAGTAGCCTGAGTTGAATGACGCAGGATACCGGTGTACCAGACATGGCTGCATCCCAGCCATTTGAGGTATTCCAGTGTCGCAGTGTCAATGTCAGAGAACTTTCCAGTGCCGTTTTCCTCGAGGGTACCATTCTTCTTAGGTCTGACTTTGTCATTGCCCCAAAGGCGTGGCAGCATCTGGTATATTATCGGTTTATTCATTTATATTTAGTGTTATACGTATTTAAATTCCATGTATGAGGCTCCAAGTTCCTCTGCAAAGCTTCCGCCGATGAATCCGAGCAGATCTCCTTCCTCGACCTTCTTGTCGTTCATAAGGATTCTTATTGCACTGTTCACCATCTCTTCCTTTGAGTGCATCTTCTCCAATGGATATGGGAACACACCGTAATGCAGGTTAAGCTCTCTCATTGTGAATCCGCGGTAGCACAATGCATATACCGGCGCTTTTGGTCGGAATTCCGCGATATAACGCGCTGTGCGGCCTGTCCATGTGTCAAGAACGATAGCCTTCACTGGAAGCTGGATTGTTGCCTCCACCATGTTTCTTGCAAGAGTTGCTGCAATCGGCTTCAATGTCTTGTCGAGCTTGATATCCAGCGAGGTGCCAAGAGATCCTTCTACTTCGAGAGCAATCTTTCTCATGGTGCTTACAGATTCAACAGGATATTTACCGCTTGCAGTCTCGCCGCTGAGCATGATGGCGTCTGTCCTCTGGAAGATGGCGTTTGCGATATCAGTCACCTCCGCTCTTGTCGGACGTGGGTTCTCGATCATGCTGTGGAGCATCTGAGTCGCGATGATCACAGGCTTTCTATATGCGCGGCACATATCCACGATGTCCTTCTGGATCAATGGAATCTTCTCTGCCGGCACTTCCACGCCAAGGTCACCTCGCGCGATCATGACACCATAGCAGTTGAGAAGGATTTCCTCGAGGTTGTCGATACCCTGCTGGTTCTCGATCTTGGAGATAAGCTTGATGTGGCTGTTCTGCTCGTCGAGAATCTCCTGGATGGAGATGAGGTCTTCCTTGCAGCGTACAAACGAGTGTGCAATGAAGTCGATATCAGCTTCGATAGCCCATTTAACGAATATCTTGTCCTTCTCTGTCAATGCTGGAAGGTCGATGTGGACATTAGGGACGTTGACGCTCTTCTTGCCCTTGATCACTCCTGCGTTACGCACTACGCAAACAAGTCTTTCCTCGTCCTTCTCGCGCACCACAAGCTCCACTGAACCGTCGTCAATCAGGATTCGTGCTCCAACCGGTACATCATTCACGAATGAGGAGCAGTTGGTATAGATGGCATCTCTGCTTGAAATGCCGTCAATGTCATTATAGATTTGTATGAGATCGCCATTATTGACAGCCACGCCTTCTGGATCTGCCATCTTTGTAAGGCGTACTTCAGGACCTTTGGTATCAATGAGGATTGCAATCTTGTCTGAAACGGCTCTTACGTTGTCAACCACCTTCTGAGCACCTTCGATGGTGGCGTGTGCTGTATTGATTCTGACCACATTCATTCCGTTATCGTAAAGTGAGCGGAGGAATCCCACTTCGCAGTGTAGGTCAGAGATTGTGCATATAATTTTTGTTTTCTTCTGCTGCATGTTCGTTTTCTGCATTAAAATCTTGCAAATATACCAAAAATACGTCAATGTTCAAGTTGAAATTCACCCGAGCGGACTATCTTCTGCAAAATTTGCTCCCTATAAATAAATTTGATTATCTTTGTCGGATACTGAAACCTAAAAATATTATGAAACCTAAATTCACTCCGAGAGAACATACTCTGTTTTTGAAAGCCTTTCGTGCTTATATTCAGTATGTTAACTCTGGTCTTTATTTCCGCAAGGAACATGTTCTCGGACTTGAGAATGTACCTGTCAACGGTACGCCTGTCGTGGTTGTCGCAAATCATCAGAACTGTCTCAATGACCCTTTATGTGTCTGTCTTCAGCTGACTGACAGAAGAATGAATTTCCTCGCACGTGCAAACGTGTTCAAGAATCCAATTGCAAACAAGGCCCTTCGTGCCATGGGACTTCTCCCGGCATATCGTATGGGATATGAGCATTTCAGCGAGGTCAGCAAGAAGAATCAGGAAACCCTGAGCGCTGCCTGTGATGCACTCACAGATGGTGAGACTGTGATGCTCTACCCAGAGGCCGGTCATCAGGACAAGCGTTGGCTGGGTGTCTTCAAGCTTGGCTATCTTCGTATTGCCTTCGGTGCTGCCGAGAAGATGGAATTCAAGAAGGATGTGATGATCCTTCCGTCGTGCAATCACTATTCCAACTATTTCCATGCGCGTACCGACATGATGATCAGGTTCGGTGAGCCGATCTCCCTGATGCCATACTATGATAGATATCAGGAGTCTCCGCGTGAGGTGATGGTGGAACTTAACAAGCTGATCCGCAGCAGAATCCAGGAGATGATGCTCCATGTGGATGACCTTGAGCACTATGAGCAGATCGACTTCCTCCGTGAGAACGGATATGGAAACAAATATGCTGTTGAACATGGATATAAGTTCAACTATCTTCCTTCACGACTGATTTCCGACCAGAAGCTTGTAGATGCGCTGCAGAATGCTACGAAGGAACATCCTGAGAGAATGGAAAAGGTGTATGAGGACACTTTGAAATATATGAATGGTCTGAAGGAACTCAATATCCGTGACTGGCTTTTCGCTAAGAAACATGGAATTCTTGCCCCTGTAATGCGAGGCCTCGGTCTTCTTCTTTTGCTGCCTCTTTTCATAGCATCAATCATCCCTACAGGACTTCTATATCTCATCCCTAAGATCTTCCTGAAAAAGATGATCAAGGACCAGATGTTTGTCAGCACCTTCAATGTTGCAGTCAGCGTATTTGTGTCCGTTCCTCTCTGCCTTATACTCCCTGTTGTCCTGCTTTGGATATATGCAGGATTCTGGTGGGCCTTGGGTTATTTTGTGGCCTTCCCTCTTATGTTCATCCTTTCATGGAACTATATGAGGATGTTCATGAAGTTCGTGGGAGCCTGCAATTTTGTCAGGAGAAAGAATAGACCAGCTGTCAAGGAACTCAGGAAGCTTCGTTACAGCATATTCAAGGAACTTGACTCAATGCTTGCTTAGATATAAGATCCAAAAACAATATGAAAAAAGTATTATCTTTCCTTTCGTGCCTCGGCCTGATGGCCTGCACAGCACAGTCAACATTGGTTGACCGCATGACTCATGATCCTGATGCTACAAACACAGAGACTATTCTCCACGTTTGGAGCTGGAACTTCCCTACTATTGCTGAAAACATGAAGCAGATTGCAGACGCTGGCTTTACAATGCTCCAGACATCTCCTGTAAATGCTTGCTTCAGTCCTGAAGGCGGTAACATCAAGATTCTTGATGAGAAAGCTGGTAACTGGTATCACTATTATCAGCCAACTGATTGGACTGTAGGTAATAACATCGTGGGAACTGAAGAAGAGATGAAGGTTATGCTCGACTCTGCTAAGAAGTATGATATCCGTGTTCTCGTGGATGTTCTTCCTAACCACACTGCATTCGATATCGACCTCGTGACTGACGAGTTCTACGCTGCTGTAGGCGGAAGGGATAAGATGTTCCATACAAAAGGACTTCAGGGTATCAACAACTACAACGACCGTACTGAGTGTACTCACCAGGGTGTAGGTGGTCTTCCTGACGTAAACACTGAGAATCCCCTCTTCCAGAAGTATTATATGGAGTTTGTGAACAAGCTCGTTGAAATGGGTGTACGTGGTTTCCGTTACGATACTGCAAAGCACATCGGTGTACATTCTGACCCAGTTGATGCTGAGGCAGGTGTGACTGAGAATGATTTCTGGGATGTTGCTACAGGCCGCAAGGAAGTTCTCGGAACCAAGCTTGCAATCGATTATAACGACCTTTTCGTATATGGTGAGGTTCTCCAGGACAGAAACGTTCCTGAGGAAGAATATGCAAGCTACTTCGGCCAGACAGCTTCTACTTATGGTCACGTCCTTCGTGAGGTGCTCTGGAAGAGAAGCGCAAAGGATATCGACATCCTTTCATGGTACCACAGAGCTGCTCCTGAATACCTTACAACATGGATCGAGAGCCACGACACATATTGCAATGCAAATGAGAGCGCAGGCCTTACTGATGCTCAGATCCGCACAGGATGGGTATATCTTACAGCTCGTCAGAACGGTACTCCACTCTTCTACAGCCGTCCGATGAACTCGACTCGCGAGAACTACTTCGGTGACAACCTTCTCGGTGCACGTGGTAACGATGAGTTCTTCCATCCTGAGGTTGTGGCAGTGAACAAGTTCCGCCAGGCAATGAATGGCCAGCTTGAGGATATCAAGATTGCCGAGGATGGTGAGGTTGTGGTTGTGAACCGTGGTGACAAAGGTGCTGCAGTCGTGAACTTCGCTCTTGAGGCAAATGAGGTGGCTCTTGCAACAGGTCTTGCTGATGGCGAGTACAAGGATGTTGTTTACGGCACCGCTTTCAAGGTTGAGAACGGTGTTCTCACTGGTACTGCTCAGCCTGAGACTACTTATATTCTTGTGAAGTAGTTTTTAGTGTAAATTATTCTCATCTTTTTGATAAGGTGGACGGTTGTGCCAAACCTTGGTGCCCAATAATCAATGATATGAGTAATATATGTAAGATTTATGGGCACTAAGGGTCATACAAAGTACCCTTGGTGCCCACAACTATCAAATATAAGCCACTAGAAGGTGATTTGCGGGCACCAAGGTTTGAATAATGGGATAATTACAGCCCTATTTGTGAACCTCCCAAAACACAAACGAGACCGTCTATCAGTAGCCGATCTCGTTCTGTTGTGATATTTCACAAGATTATAATTACTTTGTTCCGAAGATTCTGTCGCCGGCGTCGCCGAGGCCTGGGAGGATGTACTTCTTCTCGTTCATGTCCTGGTCGAGTGATGCGAGATAGATGTCAACGTCCGGATGTGCTGCCTGAACTGCCTTCACGCCCTGTGGAGATGCCACGAGACACATGAGTCTGATCTGAGTGAAGCCGTCTTCCTTGAGGCGGTTGATTGCGTCGATTGCGCTTCCACCTGTTGCAAGCATAGGGTCAGTAACGATCACAAGGCGGTCCTTGCCTGCCGGCATCTTGTAGTAGTAGAAAACTGGCTCGCATGTCTCCTCGTCGCGGTACATACCGATATGACCTACACGTGCTGACGGCATGAGTGTCAGGAGGCCGTCAACCATTCCAAGACCAGCTCTGAGGATAGGAGCGATGATAACCTTCTTTCCTGCAAGTTTTGGCGCGTTCATCTTCATGAGAGGAGTTTCGATTTCCTCATATGTCAGCGGAAAGTCACGAGTGACCTCATATCCCATAAAGAGAGAAATCTCTCTGAGCAGTTCACGGAACTCATTAGTAGATGTGTTCTTATTTCGCATGATGCTGAGCTTGTGCTGCACAAGCGGATGGTCAATAATATGTAGCATAGTTATGTTTGATTATAAATTTTGACAAATATAACAACTTTTGAATTTGGGAATAATATTATTCAGGTCTTTTAAATTTCAGTCAGTATCCTTTCAAGTCGGTCAATATGCTGGTCGGTGGTAGTCCAGCCGGTCACGAAGCGGACCACGCTCTCGGTCTCCCCTCTTGGTCCCCACATCTCAAAGCTTACTTCCGGCTTCAGTGCATCCACAACCTCGTTCGGCAATCTGAAGAACTGCTGGTTTGTCGGAGAATCCACTTCCACCTTATATCCTCTTGACACGAAGATATTTCTCAGCCTGATTGCCTTCTGGACGCATTCCTTACCGATAGTCTCATATAATCCGTCTGTGAACAATGCCTCAAACTGGACTCCAAGCAGACGTCCTTTTGCCATCAGTGCACCGTGCTGCTTGACCAGCGGGGTGAAATGCTGAAGGAGTTTCGGATTTGTAATCACAACAGCTTCTCCGAAAAGTGCTCCGAGTTTGGTTCCTCCGATATAGAACACATCACTCAGGCGTGCTATATCCTTTAGAGTGACATCTGCACCCTCGGCAGCAAGTCCATATCCAAGTCTTGCTCCGTCGATGAACAGTGGAATATTAGCCTCGTGGCAAGCTGCGCTTATATCCTCCAGCTCCTTAAGTGAATACACTGTACCATATTCGGTCGGGAACGATATATATAGCATTCCAGGAGCCACCATGTGCTCGTAGGTGTCGTCGCTGTAGAAGGTCTTGATGAAGTTCCTTACATCCTCGGCTGATACCTTGCCATCGTACGAAGGAAGTGTCAGTACCTTATGACCGGTGGCCTCGATTGCACCTGATTCGTGCACGTTGATATGACCGCTATCCGCGCAGAGGACTCCTTCGTGACGTGCAAGCACGCCGTCAATCACTGTCGAGTTGGTCTGAGTGCCGCCGACGAGGAAATATACCCTTGCATCTGGCGCGCCGCAGGCATCTTTTACCAGTTCCTTTGCGTGTTCGGTATATCTGTCTGTACCGTATCCTGGTGTCTGGTCTGTGTTGGTCTGAATCAGGCGCTCCAGAACTTTCGGATGGACACCTGACATATAGTCTGTATCAAAGTATATCATATTTTCAGTTTTATAGTTTCATGTCTCCTGGCTTGATAAGGCCGATATTTTTGAGCAATGCATTGATTCCAAGTGCAATGAACGCAGGAGCAAGGAAATGCAGGCAAGCAATCTTGATGATGAGAATAATTGGATCTGCTCCTGCTTCTGTCATGGTAGCGAAGGTTGCAATAGGGCCAACCAGACCTGACGTGCCCATGCCTGCTCCGAGGGCGCTGTTGGTCATTTTAAGAGCGACTGTCGATACTGGACCAAGGATGGCGGCGGTGAGTGTAGGAGCCAGCCATATCCACGGTTTCCTGACAATGTTTCCTATCTGGAGCATGGAAGTACCCACACCTTGCGAAATAAAGCCTCCAAGGCCGTTATCCTTATAGCTGATGACTGCAAATCCGATCATCTGGGCACAGCATCCTACAGTTGCCGCTCCTGCTGCAAGGCCGTCGATTCCAACCATTACGCAGATTGCTACAGAGCTGATCGGCAGGGTCAGAGCGCATCCGACAAGCACTGAAACTGCGATTCCCATCAGGAATGGATTGAGCTTGGTGGCGTTGTTAATAAGCGATCCTATATATAACATGAAGTCGTTAATCGGTGAGCAGCAATACTTTGCAATCATTGCTCCAGTTACAATGGTAACCAGCGGCGTGAGAATGATATCTACCGGAGTCTTCTTTGAAACCAGCATTCCGACCTGCGAAGCCACAATCACGGATATATATGATCCCACCGGTCCTCCGAACTGGTAGCCGAGGGCTCCGGCAACTGCTGATGAGATAAGCACCAGAGGAGCGCATTCGAGTCCGTATGCGATGGCGAGACCGATGCAGGCGCCGACTAATGGAGATTTCGCTGATAGTACTTCAGCAATGAAGTCCAAAAAATCCATCCCGGGAATCTTGGCAATCTGCCCGATTATCAGTCCAAGAATCAGCGAGCAGAATAGGCCGAAAGCCATGTGGCTCAGGGTGTCGATGATATATTTCTTGAAAAACTTCTTCACGATTGTTTCGGCATATAGATTACATCATCTTTTTGATGGTCAGCGAACCGTCAGGATTTAAAGGTTCTGCAACAGCCATCGGAACCGGATGTCTCATACCCTTCACCTCAAGTTCCACTTTAAGTCGCAGGTTGCCGTTATTCCAGTCCATACCCTTTGGCAGATACATCATTCCTGAACGCACTCCACCTCCGGCTTCCGGATATCCTGCATCAAGACAACCGCTGCATACCACACCTTCGTCTGTGAACAAGGTCAGACGAAGCACGCCAGGCACGCCTGCAATGCCGTCATTGACCATTCCTATTATGAGATAGTCCAATCCTTCCTTGTCCTGACCATGCCAGATGTATGAAGGTCTGACGCGATAGCCGATCCTGCCTGCAAGTTCATCCAGGGCCTCCGGATAGAGTCGGTGATATTCCTCCAGATTTTCTGCGCAGATGCTGTGGAAACTCCAGAGTGAATAGTAGTTGGCACCTGCATCCATTGCATGATAGATGATGTCATCTCCTGTAGGACGGCCGAAACGGTCATATTTATATGTGGAGGCATTACCTCTGATCATCGCGTTCTCAACGAAGGCTCCGCACCATGAAGGTCTGTTGCACAACTGCTCGATACTCTCAGTGTCGACGAGAATGGTGTCTCGACGCAGCCAGTTGTGGTCTCTGATGGTCCTGTCCACGAGAGCTGAATTGCCCACGCCACTGTGATCCGGTTCCACATTTGTCAGAAGTGGAACATGTGTCCATGCAGCCTGCTGGATGTCATATATCCTGAGGAATGTGTCCTCTGCAGCCTTCTTGTTAGGGAAATTATGTCCTTCGTACGGCCACGCATGTCCTTCTCCCCAGAAACCGAACATATTGGTATCTACGCATTCAATCACTGCGCTGCCATTATATTGTTCTGCAAGCAGATTCTGCAGCTCTTCGAAATATCCGATAAGATATTCGTTGTAACGCGGTTGGAAATGCTCATGCTGGAATCTCGGCTGTGAAGGGTCACCTTTCCACTCGCCTTTCAGACGGTCAAGTGGAACCTTTTTCAGCACGAAGTCCGGAAGTGCATTCTCCAATGTGTCAGGATTGCAGAGCATGACTCTGAAAATGACTCTCTTGCCATATTCAGCCGCCTTGTCCAGCGTGATCTTCCAGTAATCGTCGAACTCAAGGACACCCTCCTTTTTCTGAAGGTGGCGCCAGTTTGGGCGTATATATGCCTTGGTTCCGAGCGGATAGCGAATGAGTTTGTCAATTGTGGTTTCAAGCGATTCTCCCGGTACGACTGGAGCACCGTAATCTCCTGATACATATGTGGTAAGTCCCATACCATAGGCATTCAGAAGCTGTTTTCCCGGAAGTGTATATTGAATCACCATCGGTTCTTCTCCGAAATAGTTTTCAGGTGCATATGAAGGGAACGGGCCCTGATATAGACGGTCTTTCACCTTAGGTCCTGGTCCGAAATCATATTTATGCCAGTTATGTTGCGGAACCCATCCTTTGAGTGACGGTTCCATGGCCATGGCTGCAGTTGTAGCCAGACCCACCTTTAGAAAATCCCTTCTATCCATTAGTCGTTGATATTACGTATGAGATTCAATGATCCATCTGGGTTGACACCGTTTGCTGCTGCAATAGGAACAGGATACAAAACGCCTTTAACCTCGATTTCTGCTTTCAATTTGAGATTACCTTTTTCAGCTGATACTCCCTTAGGCAAGGTTATCATAGCTGAACGGATACCTTTAGGAAGTGGAAAACCGGTATCAAGACAACCACCCACATTCACGCTGCCGTCATCAGTGAATACTGTGAGACGAAGCACTCCGGGTACTGCTGCAATACCATCGTTGACCATTCCGAAGATGAGGTTCTCTCTGCCCTCGCCGTCGCTGGATGTCCATATCCACGACGGTCTGACGCGGAATCCGATGCGCTTGCTCAGGTCGTCGAGCATGTCTGGATGCTGACGATAATATGTCCAGAGATGATCAGGATTGATTGCGTGGAAGTTCCACAAAGAATAGTAGTTGGCCTTGAGGTCCTTTACATGTGAAATGATCACATCTCCTCGTGCTACTCCATTCTGATCAAGAGGTGAACTCACGTCATTTCCTCGACTCATTGCGCCCTCGCATATTGCTGCGACCCAAGGCGGACGGTTGCTGATGGCTTCGATGCATTCAGGCTGGACAAGGATTGAATCTCTGCGGAGCCAGTTTCCGTCGCGGACAGAACGGTCAATTATAGCAGACTGCCCCACCTGGTTGAAATCAGGTTGCACGTTGGTCACCAATGGTACCTTTGTCCATGCATTCTGCTGGATTTCATATATTTTCATGAAGGTTTCCTCTGCATCCTTGTTAGTTGCGAAGTTGTGACCTTCATAAGGCCAGGCATGGCCTTCTCCCCAGAGCCCGAAATGATGTGTGTCGACCATTTCAATTTCAGGACCTCCATTATATTTCTCGGCAAGGAGATGCTGCATCTCTTCAAAATAGCCGATAAGATAGTCGTTATATTCCGGCTGGAGATGTTCGTGCTGGAAACGCACCTGAGACGGATCACCTGTCCAAGAACCTTTTAACTTGTGAAGAGGAACTTTCTTGAGGACAAAGTCCGGAAGGGCATTTTCAAGAGTATCCGGATTGTTGAGCATTACGCGGATGCCCACTCTTTTTCCGTACTGAAGGGATTTCTCCATGGTGATCTTCCAGTAATCATCGAAATCAAGACGGCCCTTGCGTTTCTGGATATGACGCCAGTTCGGGCGTATATACACTTTTGTGGCCAGTGGAAACTGGAACAGACCGTCAATTGTCTCTTCAATCGATTTGCCAGGGACAACCGGAGCTCCGAAGTCTCCTGAAATATAGGTTGTCAATCCCATACCCATGCAGTTGATCTGCTGGTGGCCAGGCTGTGTGGTCTGGAAGCACCATCCTCCAAAGAAGTCATCTGGTCTGTAACATCCGAACGGGCCCTGGTAAAGTCGGTCTTTGACCGCAGGACCATTTCCGAAGTCATAACCGCTCCAATTATGAACAGGAACCCAGCTTTGCAGCACCGGAGTAAGCCCGGCAGCGGCTGCCGCAAACATTCCTGTCTTCAGAAAATCTCTTCTATCCATCTGTGTTATAATATGTGGTTGTTGCTAACAAATATAATATAATAAGTGATGATTTCTATGTCATCTGTACAAATCAAAGTGACTTTTGGAAAAAAAGTTCAAGAAATTTCAAATATGTCTGTAGTAAATTGCTAAATTGTGCGTCTAATGTGCAAAACAAAAAGAAATTGAGATGGAACTAGAATTCGCACAAACCGTCAGAGAACACAAAAGCACGATATATACGGTCTGCTATATGTTCTCGAACAACCCGGACGAGGTCGCGGATCTCTATCAGGAGATTCTTATAAACCTTTGGAAGGGCTTCCCTAAATTCCGTGGGGACAGCAATGTCAGGACCTGGATATATCGTGTCAGCCTGAATACTTGTATATCTTCAGAAAGGAAAAAGGACCGCAAGGTGGAGACCCTCCCTCTGTCCATGGACATCAACCTTTTTGATGATTCAGATGAAGACAGCAGGCAGATCCAGCTGCTGAGAAGCCGCATCAACAAGCTTGGACCGTTTGACCGCGCCATAGTCCTGTTGTGGCTGGAGAACCTCAGTTATGATGAGATCGGAGCCATTGTGGGAATCTCAGCCAAGAATGTGTCTGTGCGCCTTGTGCGCATTAAGGACCAGCTCAAGAAGATGTCTAACGAATAAATTGCACAGAAATGGATAACAACACAATACTTTCCCAGGAACTTGAGGAGATGCGCGCACAGGTGGCCATCCTTAAGAATAAGCTTGACAAGCAGACGATCATCAATGATTCTCATATCCGTAACTCCATGAAATCCAAGAGGTCTGATATGACAAGAATCATCACTGCAACGATCGCTATCGGAGCTTTATCCGTCCCATATTGCACATGGATATTCTGCAAGTTCGGCTTTTCACTATACTTTATCATCGCCTCAGATATAATGCTGGCAGTATGTCTTGGATTGACATTCATGCAGAGATATACACTGATGAAGCTGGATTTTGCACAAGGAAATCTTGTTGATGTCGCTCATAAATTAGGTAAGGTCAAGACACATTATCACGAGTGGTACAAGATAGCTCTTCCAATGATTCTGATCTGGACCTCATGGTTGGTATATGAAGGAATTACAAAAATGGAGCAAGGTCCGATTCAGATGGGTTTCCTCACAGGAGCAGTTATAGGTATATTGATCGGTGGTATCTTAGGATTCAGAATCAATCGCAAGATTGTCAGGAAATCCACTGAGATTCTCGATCAGATCAAAGAATTACAGAGTTAATTCATTATCTTTGCTGGAAGTAATTCGAAAAAACTATATTTCTATGAGAAGATTTCTTCATACTGCAATCATTGGTTTTGCCCTCCTGTCAACTTCCTGCAGTGTTCAGGAGCCTGCACCGTTCGGAGTAACTCCTACAAAGGCACAGGTCGAGTGGCAGAAGAATGAATATACGATGTTCGTCCACTTCGGCCCGAATACGTTCACCGGCGCTGAATGGGGCTCAGGTAAGGAGAAGGCTGAGATTTTCAATCCTACGGCCTTGGATTGCGGACAGTGGGCATCTGTTGCCAAGGCTGCCGGTATGAAGGGAATTATCCTCACTGCTAAGCATCACGACGGCTTCTGTCTCTGGCCAAATCCGGTCAGCAACCACACCGTGGCACAAAGTCCATGGAAGGACGGCAAGGGTGATGTTCTGAAGGAACTGTCTGAGGCTTGCCGTGAATATGATCTCGGTTTCGGCATATACATCTCTCCTTGGGACAGGAACGATCCTCATTACGGCACTGATGAATATAATGATGTGTTTGTGCAGACACTGGAGCACGCTTTGGGTAGCTATGGACATGTGTTCGAGCAGTGGTTTGACCGTGCGTGCGGTGAGGGACCGAATGGAAAGCAGCAGGTATATGACTGGCCTCTTTTCAACTCCACCGTGCTTAAGATGCAGCCAGATGCTATTATATTCAGTGACTATGGTCCTGGCTGCCGTTGGGTTGGAAACGAGTCAGGTTCAGCAGGAAGAACATGCTGGAGCACAATCAATGTCAATGAAGATTTTACAGGTCCTGCACTCAGTCTGAAGGATCTCAATGTGGGTATCAAAGGCGGAAATCATTGGGCAGCAGCAGAAACCGATGTTTCCATCAGACCTGGCTGGTTCTGGAGAGAAAGTGAGAATTCCAAGGTAAAGTCACTTCAGCACCTTTTGAAGATATATTACGAAAGTGTAGGCCGCAATTCCCTGCTGCTTTTGAATGTCCCTGCTGATTCACGTGGACTTATTCACGAGGTGGACTCGGTGAGATTGATGGAGCTTCGTGCTGCATTGGATGAAATCTTCAGTGTGGATCTGGCAGATGGTTCAAAGGTTGAAGCTTCTGACGTAAGAGGAAATTCGCGACGATTCAAGCCGCAGAACCTTCTTTCTGACGACTATGATAAATATTGGGCAGTGGATGACAGTGTGACAACTGCATCATTTGTGGTCACCCTTCCTGAAGCCAGAACATTCAATAGAGTCCAGCTTCAGGAATATATACCTCTTGGACAGAGAGTTTCTGCATTTTCAATCGATGCCTTGGCAGAAGATGGCAGCTGGCAGCCGATTGCCCGAGAGACAACCATTGGCTACAAACGTATTGTGCACGTCCCTACCACAACAACCACTGCAGTCCGTGTCAATATAGAGGAGTCTGAGGCCTGCCCGGTGCTCAACGGATTTGCTCTCTTCATGGACAATATCTACACCAGCTTTGAGATGAGCAATGTGCCTTCAGGCGAGGTCAAGCCAGCATCTGAGCCGTTGATTGCTGATATGGGCAAGGTAACTCCGATACGAGGCTTCGTATATGCACCTAAGCTCAATGGTGAAGACGGAGTGATCGTGAATTATAAGGTGGAAATCAGTGATGATGGCAAGTCCTGGACAGGAATTTCCCCTATAATCACCTTTAACAATATTGTTAATAATCCTATATCACAAGAGGTTACATTCTCGCGTTATGTGGGTGCAAGATATCTTAAGTTAATCCCTGTCAGAGTCCTTGAGGCTGCCGGAAATTCAAGTTCAGATAGTCCTACCTACGGTGTTTCCGCTTTTGGATGTATACAGTAACTTAATAAATCGGAAGTTGTGATTCACCGGGCCGTGACCGTGGCCGATTTCGTAGTCGGCTCCGGAGATTATGGCTTGCTCGAGGTAGGATTTTGCTGATTTTGCAGCTGTGCTCAGATCCTCACCTTTCGCGAGGGCTGCTGCAATTGCTGATGACAGTGTGCAGCCGGTTCCGTGAGTGTTCTGTGTATACACACGCTTGGATGGAAGCAAAGTTGTGGATCCATCCTCTGCGTTATAGAAATAATCTGTGAGGGTGTCTCCAGTGAGATGTCCTGCCTTGAGAAATACTGATATACCATACTTCTCAGCCAGTTCACTGGCGACTTCAGGAAAGTCCTCCTCGCTGGAAATCTTTCTGCCGATAAGAATCTCAGCCTCAGGCACATTAGGCGTTAGGACCCTGGCAAGAGGCAGCAGTTTTTCCTTAATCACTTCGATTGCAGTTTCCTCAATGAGCCTATGTCCGGATGTTGATACCATCACAGGGTCCAGCACCAGATTGCGGATTTCATATTTTTCAATCATTCTGGCAACAAGATCAACCACCTCGGCTGAGTGCAGCATGCCGATCTTCACGGCATCAGCACCAATATCAGAAAGAACAACATCTATCTGACCTTCCAATATATCCAAAGGTATAGGATGAACAGCCTGAACACCTATTGTATTCTGCACAGTTACGGCAGTAATAGCAGATGCAGCATAGCATCCCATTGCGCTGATTGCCTTGATATCTGCCTGAATTCCAGCACCGCCACCGGAGTCGCTGCCAGCAATCGTCAATACTCTGTTGTAGGTCTTCTTCATAGTCATGTAAGTTGTTAAGTTATTAGTTTTAAAAATGATTGAATCCCTTAGCGTTGAATTCCACAATGACACCATTCATAGACCAAGATAATGTGTCTCCAGGAACAATCTCTCCAATCTCATATATTGGGAAATCAAGCAAATTCTCAATACCTTCCGGTGCTGTAAACAGCAGTTCATAATCTTCTCCACCACCGGTTGCAAGAGTATGCTTGTCAAGTCCATAAATGTTGCATATTGACTTTAGGTCAGATGATATAGGAAGCTTATCCAGAGCAACTTGAGCTCCAATATTGGAAGCATTCAGTATATGCCTTAAGTCGGATGCAATACCGTCGGATATGTCCATCATGGCGCCGACCAATCCTGTTCGCATAAGTGCTACGCCCTCAGCCAGTCGTGGCATTGGCCTGATATGACTTTGGATCAGTGATTGCACTTCAGGAGTCCTCTCCCAACCATTCAGGATTGCTTGCAGACCGCCGGCTGAATTTCCCAATCGGCCAGTCACATATATCTTATCTCTGACGCGTGCTCCGCTACGTCTGATGGATTTGCCATATGGTACACGTCCAAGAACGCCTACATTGATGGCAATATCGCGCAGAGATGAAGTTGTGTCACCACCAAGCAACGGCACTCCAAACTTATGGCTCAGCTGGGCATATCCATCAATAAAACGTTCCGCCCATTCCCCTTGTGCATCCTTCGGTAAGGCAATGGAAAGGAATGTCGCCACCGGTGTGCCTCCCATTGCTGCTATATCGCTCAGATTCACAGCAAGAGACTTCCAACCGATATCCTCCGGTGATGCTGCATTGCGAAGAAAATGTACTCCCTCCATAAGCATGTCAGTCGAGTAAATGAGTTCACCCTCACCGCACGGCATGACAGCGCAATCGTCGCCAATTCCTATGATGCCTTCGGGACATGAAAAGCGCTCCTTTATGAAATCAATGAATCCGAACTCCCCTTTTATACTCATAGCCATTCCTCCAACGAATCTGTATATGCATATGATTTGGTATCCCCGCAATATCCGTAATCCCAGAATGCGTACTCGTACAGGGCTGATTTCAGATAATAGTAGTCCATCATTTGTCTTGTCTGCTCATCAGCATCTGCAGCCATGGCATCGATCATCTTAAGGACCTGATTTACACCGGTTGTGAACTCTTCCTGACCATACTCCAGTATCCATTCCTTATATGGATTGCCGTCAAGTGTGGAGTGATCCAATATATGCAGTCCTACTCGGTTATATATCCACATACAAGGGAGCACCGCAGCCAATGCTATGCAGGTATTTCCGGTTGCTATACCTTCGCATATATGGGTGTTGTAGTCAGAAGTAACCACAGACGCTTCTATCTGAGTGTTGATGCCGTATCTGTTGATCAACAGGTCGTGCATTGCAGCTTCACCCTCCATTCCGCCTTGTGCAAACGAGATAAACAGATCTCTGTCCTGCTCATTTTCCATCATTTCTGCAAGCATATTCATCTGGTGGTAGTAATTCTTCAGATATATCTCGTCCTGAGCTATATATCTGCCGAAAACCTCATTACTGAGCTTACCGTCCGAGAGCTCCTTCAGAAAATCAAGTTCGAGGATGGCATCATAAATCCTGGCTGATTTCTTCCATACTTCCTGACTCCAGGTCCTCCTGGAATTTGACTCTATAACAGTTTTCAACTGTGCTGCTGCTTCACGTATGTTCTCGGCTGAGCAGATTGCAGACACAACTGCCACTCCGTCAGTTCCAGCAGCCATGACATCTGCTATCGTTCCTGCATTCATACCTCCTATGGCCACGGTGGGATGAACGGACATTTCCACAGCCTTGCGGAGTCCTTCAAGACCGAACGGTTCTGCGGTGTCTGTTTTTGTCGGTGTGCCATATACGGGAGATATGCCGACATAATCGACGTCGAGACTGTTGGCTTTGATCAGGTCATCCATATTCTCGACAGACAGTCCGATGATCTTGTCCGGACCGAGCAATCTGCGGGCATCTTCATACGTCATGTCGCTCTGACCTATGTGCACACCGTCTGCATCTGCGGCAAGAGCTACATCCACTCTGTCGTTGATAATCAATGGAATACCAAGTGGTTTAAGGAGCGCCATAAGCTTGCGGGCCAATACCACGAATTCCCCGGTCGAAGCATCCTTTTCACGTAACTGGACAATGGTCACCCCGCCTTTTACAGCTTCAGATACAACCTCCTCCAAAGATCTTCCGAGCGACAGATTGCGGTCTGTCACCAGATATAGCTTTAACAATTCTTTCATATTCAGTTTATATACTAGTGAGATTGTAGAGTTCATCCAGGAACTGAACCTGCATTGAGCCGTTTCCTCGTGCGTTGGCAGCTGCTCTTTCTCCGACGAGACTCATCACTGCCATTGCTGCTGTTGCAGCCACCATCGCATCAGGTTCCACTGCCGCGAAGGCACCGACAAGAGCAGTCGAAGTGCAGCCCATTCCTGTAACTGAGGTCATTATAGGATCTCCGCCTTCCACAGTGTAGACTTCGCTTCCGTTAGTTATATAGTCTGTCTCGCCGCTGATCACCACTACCGCACCTGTCTCAGAGGCCAGTTTGCGTGCTGCTGCAAGTGCATCATCACTGGAAGCACTGCTGTCCACACCTTTGCTCTTTATCCCGGCATCCACAAGTGCCATGATTTCGCTTCCATTACCTCTGATGATTGTCGGATGACAAAGATCGATTATCTCCCAGGCAGCTTTTGTCCTCTGACTTGTCGCTCCTGCACCGACAGGATCCAATACGATAGGAGTTCCCCTACGCGATGCAGCAAGACCTGCAGCCTTCATACCTTCAATCCAATCAGCATCCAATGTGCCGATATTGATGACCAGAGCCCCAGCAATGGCTGTCATCTCCTCCATCTCGCTGGCCCAGTGTGCCATGACGGGAGATGCGCCGACAGCAAGAAGAGCATTGGCGGTATTGTTCATTACTACATAGTTGGTGATGTTGTGCACGAGAGGGCTCTGAGTCCTCACAGCAGCGATCGCTGCAGAAAGCACGACGGAAGAAATTGTGGTTTTCATTGCTTTACAGTTATTATACAACCCAGAGAAAACGGCCCAATTCAAGCCGACAAAACAATGAATACCGTACCGTTTCCCTGCGCTGTCATTATACATATCAGGTTCATAGGGTATAATCTCAGCCGAGCCTCAAGTGCTCAGCACCCCTAACAGCTTAGCAAATATAATTACTTTTTTTACCAAATTGGCAATATGGCTTGATTTTTCTTACATCTCAATGTTATAATCCCCATTATATAATTTTAGTATATGATTTTGTTCAGGTTTATATTTGCTGACCATCAAATTGCTTCGAAGGTCAAACCTTAGTGCCCGTTAAAGTCCATTTTGAGGGATATGGCAATGGTTTTCGGGCACCAAGGGTGTTCCCAGTTGCCCTTAGTGCCCATGGATAAGTAATATATAACATATACACACGATTAGCGGGCACCAAGGTTTGCGAAAGGATTATTGGGCTTATTACGAAAATTTGTAGTATGTTTGTTATCGGAAATGAAGAAGTGGTTGAAATATCTGTTGGTGAGCATAGTTGCTCTGGCATTTTATAATGGTGCCGGAGAGCATTTTGTTGCAGAAAGGTGTGCATCTGAAGCTATAGAAAACACATCGGGTATTGAGAATGTATATACTTCCGCTGTATGCACCAACCTCTCATCACCAGATTCTGATTTCTGTCCAGCCCGTCAGATATCAAGCGTAACTGCTCCCCGTCTGCAGAGCAACGGCAGAAGACACGAGAGCAGCAGCCGTCAGAACTTCGAATTCGTAAAGTCCGGAAAGACAATCAATTCCGGAATCAGATACGTTCTTCAAAAACAATCCATATTCGGTCATTCGACTCTTATAGAGCCAGCCAGCAGATTGGTCTGCCTCTGTAGGTTTATCATTTAGCATTGTAGCTCAGGCATTTATATTGCGATGTTTTTCAACTGATTGGAAGACATCGCCATGCATTGATGTTCATAATGAAACAATGAATACAAATCATAGACAACTAAAAGATAAATCAATATGGAAAAGACATTCGAAAGAGTCCGTTCAATCAAGGACATCGTAATTTTTGTATCACTTGTCGTTCTCGGCAGCATCCTCATCGCACTTCCAACCAGTGCATCAATCAATATCACAGGCTTCTTCCTCATATTCGCAGGACTGATTCTTGCGCTCGTCCTTAAAACCGGATATAAGGATGAAAATGGTGGAAAATATCAGAAGAAGGAGAGATTCTTCCAGCAGGCAATGAATGCGGAAATATGCTCTGCAATCGCTTCAAAGCCTAATTCTATCAATCTTTCAGAGGAGGATAAGGGAAATGCTGTCAGACTTGACATATATTCATGCAAGTCCTCAGGCAAGGCATATATCCAATTGTTTGAATATGTCCCATACAGATACGAGCCATGCTCGAAGATGTATGAATATGAACTTTCTAAAGTATCTAAACTGATTAAATAACAAAAGTATCAATCAGATTCTACAACCATGGAATACATTATTTTGTTGGTATCTCTGGCGGGCATTGTCTTCGGAGCGGATTATCTCGTGTCCGGAGCTGTGTCCATCGCCAGACGATTCAAAGTGTCCGACTTTGTGATCGGAGCAGCTATTGTCGGAGTCGGAACCTCCATGCCTGAACTTGTTGTCAGCTTCATCGGTGCCTTGAAAGGCAATGCAGATGTTGCCATTGGCAATATTGTGGGTTCTAATATATTCAATATACTGGGTATTCTTGGATTGACTGCAGTGTTCTTCCCTATCGCTGTAAGCAAGGAAAACATGAAATTTGAACTGCCGGTGTGCGTTGCAGTCTCTGTGCTTCTGACCATGCTTGTCTTTACTGGTGATCAGGCAACTATCAGTAGATTGGACGGACTTATCCTTCTGTTATGCTTTGCTGCCTTCATGTGGTATTCGTTTCACAGGGACAAAAAGAGTGCAGCACAGACTAAAAACGAGTATAATCATGATGAAATTCCGCCATTGTGGAAGTCAATATTGATATTGGTTGCAGGCTTGGCGATTCTGATTACCAGCTGCGATTTCTTTGTCGACAACGCTGTGATTATTGCCAAATCCTTCGGAGTAAGTGATGCGTTCATATCCCTTACCCTGATAGCCTGCGGAACATCTTTGCCTGAATTGGCGGCCTCGATTGCAGCTGCGATCAAGAAGAACACCCAACTTGCCCTCGGCAACGTCATTGGCTCCAATATATTCAATATCACCTGGATACTTGGTCTCAGCTCACAGGTTATGCCGCTCAACAGTTCGGGAATCACTATCATTGACTACGTAGTGATGATCGGAGCAGCAGTCCTGCCGTTCATCTTCGGAGCCAGAGGCAAGATCACCAGAATATGCGGAATATTCCTCTTCTGTGCCTTTGTGGCCTACACCTGGCTATTGATCATGACGCGATGAATCTCAATATCTTTGTATTCTTGAGTATTTATGGTATATTTACACGGATATATCGTAAATACTCAATGAAACGGATTTTAGCATATATTCTGATGTCTTTCATTGCTTTGTCCAGTGCTGCACAGCATAAGACAGATGATGTCAGAATTCCTATTATCAGATATAATCCCTTAACTTACCTGTCGGACATAGAGAATGCATTGGCTAAACCGACGTCCTTCGAGTGCCTTTCTGCTGATTCGCTGCAGCTTTCCGGTGAAATCCAAGATATTCTGGAATACTTATCTGGACAGGATGCATTTATCGTAAGCCTGAAAGATGGTGACACGGAGATTGCGCCCCAATGGATTGGAATCAAGGACAGGGAACAAGGAAATCTCAAGTATCTGAATGTAGAAGAGGAACGGATCCGACACTCATTGGATATGGTGATCGAGGATCTGTATGGAACTCTTGAAGACTATATTGCAACCTGGCCGGAAGATCAGAAACATCTGTTTTATAATGATCCGCAGGGGTTGTATACATTTCCGAATAAGGGCTTTGCTACGGATGTGGTTGGATGGGGAGACAGTGAAAATCCCAAATATCCCGTTAAGTTCAAGGCTGCAATTTCCTATCTGCGCACTACAAAACCGGAATGGAACGACGACACCTGGACTGCCGACAGCACTGAAATTGTAAATTTCTCAGAATCAGTCACGGGAATATTGATCAATTATAGCGAAGAAAAACCAAAGTTTGAAGGTCAGGATGCCAATCACTTTTCCAAATGGGTAAACGAAAGACTGACTTACCCGGATGAGGCACTGGAGGACGCAGTAACAGGCCGTGTTACACTGCAGTTTAAAATCGATATGTTCGGTAATCTTGAAGGATTGAAGGTCCTTCGAGGCAGACACCCGGCATTGGATTCCATAGCATTAAATGTTGTTTCATCTTCTCCTGAATGGACTCCGGCAAAAAATCGCATAGGAGATCCGTGCTCCGTCGTATATATATTCCCTGTAATTTTTACGCCTGAAATGATGTTTGAGGCTTTCATTACCAAGATGTATAATGAAAAACTTTATGAGGACTATGGTTTCCTGCAGAAACATTGTTCGCCTGAACTGCTCAAGAAACTTCAGGACGCATATCCATATGATTCCGAAGCTCCGGCCTATGCTACATGGCTGTTCAGAGGCGGGCAGCAGGACAGCAAACCTGGCTCGGATGGCAAGACAATGATACTTGACGTTACTGCTGATGGTGACTGGTACACATATAAGGCTCTTGATATGGGATGGGAGTTCACAAATCGAATCAAGTTGACAAGCAAAGACGGAAAGATCATCATTGAGGATATGGACCTCACAGGAGAATGGGCTAAAGCTTTCGTGAGAAATTCATATCTGTATCATTGGCACAAGACTCAGAATGTAGATTCTACAGTTATGGCGTTTTGTGAGTTTACAAAGCACCTCATGCCAGATATTAAGCTTGATCATTCTGCAATCAAGGCATACATCATGTCAGCAGAGAAGGAGAATACGGTAGAGGGTGAGGATCTTCTGAATATCGTTACTGCCGGTAAATATTATACTCCGCTTTGCAGTTGTGACATTTATCCATACATGAAAGAGCAGATGTGCGAAGAAGCTCTGGCTGCTTTTTACGGAGTGTACGATTCATGGAAGACGGATTTGAAGACTGCCCTGAAAGCAATCAAGGATAAATGTTATAATGAAATATCCATTGAACTGTACGGCAATGACCACGACATAATTGGAAACCGTGA
>JAZKYT010000005.1:0-7888 GCA_045612265.1 Candidatus Cryptobacteroides sp.
ACTCATGGTTACAGGCGGTGTGAAGCCAACAAAGGAGAACCTCGAGGGTTGGTTCGGTGCAGGAGTGACTTGCGTAGGAATGGGTAGTAATCTCTTCCCTAAGGAGGCGATGGCAGCTAAGGATTGGGCAGCTATCACAAAACTTTGCAAGGATGCATTGGATATAATCAGATCCATAAGATAATCTTAATAGAAGTTGTTTAAAAATCGTTGTTGGAAGGTGGTGGTCTACGGATTGCCACCTTCTTGATTTTCCGATAGTTTTTTCTATCTTTGCGGCCGCAAATGAAGGAGAGAAGGAAATATCTGTTGGCGGCGCTTCTGCCGTTTGTCTTCCTCTGGTACATCGGATGTATCAGCTTGACTCCTCATACGCACATCGTTGACGGTGTCTCAATCGTCCACTCCCATCCGGCATCAGCAGAAGGTCACCAGCACAGCGCTGAAGAGGCCATCGGTATCGAGCTTATCTGCCACTTTGACCGCGATCTCGGTCAGGATGGAGTGATTCTGCCGGCTGTCGCTGAGATGTTCCTCAGTGACCCGCATTATGAGTTTGCAACGCCTTCGGTAAGCATATCTTCTATCGAAGTCCGCTCTCTGCGGGCTCCGCCTTATTTTTCGTAATATTATTACAGTACCTTGACAAAAAATCGAGTGATTCTTTGCCAGGGTGTGTCAGTTTTGATGACAAACGTCATATTGAATATTATCGAAAAACAAGCTAAAAACCAATGAAAAAATACATACTTATTCTGAGTGCAATCTTCGCATTGCTCTCTCAGAACCTTTGTGCAGAAGAAAGATATCCTGAAACAATCATCCACGGACACGTTCTGGTGAAGGGAACAGGCGAGCACGTGCCGTTCATCCTCGTGTCACTCAAGGGAACAACCATCGCGACAAGTACCGGTGACTCGGGTCACTATCATCTTGAGCACCTTCCTGCAGGAACGTTCACCATCCAGGTTTCCGGAATGGGATATAAGACAGTGTCGAGGGAGGTGATCCTCAAGCCGGGTACCACACTCGAGATCAACTTCGAGGTGGAGGAGGACAATGTCCTTCTCGACGGTGTGGTGGTGTCGGCAAACAGAAGCGAGACCACACGAATGATGGCTCCGACACTTGTGAATGTCGTGAATATGGATACATATGACAAGGTGAATGCGACATCGCTCTCTCAGGGACTCGTGTTCCAGCCAGGTGTGCGAGTTGAGAACAACTGTCAGAACTGCAGCTACCAGCAGGTGCGTATCAACGGTCTTGACGGTCCATATACGCAGATCCTCATCGACTCACGTCCAATCTTCAGCTCGCTTGCCGGAGTGTACGGAATCGAGCAGCTTCCGGCCAATATGGTTGACCGTGTGGAGGTGATGCGTGGCGGCGGATCGGCACTTTTCGGCTCGTCTGCAATTGCCGGTACCATCAACATCATCACCAAGGAGCCGGTGCGCAACTCGGCTTCGATCTCGCATACGACAAGCAACATCAACGGCCGCGCGGCGTTTGACCACAATACAGCTCTGAATGCATCCCTCGTGACTGACGACAACAAGATGGGAATCGCAGTCTTCGGTCAGAACAGACAGAAGGACGGCTACGATCACGATGGCGACGGCTTCACAGAGCTTACGGAAATGAACGGCCAGACTCTCGGAATGCGAGGCTACCTCAAGACCGGCATCTACAGCAAGGTGACAGCGGAGTACCACCATCTCCAGGAGTTCCGTCGTGGTGGTGACAATCTCCAGCTTCCGCCGCACGAGGCGATGATAGCAGAGCAGGTTGACCACAGCATCAACACCGGTAGCGTGAAATATGACTGGTATGCTCCGAACGAGAAGCATATGCTCAACGCCTTCGGATCGGTGCAGCACATCAACCGCGAGAGCTACTACGGCGCCGGAAAGGACCCTAACGCCTATGGTCAGACAACTGACCTTACATGGGTGATCGGAACCCAGTACGTGTACAAGATGGACAACTGCCTCTTCATGCCGGCAAACCTCACAGCAGGTCTCGAGTTCAACTCAGACCATTTGAGTGATAATATGTGGGGCTACAATCGCGTGACTGACCAGAGCATCCAGATCGGAAGTGCATATTTCCAGAACGAGTGGAGAAACCCTGTGTGGAGCTTCCTCGTGGGTGGCCGTCTGGACAAGCACAGCCTCATCGATGGCATCATCTTCAGCCCTCGTGCAAACGTGCGTTACAATCCGGTTGAGAACGTGAACCTCCGTGCAAGCTACTCTTATGGATTCCGTGCTCCTCAGGCATTCGACGAGGACCTTCATATCGACAACGTCGGCGGTATCGTGTCCATGATCCGTCTCGCAGACGACCTCCGTGTGGAGAAGTCGCAGAGCCTCAGCCTTTCAGCAGATATATATGAAAGCTGGGGAGACTGGCAGGCAAACATCCTCGTCGAGGGCTTCTTCACTGACCTTTCCGACGTGTTCGCCCTCACTGAGATCGGTGTGGAGAACGGTGTGCTGATCAAGGAGAGACGCAACGAATCAGGTGCCCGCGTATATGGAGGAAACCTCGAGGGAAAACTTGCATATAAGAATATCTGGCAGCTCCAGGCCGGCTTCACCCTTCAGCAGTCTCTCTACAAGGAGGCTCATGCATGGGCAGAGGACGTGGAGGCGACAAGAGAGATGTTCCGCACTCCTGGCCTTTACGGATATTTCGTGAGCTCATACAATCCGCTCAAGCAGCTCATGCTTTCGCTCAGCGGAACCTACACCGGAAGCATGCTCGTGGAGCATCATGCCGGCTACATCGAGGCCAACCGCACAGAACGCACACGCGGCTTCATGGATATGAACCTCAAGGTTGCCTATGACTTCGATATGTACAACCATATCAAACTCCAGCTTAACGTAGGTGTCCAGAACTTCCTGAATGCCTACCAGAATGACTTCGACCAGGGCGCAGACCGCGACTCCGGATACATCTACGGCCCCGCTACCCCACGCTGTTTTTACCTTGGTGTAAAACTCAGCTACTAAATTAACTTAAGAACTGGCAAATAGACTTCAGCCCCTGCCACGACACTTTGTGGCAGGGGCTTGTCTAGAATGCTAATGAAATTCCACCCATTATGCTGCGGCCCGGCATAGGATATCCGCTCACGAGTTCGTATCTGCAGTTTAACAGGTTCTTGGCTGTGAGGTTGATGCCTAAGGCTGTCGATCCTTTTAGCGTAAATCTTTTAGATATTGCGATGTCGAGGGTGTTCCAGTCTGCAAGGCTGCCGGCTGAATCAGTTCTGCCTGTTTTCCAGACCCAGCGTGGATTCAAGACATATCCCTTCCACTCGGCCTTCAAGTCTGCGGTGACAGTGTGCTTTGCAATATAGGCAATCTGCTGGCCGTAGGTATAGCTGTCCGGGGTCTTGTCCACGGCCCACTGATATGAATATCTCAAGTCTGCAGACCACTTCCAGTCTCCTGATTTATAATCGGCTCCTGCAACCGCGTCAAGGCCGGTTGCGCTTACCTTTCCGATGTTGAATGGCAGCCAGATATTCGGGTCTTCCGCAGTCGGTGCAGAGGTGATCTTGTTGGTCAGGCGGTTGTGGAAACCGTCAAGCTTTGCCTTGATGTTCCACTTTGGTGAGACCTGTCTATAGAAGTCCAGACCGACATCTGTCAGCCAGGCGTCCTCCGGCAGAAGCTCCGGATTGCCGTAGCCCACGTAGTATAGTTCGTTGAACATAGGCACCCTGTATGCTCTGCGGCCGAAGCCGACGATGTCCAGGCCTTCGGTCAGGTGCACGCGGAAGTCCATCGATGGAGAAATCGCGTGTCGTGTGAGCTGGCCTTTGTCGAAATATCCCGCATACTCAGCAGCCATATTGACGGATAGTCTTTCGAAGCTGAACGAGCTGGTCAGAGCTGTGAAAGTCGTGAGTCTTTGAGCAGCATAGTTGGTCGAGGCGAGCTTGTCCCACTGGACATCTGCAGCAAGTGAAATGTTCCACCAGCGGTAGAGGTTGAACATATGCGAACTGTTCAGCTGCAGCTCTGTCTGGCCGTACTGGCTGTCGCCCCAGGAGCTTGTGTAATAGATGTCGTCATAGCCGGCTTTTGCGCTTGCTCTGAGGGTGTAAAGCTCTGAGAACTGTTTCTTTGCGGTGGCCTGGATATACATATTCCTGTCCTTCTGCCTGTCCTCCGATGGCCAGCTGACAGAGCCTGGTGTGCCTCTTTCGGCTGCGTTATAGAAGGCCTTGACGTGGTAGTCCCCGTTATTCATCTTTCCGAACAGATTGACTCCGCTGCGGACCTGTCTGATGTCATTGTTGAGGCGCCTGTTTCCGTCGCCGAGAGGGAAGTCTCCCTTGCTGATTATTCCCGCTGCATTGGCCGAAATAGCCAGTTTTTCAGACAGCCTGAAGTCCAATCGGGCCGATGGGAGATAGGTGCCGAACGAGCCGGCATTGAACCTTATTTCGCCTGCTGCCGGGCCATCTGTAAATACCGGGCGTGCGGTGTTGAAGGAAATGCTGTTCTGAGCATAATCCACCACGGCGGATCCGTAGTTCTCAACCTCCAGCATCCCCAGGTCGCCCTGACCGGACTGAACGTTGCCGACCCTCACACCATCAACATATATGGCCGTATGCGGACTTCCAAGGCCCCTGAGGCTGACTGTCTTGAGACCGGCATATCCGCCATAGTCTCCAAACTGCAGGCCCGGCACCTGATGAAGCTGTCCGCTGATGTCGAATGAGTTTTGAATGTGGACTGTGTCGGTTCTGGAAATCACGACACCTTTATCTGCCGTCACAGTGACGGCGTGCAGAGTGTCAGATGGCTGCTCTGCAAAATCAGCCGAGCGGTCTGCAAACAGCAGCCCCGCCGAAATCAAAAAAGAAAATAACATTATGTAACGCCTTACAGAAGCTTGCCCCCGAGCCCCATCGTTTGACTTACCGTGGCAGGTCTTCGGACTCGTCCCCACTTATTGCGCCTTCTCACAGCCCTCGGACTGCAATGGCATAATGCAAGGTGTTACAGGACATACCGCTGCGGGCACAGTTCCGGCATTTCACCGGATTCCCTTTTCAAGACATCAGGTCTCACCACGATCTGATGCAAATGTAGGGAATTATTTCTGCTCTGGCAAGGCTGTGTCGGGGATGACAGTCACGCACACCGGCTTGTCCTCATCGAAGCGAAGGGTGGTGCTGGTCTGGGCGAGGCGTCCGGTCGGGAGAATCTGGAACACCTGAACGCATTTGTCATCGCGGCAGGCCACCAGCAGATATTCACCATTATCGGTGATCATGAAATTGCGTGGATGACGACCTGTGATCGTGTAGTCGATCTTCTTAAGTGTTCCGTCCGGGAATATATGGAAGGCGGCAATGCCGTCATTCTTGAGACGATGTGAGGTGTAGAGCCATCTGCCTGACGGATGGATATGGATGTCTGCGCTTCCTCCGGCATTGACCTCATCTGCCTGAATCTGCTGCTTCAATGTGAAAGCAGGAACATCGCCCTCGTGGCATATATCATACACCAGCACCTCTCCGCTGAGCTCTGCGATGCAGTAGAGAATCGTGCCTTCGTTGTTGAACTCCATATGTCTAGGGCCGCTTCCTGCCGGGCACGGGATGTCCTGGACATGCGCCAAGGCCAGATTTGCTCCGGAGTCTGCTCCAGTGGTTTCTGACTTGATGAGTCTGATGACGTCAGCTCCGAGATCAGATGCGAGAATCCAATTACTCTCCTGGCCAGGCAATACCTTCAGCTGATGAATATGCGATGCCTCCTGCCTGTCAGTGACCGGGCCGCTGCCCTCGAATTTCAGACTGGCGCACAGGTCGCCGACCACGCCGTCTACAATCTGAAATGCACTGACCGAACCGCCGCTGTAGTCCGCAGTCATCATATATTTCCCCTCATCAAAAAGCAAAACGAAACACGGATCCGCCCCCGTCTGCTGCTTGTGGCCGGTCTGTACGATATTGCCCTTTCCGGTGCTGTCGCTGGCATCTATTTCAAAAGAGTATACTCCGGACTTCTCTCCGCACTCGCTCACAGCATATATGCCTGTCCTACCGTCCTGCATCCTGCCCGCAAGAGCATACGACGCATTATGAGCCTCAGCCTTGTTCTGAAACTCAAACTTGTTCTGCTTATGGTCAAAAGAATATGTATATATATGCTCGCCATAAGTTCCGATCACCAGCTGCGACACCTTCCCCTCAGACCCATCGGTCAACAAAATCATAAATGCTCCCAAAATGATCGCAGCCGCTCCGCAAAGCAGGGCCATATTGCTCTTCTGTCTTTTCATAAATCGCCTTTTATCATAATCCTCCGCTAATGTACGGAATTTATAAATATCCCTATCATTATCGTGGCCATAAATGCATTGGCCATCGCTATCCGCTGGACATCTCTGCCTCTTTGCCCAAATAATTGCACGCATGAAGCACACCCTTCACCCCGTCCTGATTATTCTCTCACCGGGTGCCTCCCTTGTTCTGTTCTTATCGACTATGGTGTCGCTTACTTTTGGAAAAACGCCGGTTTTTATGTTGGCTGAGCCAGTGGTGCTGCTGGTCGCCTTGGTTGGTGCCGGGTGTTGTTTAGTTCGGTGGTGGAGAAAACGTTAAGGGACTTTGATGATGTTCAGAAAATATATACAGTTGATCTTTCTGATTTTCCTCTTCTAGGTTAAAGTTCCAATCAACGAAATCGCCAGCAGCCAAATGGCCCGCCGCGCCTTCACCCGCTACCGCACGATCGACATCGACATGAAGAAGGATCTTGTGAAGACTCTGGAAGGGAAACAGTGATTTCAGTTTTATTAAACTTATTAGACTGAATTAGATAAATGAAAGTGGTATGTGTAAAATATGCACATACCACTTTTGCTGTTTACTGACAGTTTCCAGAATGGAAATAACCAGTTTGGGACCGATGGTGTGACTAAGTATGTGTCTAAGATAGTGTCGAAGCTGAAGTTCGATTATCTGAATCAGTTATTCATAGGATAATGGTGAGGTTGATGGTGGAGTTATCGGTGTGCATGGTGAAGATAAACGACTTGTAGATAATGTTTTAACAAGTGATAAAAAGAATGACGATAGAGGTGATGGTGAAGATGACGGTGGAGTTGGAAGAGTGTCCAACTGAGTATTTGCGATATAGCTTACGACAGAGTTGACGATAGAGTTAGCTATGATAGTATCTTGCAGCATAGCGAGTTATAGGACAATATGATTAGTGGCTGTCAAAGATACGATAGAGTTTACGACATAGTTCTATATCACCAGTCGGAGCCGATACAGAAGATTATATGTGAGTATGTGCAAAATTTGCACATGCCACTATCAGCATGATGAAAACTATCGTTATAACGATACTTTACTCCAGAGAATGTGGTTCAGGAAAATAATTGTCTGGAGGGGTTTGAGATAAAGAAAAACCATGAGATATTCAATGAACATAATTACCCTTGAACCGAAAACAGGCGGTTATATACACTATATACTAGTATATATTATAATATATAAATAATATTTATAGTGTATTATTAGTTTGCATATTAGTTATATGGTGAAAAAGTTGTTGAAAATCAATATTTTACATTTTGTTTTTGTTTCATAGATTTGCCTCGATATCAGCAAATCCCGGGGTAAGATTTGATGGCTTGTGAAAGCCAAAAGTGTAACAAAAACAACTATTCGAATTATGATTGAATTTAAGAAGTACAGTTCTATTGAGAACCATTTTTATAAGGATTATCTGGATCAGGTAAGGGAGCAGGTTCCTGCTGATATGCAGTGGGTGGTCCAGGAGAAGGTACACGGTACCAATACCAGCTTCCTGTGTGACGGTAATGATGTGAAGTTTGC
>JAZKYT010000006.1:0-12158 GCA_045612265.1 Candidatus Cryptobacteroides sp.
AGAAAAATTTGCAGGTTAAGAAAAAATGCCTACCTTTGCAATCCCAATCGAAAGATAGGGTAGTTCTAAAGAAAATCTGGTGCCATAGCTCAGTTGGTAGAGCAAAGGACTGAAAATCCTTGTGTCCCTGGTTCGATTCCCGGTGGCACCACAAAAAACGCCTCGCAGATATCTGTGAGGCGTTTTTTGTTTTATAAAGTTCCTGAAATGTGACTAAATTTCTGGAACTTTAGTGAATCTTAGAAGTTGACTGCTGTACCAATAGATATTGTGTGGAGTTTGAAAGCCCATCCAGCTTCGCACTTATATCCTACACGAAAACTCATCTTGCGGTAGTCGAAACCGACGCCAGGAGAAGCCATGAATGCAAGGGTCTCTGCATCACCCATGCTGACATTCAGACCGATACCTCCGCCAATATATACACCGTCTCCGAAGCTGTATCCGTGTGATGTCGTTAACTCGATGCCATTGTTAAAGAAAGCCTTATTGACGCCGATGTTACCTGTGAGTGAAACGTTTCCACGATAACCTTTTTCGAATGCTTTACCGCTCTGAGCTGACATTGTTGCTGCAGTAAATATCACTGCAAGTGCAATTAGAACAATTTTTTTCATATAACTTGACTTAATTTTATATCTATTTACTTGTATGACGTGCATATAGTGAAAAAGTACTATCGCGACATCATATAAATGAAATTATTTGAAAAGTAACGTAAATATAGTACCCTTGTTGTCACTGCGGGTGAGGCTGAGTGTTCCGTTGTGCATGCGCATTATCTGTCGGGAGAGACTAAGGCCGATGCCCGTACCTTCCTGTTTGGTTGTAAAGAATGGAACAAAGATCTCGTCTTGACTTTCACGGCTGATAGGAGTTCCGTCGTTGAATACGGTTATGATCGTCTGTTCGGAAAGTGTGATCTGTGCAGTGATTTTAATATTGCGGGCTTCTGCCTGAATTGCATTTTTGACAAGATTGATCAGTATCTGTGTTATCTGGCCCTCGTCTGCATATAATATTATATCTTCTGACTGTTCCTCGTATTTGCAGACTGCACCTGAAGTCAAGGCCTGATCCTTAGTCAGATTGATTACTCTTTCAGCCAGTTCCCTGAAATAGAATGCCTTTCTTACAGGTGGGGCTACGCGGGTGAGATTCCTGTATGACTCTACGAACTTGATGAGCCCTTTGGATGACTGGGAAATTGTGCTTAAGCCATTCTTTATGTCTTCACTCACGCCATCAAATTTCAGTAAGGTGTCACTGAGAGATGCAATCGGAGTGATTGTGTTCATGATCTCGTGAGTCAGCACCCTGATGAGCTTCGACCAGGACTGTTGCTCGTTTTCTGCAATCTCGCTGCTGATATCATTGAATGCGATAATCCTTACAATGTCTTTTCCGATAGTTGCCTGTGAGGCTGTGATGGAGATTGTCATCTTGCCGCTCTCGTTATAATAGCTGGCCTTTTCCTCTGTGCCGTCTGCAATCGTCTGAAACGCATCATAAAGTGAGTCACTGACAGCACGAAGCTGCCTGATATGACCGAATGTCGCTATTCCGAGAAGATTCAGTGCGGTGGAATTGCAATAATTCACTCGGCCATCCTTCTCTATGACGGCTACTCCTGTCTTGACGTGATCCAGCATCAGACCGAAATATTTCTCCTGCTCGATGATCTCGTGTCTTTCCTTGTCGAAGATGTTGCGAAGACGATTAAGCGTCTTGTTGAATTTTCTGCCTCTGAGTCGTTTCTCATCAAATCTGAAGTTAAGCTCCTTATCCTCCAATGCATCCAGCATATATGCAACCTTGTCCCTCATCTTTCGCGAAACTACAAATGAGGTCACGGCAGCTGTGATTACAACTGCCACCATTATCAATAATATGATGGATATGTTCATCATATATTGTATTTCTTCAATTTGGCGTAAAGTGTAGGCCTGCTGATGCTTAGAGACTTGGCCACCATTGACAGATTGCCACCAAATCTTGCCATCGCTGCTCTGATTGCTTTCTCCTCAGTTTCTTCCAATGTGTCAACTGCAGAGACCTGAACAGATTCGGCTGCAGTCCTGCTCTGCTGAAGTTCGAGATCTTTGACATCCACAATTTCTCCGTCAGAAAGAATTACGGCTTTTTCGATACAGTTCTGCAACTCTCGGATATTGCCGCTCCAGTACTGACACTTGAGAAGATCTTGCGCCTCAGGTGTGAGTCCGGTAACGTGACGGCGATATTTTTCCGCATACTTCTCGATGAACATATTCGCCAGAGGCACGATCTCATCTGTCCTTTCACGAAGGGCAGGGAGGTGCAGATGCATGGTGTTTATTCGATAGTAAAGGTCCTCGCGGAACTCGCCGTCCTTCACCATCTGCTCCAGGTTCTTGTTTGTCGCGCAGATAAGCCTGATGTCTATCGGAATGGCCTTTGTGTCTCCGACTCTGGTGACGGTCCTGTTCTGAATCGCTCTGAGAAGCTTCGCCTGAAGATGTAGAGGAATGTTTCCTATCTCATCAAGGAAAAGAGTTCCTCCGTTTGCCTGCTCGAACTTACCGACATGATCCGCATGAGCATCAGTGAACGCACCCTTGACGTGGCCGAACAGCTCGCTCTCAAAAAGAGTCTCGGTCAAGGCTCCGGCATCTACGCATACCATCGGTTTCAATGCCCTGTCTGACCTGCGATGAATCTCACCGGCCAATACATCCTTACCTGTTCCGTTCTCTCCTGTGATGAGTACAGAGGCATCTGTCATGGAAATCTTCTCGACAGTCTTATAGATCGCTGTCATCTGTGCGCCCTTGCCCCAATGCATCTTGATGGAAGAAGCAGGAACAGCAGAAGCCTCACGTGCCTCTTTGCTTCTATTGGCATAAGCAGCCTTCAGAATCTCAATGAGCTTCTCATTATCCCAAGGCTTGACGACAAAATCGAAAGCACCTCTCTTCATTCCTTCGACTGCCAGCTGGATATCCGCGTATGCAGTGAAGAGTACGACTTCGACATCCTCGCAACGTTTCTTGATCTCTGAGAGCCAGAAAAGTCCCTCGTTGCCTGTATTGATGTCAGTATGGAAGTTCATGTCGAGCAGCACCACATCCGGACGGAAATCAGCAAGTCTGCTCACCAGCTCCTTTGGCGACGGAATCAACTCCACCTGCGCGAAATGCATAGGCAAGAGCAGTCCCAGTGCCGCCCTGATGCCGTTGTTGTCATCTACAACCAATATTTTCGCTTTGCTCTTTGCCATATAGATTATTCGATGCTATTCTGCTCTTCTGGCGCTTGAAGAGATTTTGCATTGCTTCTAGATACAATACTCCTACCGAGCTGTTCCTCGATGTTGTCTCTGGTTTTTCTTGCAACCTTACCACCAGCCTTTGCCACACTTCTGTTCTGCTCTATCGTTTTAGGATTTCTTTGCTTTGATAATTCGGTGGTAACAGCCTCTGCAAGAGTATTTACCGCAGTCTCAAGATTGGTCATGTGATCGCGAAGATTCTCTTTCTTGAGTCCCTTAAAACTCTTGTATTCCCTCGTTGTAAATCCTGACCATTCTTTTGTAATGATATCTGTCAATGTTGCAAACTGATTGTCCTTCACTCCGCATCTTTGCCACTCATCTGTAAGTTCCTTACGAGTAGCCTTGCCCTTCATTCTCTGTTCAATCCATTTCTCGCCATATCCCTTACGTCTGTAATAGTCGTATCCTCTTTCAATGGCAAGCTCAGGGTCCTGCATTTCATCAATTCTTTCAGATGCCACCTGAGCAATCCATCTCTTGATAGGCTCTGCCTTTGGAGACGGTATAGACTGAATCAGACGAAACATCTGCTCCTGATCAGCCACATCCGTCATACGCATCTTACCGTCAGCTGCAAGCATTTTCAAAGCGTGACAATTTGTCACGGTTTCATTACCCTCTGCTTTTAGTCTTTGTTTCAGTTTTCTCCAATATGCAGTCGCATCAGCACTTTCAGTAAGTACTGACACGATATCAATCACAGAAAAGTACCACTTTTCTTGCTCTGTATCCCACTGAGTGCGTATTTTCTTATTATCGAACAGTTGTATTGATGTATTCTCCATTCCCTATATGTTTATCAGACACAAAAGTAATGAAATTTCCTCGATAATTATTCGCTGATTGCCCTCAATATCCTAGCTCGCTGAACAGGTGTTGTCCCACTCTCCAGCTTTAATATTCAATTGATCACTGTTTAATACACTCGCAAAAGTCATTGCAGACAAGGTTAATTACTCCTATTGAGAGCAATAATGTCATTAGAATATAAAATCTGCACATAAACAAAAATTATCTATTCCTTCTTCAGCACTTCAGAAGGATTTGTTTGCATCATCCTGAGTGCCTGCACAAGCACAGAAAGTATGACTATTGTCAATACTATTGCAAGGGCAGACAAATAAATGACAGAGGAGTTCTCAGTTCTGATCACATATCCTTCAAGCCAACGGCTGATGACAGTATAAGCAACCGGTATTGCAACAAGTGCTGATACGACGACAGGGAGTGTGAAATCCAATATCATCTTTCTGACCATCTCACCTTTAGAACAACCGAAGACATTACGTACTGCATTATCCTTTTCACTAGTCTTTGCATAATAACTGCTCAGACCGATAATAGTCATTATCGTCATCAAGAGACATATTATCGAAAATCCGCTCAGAAGCTTGAGTATATTCTGCTCTTCCTGAATTTCCTCTCGAAGTGATTCTTCCAACGTCTTTATATAAACAATATCCCCATTATAGCCTTTTGAATCATAGAACTCTCTGATATATTTCTTGACCTGATTCGTGTTTTCGTCGGTCTTGACGCATATCTGTCTTCCGGTTGTAGCAGAGAAGTCGTTAAAAATGCTGATGCCCATAAAGTCTCCGGATGTATCATCTTTAATCGATCCCAATCTGAGGTCAGCCACTGTTCCACAAATAGGAGTGTCAACCCATTGATAATTGATCATATCCCCACTCCTAAATTCAGTGATGGCGTCATAAGTACTTTGGCATAGATACAGGTTTTCCGCATTAATAGCAGTAGAAAAGTCCTCGAGGAATTGTATTCCTAAGATGTCAAAATACTCACGATCTCCCTCAATTACTCTTATCCTTCCTGTTTGTCCCTCCTTACTTGCTATTACAGAATATCCTGCTCCGTCAGGAGGGGTAACATACGATCCTATCTGACTGATATAAGATTGCGCCTTAAGTTCGTCGTAGTAGCGGTGATTATCCTTGTCAAGGAAATACACGATTATTATACCATCTGTCTCATAACCCAATGGCTGGTTCATCAGATGTCTGGTCTGACGGGTAATGCCAAACAGGATCGATAATGCTCCGATGCTTAAAAGTCCGGCGATGCAGATGAACATCTTTCCGAAGATTTTCTTGTCTTTATACCTTGCCTCTCCCTTGAGAATGTTGATTGCACTATACGACGATAATATGATTGAAGGTATTGCGCTGGATAAACCTACCATCAAAAGTAGGATTCCAGCCAGAACAAGGTACTCGTTTAAATGTGCAAACGGTTGGATGTCGGCTCTCAGCACCTGACCTACAGGCTCCTTGAAACCAAGGGCAAGCAATATAGCAAAGAAACAGGACACCATAAGTAAAGCGAACGCTTCAATGAAACACCTGAAAATGATACCCTTCCTACCTGTGCCCAATAACTGACGTGTGGCAATCTCCTTGATTCTGAATCTAGAGAATGCGATAGTAAGAACCACATAATCAAGTAATGCAATAACTGTGAGGAATATGCACATTATCAGGTATATGCCGAAAAGTTTTCCGCTTCGGATATTTGTGAACGTAAAGTAGACACCTGGTGCGTCAGCATCGGAAAGCTTCTTTATGTCCTGAAACCTGCTCACCCTTACTTCTTTGCCTGATGGGTCTTCTCCAGACTGGTTTGGAGTCTTTCTGTACTCTTCGGTCATCTGCCTTGCCAGATCCTCAATGTCAGCGCCCTCATTTATACGCACAAAGTTTACTTCGCTTATACGCACTAAGCCGGCATAGTTGACCTTCTCCATCTCACGGAAGAGATCTATGCTGATAAATATATCCGGGTTGTTGAAGATTGTCTTTGTGTAGGGCTTGAGTACGCCTGTTACAATCATATTCACATCCACATTAGTCATGTATGTGTAATATCCGGAATAGGCGTTGTTCTCAAACAAGTTGATCTCTTTACCGATAGCGTCACCATCAGGGAAAAGAACATTCGCAATTTCTTCGGATAGTACTACTGAATTCTTTGTGGACAGAGCCGTTTGCGGGTCTCCTTCAGCAAATGGGAAAGCGAAGAAATCAAAGAAATTCTGACTGGCGGCAACTGTTGATACATTGATTTCATTATCTGCATATCTGACGACACTGGCTCCGGAAATCAGTGCCTTTCCATCATTTCTGGCAAAATAAGCGCACGATTCCTTGATCTCCGGAAATTTCTCATATAGTCCGGAAACTTCATGTAGAGCAGTGATTTCATCGGAACTATAGCATATATGTATGTCGTCAGTATTCTTCAGTGCTTTGTTCACACTCATGTCATCCACAATGTATGAACTCAGCACAATGACAAATGCCAGTGCAAGGCTCAATCCCACCACCTCAATGATGGTGTAAAGCTTATTGCGTGATAAAAATCTCAGGTAGCTTTTCATGATTTACTCAGTCTTAAGTGCATTAGCAGGATCTGCGGTCGCTGCCTTCCAGCTTCTGATGACCACCACGCCGATGGTTACCGCAAGCACAGCCACAAGTGCGAGGGCAAATACCCACCAGTACATAGGGCAGCGGTGTGCGAATGTTGCAAGATATCTGTCTACAATTACCCAGCTGATCGGAGCTGCCACAGCAAAGCATACAAGAACAATCTTCACGAATCTGCTGCAGAACATTGCCAGGATTTCCTGGACAGTTGCACCGTTCACCCTGCGTAGAGCGATCTCCCTTCGGCGGTACTGGGTCTCGAACATCACCAGACCGAACACTCCCATCAAAGAAATAATGATGGCGATAAGTGTAAAGAGGCTGATGAGATCCGACAGCGCCTTCTCCTTCCTGTATGTGGAATCGATATTTTCCTCAAAGAAACAGATGTCCCACTCATCCGGTGATATGTTATATCTCCACTCACTGAGAGTTGTTCCGATATGCTTCATCACCTGCTGATAGTCTGCCCCTGCAGCAACTCTGATGAATGCAGTCGAAGGATACCACCAAGGATTTCTACCATATACATAAAGAGCGAACGGGCTTACCTCTTCCTTGAGTGTCTTGAAGCTGAAGTCATCACAGAATCCGACAATCTCTGCATCATTGTCAGCATGTCCGCTTACCATATCCTCAAGAGTGAATCCAAACTGTCTGCGTGCAGTTTCATTGAAGATGAAAACTCCATTCTCGCAGTTCTCATCCTCCTTGCGGAATGATCGTCCTTCAGTAATCTCTATACCCATGAATTCCGGAAAGTCTGATGCCACTGCGTAGCACTGGAAGTTAATTACCGTACCATTGAAGTCTCGTCCCCATCCCATTCTCTGTGATGCAAGAAGATTACCGGCAGCCCAAGTAACATCGAGGATCTGAGGGTCTTTCTTGAGCTGTTCCTCGACTGTCTCCGCATTCTGTCCTATGTAATCGTTAGTATGAACATACAGCAGCTGCTCCTTGTCAAATCCCATATCATAGTTAACCATATAGCTGCGCTGCAGATTGATGAATCCCGAGCAGATGATAAGAACAACGGAAATAACGAACTGCAATCCTATAAGAATGTAGCGGAGCCTCTGACCTGTCTTGGTGCCGCTGAATGATCCCTTAAGTACTATAGCCGGCTCGAATGACGTGATATAGAATGCCGGATACAGGCTTGATATTATAGATATTACAACTGCAATGAGTACAGTAAGCACAGTTACTCCTATGTTTGCACTGAAATCACTGTCCGCACTGATCAGATGAGTCAGCTGGCTCATATTGAACAGCATCACAAAGGCGAATGCCAGAACGAGAGCGAACAGAATCAGCGTCACGCTTTCTGCTACAGTACTGCTGATAAGTTCACGACGTGTACAACCAAGTACCTTCTTGGTATTAACTGCTCTGATGCGTTCAGGAATCTGTGCAAAGAAGAAGTTGATATAGTTGATGAATGCTATAGCGATGATCATGATTGCAACAATGATCAGGATGATGGTTGTTGTCTTACTTCCATGTTCAATCGGATTGGATAGATTGTCGGAGAAATATAATTCCTCCAATGACATGAACTCTGCTTCAGCCTTCTTGACAAAGCTTCCGAGAGCCTCATCATAAGCCTCCTGACTCATTCCCATTTCTTCAGCAGAAGGCAATGCGCTGAAATACTTCATTTTCAGATACTCACCTGTAGTCTTGGAGAGGTTTTCTGACATTTCATTAATCTGCGACGGATCATGCAGTTTCACGAAGTAGTTATAACTCCACTCCGAGAAATTGTTTGCACTCTCATCACCCATATTCCTTAGTGCCGAGATATCTCTCAAATGAGAGTTTTTAGGCATATCCTTGAATATGGCCTTGATGGTTATGATATCCTTCTGTTCATCATATCCGAGAGTCATTCCCACCTCCAAACCGAAGCGCTTTGCAATTGTCTCGCTGACAGCCAGAGTGTTGTAGTCTGTTATATCATCCAATGAACCTTCAACAGCATCAAATCCAAAGACCTTCAAGGCATTTCCATTAAATTTGCTGACTCCAACAATATCGACATTCTTTCTCACTCCGTCTTCTTCGATCCAATACCTGTTATATCCGGTAGTAAAACTCAAGGCACCGCCGTACTCAATATTGGGAGAACAATCAATTATGATATCCGCAAGCGGACGACAGAAATTCATCTGTCTCTTGCCGCTTCCATCCATATCACCGGCTGTGACAGAGAAGATCTTCTCCGAATCCTTGATACCCTTGTTGAAGTTCAGATCATAATCTACCTGAACAAGTATGATGTAGAAAGCCGCAAACGCCACAGCCATACCAAGCACATTGAGGATGCTTGACATGAATGAACTGCTGCCTTTTCTGAATATGTTGAATAATGCCATTTCGTCAGTTGTGTTTAGTCGTTGTGTCTATTTATCAAGTTATGGGGAAAAAGGCAGTATCTCACGACAGTGCCTTTAAGTTAAGTTCAATTTATGTTTAACAACTCTAGAGTTCGTTCTTTACGTCGCTTACGATCTGGCCGTCGAAGAGGTTGACGACTCTCTGGGCCACAGATGCATCCTTCTGTGAGTGAGTTACCATCACGATGGTTGTGCCCTCCTTGTTGAGTTCAGTGAGAAGGTCCATCACTTCCTTGCCGTTCTTTGAGTCGAGGTTACCTGTAGGCTCATCGGCGAGGATCAGCTTAGGGTTTGATACGACTGCACGGGCGATGGCAACGCGCTGCTGCTGACCTCCAGAGAGCTGCTGTGGGAAGTGCTGCGCACGATGGCTGATGTTCATTCTCTTGAGCATCTCTGTAACGCGAGCCTTGCGCTCTGAAGAGCTGATGTTGAGATACTTGAGTGGAAGCTCTACATTCTCATATACATTAAGCTCTTCGATAAGGTTGAAACTCTGGAATACGAATCCGATGTTGCCCTTACGGAACTTGGTGCGGTCCTTCTCTTTGAGCTTGCCTACCTCCTGACCAAGAAGCTGGTAGCTTCCGTCAGTCGGGTTATCAAGAAGACCGAGAATGTTCAAAAGGGTTGACTTACCACATCCTGAAGGGCCCATGATGGCTACGAATTCGCCGTCGTTGATTTCAAATGACACACCGTTAAGTGCTGTTGTTTCGATTTCCTCTGTACGGAATACTTTGCTGAGGTTAGTTACTGTAATCATAGTATTATTCTTTTATTATTTTATTCTGATGATATGTTATTTAATCAGTTTTATATAAATTTTACTCAAGATTGGCACTGTAAATAATCTTTACACATTTGTAAAATCTATTCATTCTTCAGTGAATTCACAGGATTGCTTCTCGATATGCGGAGGCTGTTCATTATGATGCAGAATGAAACCAGTGCTATAATGACGATGTCAGCAAGGATAAAGTACCATGGAGATAATGCAATCTTTTCGGAGAAGTTCTTGAGCCATGCAGAAGCAGCAAAGTAAGCTCCCACGTTGCCGAGGATGATTGCCGGGATGCTGAGCTTCATGATTTCCGCAACATAAATACCCACAAGTTCCCTGACTGTTGCTCCGTTGATCTTGCGTACGGCCATTTCCTTGCTCCTTCTCTGAGACTCATCACGAACGTAGCCGATCAGTCCGAAGAGGGCGATAAGTATTGATACTACGCATCCGATGATGACTGTATTTCTCATTCTCCTTTCGCTGGAATATGCCTCACGCATTGAATCCTTGTATGACTTCACTACCACATCCTTGTTCTCAATCCGGTACTGTATCGCTTCCTCGACCTTTGCCATCATCTCGTTTGTCACTTCCGACACCTTGATGACCATATATGGCATATAATCTTTGCCGACTTCTCCGAAGAATTTGATGCTTGCACGCACATCCTGATTTGTCAGTGTGTTGATTCTGTAGTCCTTATAGACTCCGCTGATCGTGAAGGCTGCGTGCATATAGTCGTGTTCGGTGATGTGTACCTGCTTGCCGACAGCACCGTCACTCCAGTCCTGATATTCCATCATCTTCTTGACGAAGCTCTCACTTACTGCAATCTCATCAGCCGTCAGTGGATATCTGCCTTCAAGGAAATCAATGTCAAGCATCTCGAAGAGTCCGGCTGAACCGCAATATTGGTCAGCGATGTTGAATAATTCCTGATAGCCGTTCTCCATCAGGAAGACATTGTTGCCTGAAGAATAATCGAGAGGGAGGCTATAAGACATCTGTACATCTGTTATTCCCGGCATACTTTTCAGATCGTCGATGATACTCTGGTGAATGCCACTGTCAGTACCTCTAAGTTCTGTATATATAAGGTCCTCGTATTCATATCCCGGCCTGTCATTGACGGCTTTGTGGTACTGCGCCGCAATCACACCCATCAATGTGAGCAGAAGTGCGCATATTCCGGTCTGGATGAAAAGAAGTGCCAGTTTCCAGATCTTCTTGTTCTCCTTGTAGTTTCTGATCGCTGCTCCTGCCGGAATCCTGGAATAAAGATAGCCAGGCACAAGTGCTGCAATGAAGAATACAGCCAGTATGACCCCAAAGACAGTCATATATGTTCCTCTTACCAGAAGAGCATCTGCACGGACTCCGACTATATCCTCAATGACTGTCTGAAGTGAAAGTACGATAGCAGCAACAACGACCAATGACGCTGCTACATCAACTGCCGCCTCCTTGAACATAATTCCGTAGATGTTTGAGCCAGCTGCTCCATAGCACTTGCGTACTCCTATCTCCTTTGACCTCTTTACCAGAGCTGATACCGACATCAGAATATAGTTCAGGAGAGAAATAAGGATGAGAAGTATTGCTACTACAGTCAGAATTACCATCATATTCCTGATGTTGTCAGAAGAAGTGTGTTCTTCAACTAAAGGAGACAGAAAGAAATGAATGTCGATTCCAGATTCTTCAGCCATCCTGATGTCTTCAGGAGAATAGTTCTTTTCCTGCATCAGCCTGATTGCTGGAGCAAGCATTTCCGGATCTGTCCCATCTTCGAGTCTTACATATCCCTTGTAACGGTCGTTGCCAATCCAATTTTCTGTCGATCCTTTTCCGTATGATTCCATTGACAGAAGTACATCGTACTTTACTGAGCTATGATAAGGGAAGTCTTTGAATACTCCTTCAACAGTCATCGCAAATTGTGGCAGATCTTCGTTTGCAATGACTTTCCCGATTGCTTCAGATACACCACCCATCTTTTGGGCAAAGCTTTCGGAAACCATTACAGTGGCCATCTTTCCAAGTGCCTCCTTCGGGTTTCCCGCAAGTATCTCAGTGTCAAAGACATCGAAGAAACAGGTGTCAGCGATTATGATTGATCCGTTTATGATATTCTTGTCTTCATCTATGAACCTGTCACTCTCCCAGATGAAAGTGGTTCGTGTGGCTGTCTTGACTCCAGGGACATATTG
>JAZKYT010000007.1:0-3842 GCA_045612265.1 Candidatus Cryptobacteroides sp.
CATGACCGAGCAGGAAAAGATGTTTGGAACGGACCATATTTATGGAGTGGATCTTTTCAATGAGGTGGATGCCCCTTCATGGGATCCCGAGACTCTGGCAGATATATCGCGTTGTGCTTATGAATCGATGGCTTCTGTCGACCCGGATGCTGTGTGGCTGCAGATGGGGTGGATGTTCTATTATGACCGTGAACACTGGACTCCGGAGAACGTCAAGGCTTATCTCCAGGCAGTGCCTCAGGGGAAGGTCGTGATTCTTGATTATTATCTGGAGCATACTCCGGTATGGACCGTTACGGATAAGTTCTATGGACAGCCATACATTCTTTGCTATCTTGGCAATTTCGGAGGTAACATCAGACTTGCCGGTAACTTCCATCAGGCTTCCGAGCGCATCGATGATGCTCTTGAGCGCGGTGGAGACAACCTGTGCGGAATAGGCTCTACGCTTGAAGGATTCGGCATAAACCAGTTCATGTACGAGTATGTTTTCGACAAGGCCTGGGATAGCGGAATCTCAGATGAGGAATGGGTACGTACTTTATCGGAGCGCAGGACAGGAGTGGTTGACGCCCGTGCGGAGAATGTATGGAAGACATTGACTGACAGCATATATATCGCCGGCTCGTTCTCCAGCCAGACTCCTCTGACGTGTGCCCGTCCTTGCCTTGAGGGTTACTGGCACTGGACATCGATCCATAATACGCGATATGACAATGCGGTGCTGGTCAGGGCCTGGAAGGAGTTGCTGAAGGTGGAATCAGACCGAGACACATATTATTCTGATGTGGTCAATCTCGGTACGCAGGCGCTCGGTAATCATTTTGCAGTGCTTCGTGACAGCCTTACTGCGGCGTACAAGGTCCATGATCTTGAAGCTGCGCGCGAGGTTTCATCCCGGATGCTTCAGCTTCTGGAGGATCTTGATGCCTTGGCGGCCTGTGATCCTCAGCTGAGCCTGAAGCGTTGGCTTGACGATGCTTCAGCCTGCGGTCAGACTCCGGAGGAATCGGCGTATTACCGTCGCAACGCCCGTACGCTCATAACAGTATGGGGGCCAGCCCAGAGCACGCTGCTTGACTATGCGACCAGGATGTGGAGCGGTCTCGTGGAGTCGTATTATGCTCCTCGCTGGGAGATGTACATTGAGGAGATCCTTTCATGTCTCGAGGACGGACGTGAATATGACCAGACTGCGTTCTTTGAGCGTCTGGCGGAATTCGAACGGAACTGGGCCGAATGTGATACACCTATAAATTATAAAGAGACCACATGTCCGGTACGTCTATCTCTTGAACTGGTTACCAAGTATGGTTTATAGGCGTATTTTCTAAAAAATATCACGCAAAATAGAGTATATGTTGTTTTAATTATTATATTTGTCGCTAGGTTTGTGCCACAGCACACCACACTAAACAGAAAAATATATTTAATAACATAATAATCAAACATTTACGAATATGAAAAAGTTGTTTTTCGCGCTTATGATGGGTCTTGCTCTTGCAGCATGTACTCCAGAGGCGTATGACGATACTGCCATCAAGGAGCAGATCGACAATCTCGACGACCGCCTCACCAAGGTTGAGGAGGATCTCGCAACTCTCGAGCTTAATGTAACAGCAATGAAGACCCTCGCAGAGGCTCTCAAGAGCGGAAAGTACATTGAGACAGTAGTTGCTCTTGAAGATGAGACAGGTTACACCATCACTTTCTCTGATGGCTCTACAATCGTTGTAAAGCACGGAGAGAAGGGTGATAAGGGTGAGACAGGTGACAAGGGTGAGACAGGTGCTACAGGTGCAGCAGGTCAGGATGGTACAACTCCGACAATCACTGTAAAGGAGATTGATGGTGTTCTCTACTGGTTCATCAATGGTCAGCAGGGCCCTGCAGTTTATGAGGAGGCTCCTGTATTCACAAGCGTTGACGGAAATCTTTATGTGACATATCCGGGTGAGGAGCCTCAGTTCATCGGCGCTCTTACCGGAAAGTCAATCTTCGACTCTGTTGTAGTGAACGAGGAGGAGGGTACAGTTACATTCTACTTCATCGGTGAGAACGGTGAGGCTGGTGACTCTTTCGTTCTTCCGCTCGCTGCGAAGTTCGAGCTCGTGATCGGCACAAATGTAGGTCTTGAGCAGGGCCAGACTTCAGTAGAGATCCCTTATACAGTAAAAGGTGCTAATGAGACTACAGTTGTAGACGTACTCGCGGTAGCTTGCGAGGCTGTTGTTGAGGCTGAGGTAATCAAGGTTTCAAACATCGCCGCAGGTGCTCAGATGCTTGTATTCGCTGATAACGGCGAGGGCAAGACTTCGATCAAGAAGGTGACTTTCGCTTCTGAGTCATATAGTGTAGAGGCAGTAGATGAGGTTATCCCTGCTAAGGGTGGTTCTGTGGTTGTAAAGGGTATTTCAAACGTTCCTTTCGAGGTTGTTATCCCAGCTGAGGCTACATGGCTTTCTTACGTTGAGGTGAAGTCTGCTTTCGAGCTTACATTCACTGCAGAGGAAAATACAACAGACCAGGCTCGTGAGGCTGAGGTTTCTTTCGTACGTCAGGGTGCTGAGGAGGTTCTCATGACTGTGAAGATCGCTCAGGCTGGTGCTGAAGTTGCCAAGGAGTTTGCAACTCTCGCAGCGGCATACTATTCAAATGGTACAAACGCATGGTGCAGTTTTATTCCTGGTATCGCAAACCGTACTATGGCTGCTGATAACAAGTATGTATATCTCAACTCGTCAGAAGCTTCTGCTAAGATCTATGCAATAGAGATTGCTTCTCTCCTTGCAGGTGATGCAACTCCAGTATACAAGTCACTCCCTACAGCAGGCATTTCAGGCGGAACACACGCTGTTTCAGCTCTTCGTTGCGTGCCTAACGAGGCAGGTGATCCTGTTCTTGTAGCTACAAATCTTGCAGTAGACGGCGGCCAGAACTTCAATATCTATGCTTATTCAAACGGTACAGATGCAGACCCTGTACTCTTCCATGCTTACAGATGGGATGGCGTTGCAAATGCTTCTGACTGGAGAAGATATGGTGACAGAATCTCTATAACTGGCACATGGCAGAACGGTAAGATCTATGCTCCATCACAGTCAGGTACAAAGGTTATGGGCTTCGGTATTAAGGACGGTGCAACATCTGCAGACCTTAGAGAGTATGCTTGGTTCGACACATTCGTTGGTGGTCTTGCTGAGGTGACTGTTTATCCAGGAACAACTGAGGCTCTCCTTACAACAGCTTCTTCAGCTGGCTTCTGGACTCCTAACACAGCTGGTGAGACTCATTCAGGCGGATACTGGCCTAAGTGGGACGTTGCAAGCACAAATCCAGAGCTTAACGGCGCATTCAGCTTCCAGTTCTTCACTCATAACGAGACTAAGTACATCGCATATGTACAGCTTCCAGACAATACACATTGTGACCTCGTGGTAGTTGAGGATAAGGGCAGCCTCGCTGCATCAGTGGCATCCGAGCCAGTATTCACTGCTCCTCTTTATGAAGGTGAGGACGCTTCATGCGCAGCAGGCAATACTTATGGTGACTGTGCAGTTGTGAATGTTGACGGTGCAACTCACATCGTAGCGATGATGCAGGGCGGTGGTCTTTCGATCTTCAAGCTCAACTAATCAGAAACGTCTGATACATAAAATATAGATTTTGCGGCGGTTCCTTTATGGAGCCGCTGCTTTTTCATTCCTGCTGTGCTGTGGTGTGGTGTTTTTTACCTATCTTTGTAATCTTGCATTGAAAAAGACAGATAAATACAATGATTCGTAAATTTTTAACCACAGTTGCAGCAGCTTTAACTGCAATAGTTTCAGTATCAGCATATT
>JAZKYT010000008.1:0-33815 GCA_045612265.1 Candidatus Cryptobacteroides sp.
AAACTACCGCAAAATCAATGGCAAGACATTTCAAGAACATCGACGCAATGGCTGGTGCAACACGCGAGGGTCTCCTTGCCGTTGAGGATATAGGAGAAGTAATTGCAGACAGTGTTATGGCGTATTTTGCCAATGGCGTCAACTCAGACACAATAGAGCGTCTGAAGTCAGCGGGACTTAGATTCGAAGTTGATAAAGAGGCCGGGGCAGTGTCAGAGGCTCTCAAGGGGAAGACGATAGTGATATCCGGAAACTTCAGCATTTCACGTGACGAGATGAAGGCGCTGATTGCCGCCCACGGAGGAAAGAACAGCGGAAGCGTCAGCGGAAAGACAGCCTTCCTGCTGGCAGGAGAAAAGGCCGGGCCGGAGAAGCTCAAGAAGGCCGAGAGTCTGGGAGTCAGGATCATCACCGAGAAAGAGTTCATGGAGGAGATCCTTCACGAGATTCCCGATCAGGTCGGGAATGACGACCCCGACACGTCATTGCGAGGAGCGTCAGCGACGTGGCAATCTGTAGATTTTAAGGAAACATTATTTTAAAGAATATAAGATTATGAAGACAGGAGATAAGTTTGTATTGAACCGCGTGGTTGCGGACAATGAGACAGCAGAAGTACTTGGCTCCGGCGGTCTGCCGGTTTACGCAACACCGGCGATGATTTGCCACATGGAACTTTCTGCATACAGTCTTGCAGCAGAGCACGGTCATGCGACAGTAGGTACCAAGGTAAACATCAGCCATTTAAGGGCGTGCAAAGTAGGTACAGAGGTTACTATAACAGCAGAACTTACTGAAGTTGACGGCAGAAGACTTGAGTTCAACATAAAGGTTGAAGACGAGAAAGGTCTTCTCGGTGAAGGTACGCACCAGCGATACATCATTGATCCTGAAAGATTCATGGCTAAGTTAGGATAATGAAAAGATTAAAGGGAAAGACAACAAGACTGAAGAATTTCTTCAGCGAGGAAATCTGGGAAATGGAATTGGAAGAGCTGTCCAAGGCCAAGGCCCGTTTCATCAAATACGTAAAGATTGCGATCATCACCGCTAAGACCTATGCCCAGCAGAAGATAGGCCCTCAGGCAGTTGCGCTCAGTTATCTGAGCGTCATGGCTTTGGTACCTTTCCTGGCAATTGTCTTTGCCATTACAGGCGGTCTGGGAGTGGACGGTCTTCTGAAGGACTTCATGTATTCTAACTTCAGTACCAATCAGAGCGTGATTGACACCGTTCTGTCTTTCTCTCAAAATATCATCGACACAGCTAGAAGCGGATGGATGGGTTTCCTTAATGCCCTCCTCTTCCTATGGATCATATACAGGCTCATGGCAGGTGTAGAATCAGCGTTCAACAACGTGTGGAAGGTAAACGGCAACAGAAGTCTTTTCAGAAGACTATCTTATTATCTTGTGATCCTTATCCTGTCCCCTTTCGTGATCCTTGTCCTCTTCTCCGGATCTTTTGTATATACGAACCTGCTTGAGTACATGGGTCTGAATATAGAAGAACTTTCATTCATTAAGAAGCTGCTTTCCTGGGCGCTCTTCGTAGCGGTTGCCGCTCTTACATTCTCAGCCATGTACAAGTTCATTCCTAAACATAAGGTTGAGTATGGAATGGCATTAAGAGCAGCAGTCTTTGCAGCAGTGGCTTTTACGGCTATGCAGTTCCTCTATCTCGAGACCCAGCTCCTCGTTACGCGCCTTAACGGTGTATATGGTACATTTGCTGCAATTCCGCTTTTCATGGTATGGCTTAACATAAGCTGGAATATAATCCTCATGGGAGCAGAGCTCTCATACGCATTCCAGCATGTAGACACATATAACCTTGACTATTAACATTATGGGAAAGATTTCAGAGTTCAACCAGCATGACCACGAGGTCATTGCACGAGAATATGCCGACCTGAAGGAGGCCGCACGAAAGAGATGTCCGGATCAAACCGAACTTGACATGATCCAGAAGGCATTTGATTTTGCCAATGAAGCTCACAAAGGCGTCAGAAGAAGATCCGGCGAACCATATATCCTGCATCCTATCGCAGTAGCAAAGATAGTTGTCAGCAATATCGGTCTCGGATATAAGTCTATCATTGCTGCCCTTCTGCATGATGTTGTAGAAGATACTGACTATACTGTGGACGACCTGAGAAGCCTCTTCGGAGATAAGGTTGCCACACTTGTAGAAGGCCTTACCAAGATCAAGACAGTTCTTGACAACGAAGACAAGGCTGTCAAGAAGAGCATGCAGGCAGAGAACTTCAAGCGTATTCTCCTTACCCTTAATGACGATGTACGCGTTGTGCTGATCAAGCTCGCTGACCGTCTGCACAATGTAAGGACCATCGAGTTCATGCCGGAGCACAAGAGAGACAAGATTCTCAGCGAGACCATGTTCGTCTTCATCCCACTTGCCCACCGACTTGGTCTTTACAGCGTTAAATCAGAAATGGAAGACATCTGGCTCAAATACAAGGAGCCGGAGGCGTACAACAATATCACAACCCAGATCAACCGCAACATCCACGACAAGGACAAGCAGATCAACGATTTCATCGCTCCGATCGACGCAGCCCTCAAAGGCGCAGGATTCAAGTTCGAGATCAAGAAGAGAGTCAAGACCCCGTATTCCATCTGGAAGAAGATGAATACAAAAGGTATTGGCTTCGAAGAAATATATGACCTCTATGCAGTGAGAATCATCTTCGATTCTGCAGAAAACGAGGTGGAAAGAGACCAGTGCTACCACATCTTCTCAATCATCACTGGAATATACAGATATAAGTCTGACCGTATCCGTGACTGGGTCAACTACCCTAAGAACAACGGCTATGAAGCCCTCCACTGTACACTCATGAGCCACTCAGGTATCTGGATGGAGGTTCAGATCCGTTCACGCCGAATGAACGAGATCGCTGAGAAAGGTATCGCAGCACACTGGGCATACAAGAAGGATGGCTTCGCGGATGCCGGTGCAAGCGAGATGGACAAATGGATCACAAAAGTGAAGGATATCCTGGTAAATCCAGATGTGAACGCACTCGATCTTCTTGATATGATCCACAACGACCTCATCAAGACAGATATCTTCGTATTCACACCTAAGGGTGAGCAGAGAAGTATCGAGAAAGGTGCGACAGCCCTTGACTTCGCATACCTCATCCACTCGGAAATCGGAAACAAGGCGATCGCGGCAAAGGTTAACTTCAAGCTTGTACCGCTCTCATGCGTACTCAAGACCGGTGACCAGATCGAGATCATCACTGCAGAAAGTGAGACGCCTAAGCGTGAATGGCTGAACTTCGTCAAGACATCGAGGGCAAGAAAGGCCATCCTCGACTATCTCAAGAGCCAGCGCCAGACCATTGTCAACCTCGGCCGATTCATGCTTGAGGAAAAGCTTATAACCATCGGCAAGAGCCTGACAGACAAGGTGATCAAATCTCTCATGGATGAATATGAGATCTTCGACAGCAAGCCGGAGGAGATGTATTTCAAGATCGGAAGCGGCCTCATCAAACTTGACGGCCTCGCTGAAAACCTAAAGAAATACCACGGCATCAACAAGGAGTCATATTTCGTCATCAAGAACTCTGACGAAAAGCAGAAGTTCATCCTTGCATCCTGCTGCACGCCTATCAAGGGAGAAAGCGTGGTAGGTTTCAAGGCATCTGACGGAACAATCACAGTACACAAGCGTACATGCAGCAACGCAAACAGCCTTGCGGCAAAATTCGGCGACCATATCGTAGCTGTGAAATGGGCGGAAGAGGAGAATTCTCAGAACAACTACCTCGCACGCGTAGACCTAAAGGGAACTGACCGAATCGGTATGATCAACGACATCACAAGACTCACATCAAAGGTTATGGGTGTGAATATCAGAAGATTCAACATCGGTACGGAAGACGGCATCTTTGAAGGATTCATCGACCTTTACGTACACGATATCGCCGACCTTGAGACACTTATCCTCAAGCTTCAGAAAATCAAAGGAATTGAAAGTGTCGCAAAGACAGACCTCTAATACAGTAAGAATTATATATGAAGATGTTTCTTAAGAAATACCTTCCGGCAATACCGGTAGTCATCATTCTCGCAATGATGATATTCAGTGATTCCTGCGCGAACACCACCACTCCTCCGAGCGGTGGACCGAAGGACACCATTCCTCCGGTAATCACCAAGATCAGTCCGCTGCCAGGAAGTATCAATGTACCAAGACAGAAGACAAAGCTCGTACTGGAGTTCAATGAATATGTGAAGATCCAGGACCCGAAGAGCCTCTTCCTTTCCCCTCCTCTGGAAAAGACTCCTAAATACAAGCTTCAGGGAAAGGGTGTGGTAGTCACATTTGAAAGCGACCTGGATTCAGCAAAGACATATACCCTCGATGTCACCAATGCCATTGCAGACAACAACGAAGGTAACCTCTTCCCAGGTTTCACACTCGTATTCTCGACTGGTGACAGAATCGACTCGATGATGGTGACAGGTACAGTGCAGGACTGCAACACACTCAAGCCTATCAAGGGCGCCACTGTGATGTTGTACAAGGACCATGCGGACTCAGCACTCTTCCTTCGTCGTCCTGACGCAGCTGTCAAGACAGATGAATGGGGATTTTTCTGCCTTAGAAACATCCAGGACACAGTCTACAGACTCTATGCAATTGTCGACGAGAACAACAACAACCTCTACGAATCAGAGTCTGAGAAGGTCGCTTTCTTCGACACTCTCGTCACACCTGTACTCAAGGTGAATGACACGCTTCCGGAGCTTCAGAAGTACGACATGAAGGACACAGCCAGCTGCCTTGCAAGAAAGAGCGAATTCGAACTTAACATATTCAAGGAAAAGCCGACAAAGCAGATGATCGTGAACAAGGAGCGTGTGGGTGAAAGAACTGCATATATCACCTTCATGGCACCTTACGCCCAGATTGACTCGATCTGGATCAAGGGTGTAGAACCTGAAAATCTCATCACTCAGTTCAACATCATGCAGGACAGCCTTGAAATCTGGGTGAACGATCCAAAGGAGCAGCCAGACACATTCTTCCTGAATGTCAACTACATGAAGACTGACAGTCTCGGACTTCTGAACAGCTTCACAGAGGAGATCAAACTTGTCAAGCCTAAGAAGAACCTTGCAGGAAAGAGCAGCCAGAGGGATATCAAGAAGGAAGACACAACCTGCGTAGTCACTATTGATGCGAAACCTGAGACCGTCGAGCAGTATGGATTTGTGTTTGAATTCAAATACCCACTCGTTGAAGAGGCATTCGATTCACTCACATTCAGATATCTCAACCCTAAGCAGCAGGAGTACACTGAGAAGTTCACAGTCGTCCAGGATTCATTGAACCTGCGCAAATATGTGCTCCGTCCAAATGTTAAAATGCTCCCTGGATACGAGTATTTCGTAAAGGTACCACATCGCAAGTTCAAGGATATCAACGGTTTCTACAACGACAGTACAGAGGTTAAGGTCACCCTGCCTAATGACGACAAGCTGAGCACGATGAACCTGAAGCTCAGCAATGTCAACAACAAGTACATCGTTGACCTTCTGAATGAGAAGAGGGACAAGATCATGCGATCATATGTTGTGGACCATGACTCTACTCTTCCGTTCCCATACCTCAAGGCAGGAAAATATTCAATCCGAATCACTGAGGACGTAAACAGAAACGGTGTTGTGGACACTGGTAATCTTCTTGAGCACAAACAGCCTGAAAAGGTTCTGTTCTATAAGCTTGCAGATGGATCGTCACTCATCAGTATCATCGAGATGACAGAACTGGATCAGAGCATTGATATCGCTGAAATGTTTAAATAGGAAAAGTATGAAGAAGATTTTTACACTTATAGTATTTTCCCTATTTGTGACGGGATATATATCTGCCCAGACGAGGATTTCAGCAGAACAGGACATCCTCAAGCAGATCAATGTCAGGGAGAACACTCTGAGCAATGAGTATCTGGATACATTGCACATCGAGAAGAAATCCGAAATCAACGACTATTCGATGATCGGTATTCATTACGGAATGGGCCTCAGCCGAGTGATGTGGAATCCGACCCAGCAGCAGGATATGCTCCTGATGCCATATAATGTCGGTATCACATACACAAAATATGGAAAGATGTTCGGTTTCATGCCGTTCTTCGGTTTCCAGGTCGGACTCCTCTATACTCAGGAAGGATATCAGTTCAAGTATAACGAGGAGCGCAACTATGTATATAAGGTGGAAGGTGCCGAAAAAGCGATTCTCGATGTGATCGAAATGCCTTTGCTAGCCCACATGCACTTCGATTTCTGGAATATGAAGATACTTGCCAACATCGGTTGTTACGCAGGCTACAGAATCGGCATTGAGCGTTTTCCAGGAAAGACCGGCTACGTGAATCCTGAACTCGAACACGCATTCAAGAATACTGACAGAAGGATGGATTATGGTATAAAGGGTGGTATCGGTTTCGGATTCGTATTTGACCCGATTGAAATCCATATCCAGGGAATGTACAAGCATTCGCTCTCATCATTATATGAGCCGGATTACTATAGTCCATATTATTATAGATACGCATATCCGTCAAATATCATAATCACAGCCGGAATTCATTACCAGCTGACCAAGAGAACAGGTAAAACCAAGGCAGATCTCAAGAAGATTGCAAAAGAAATGGTATATGGAAACACTAGCAGTACAGATTGGTAATATAACCATCGGTGGAGAGGCACCGATCGTTGTGCAGACAATGTGCAACACACATACCTCTGACGTTGAAGCATCTATAGCTCAATGCCTCAGACTTCATGAGGCAGGTGCCCAGATGATCAGACTCACTGTTCCGTCACTTGGACAGGTTGAGAATCTGAGGGAAATAAAGGCAAGGCTTCGCGAAGCCGGTGTTGACACTCCCCTTGTTGCGGACGTACACTTCTCTTCAGAAATCGCCATTGCAGCAGCATCTGTTGTCGAGAAGGTCAGAATCAATCCTGGTAACTTCCACAAGGACCATGAAAAGGCACGCGAACAGTTTGCACGCCTGGTGGAAGTCTGCAAGGAGAATAGTACAGCGATCCGAATCGGATTGAACCACGGTTCGCTAGGAGACCGTATCACCAACCTTTACGGCAACACTCCACTTGCAATGAAGGAAGCCGTGATGGAATGGCTGCAGATGTGCGTAGAAAATGATTTTTACAACGTTGTGGTCTCACTCAAGGCAAGTAACACCCATATTATGGTGGAGGCTTACCGCCTGTTAGCCAAGCAGATGGAGGAAACAGGAGTGATATTCCCACTGCACCTCGGCGTGACTGAGGCAGGAAACGGAGACGGCGGCAGAATCAAATCTGCAGTCGGTATTTCAGCCCTGCTTTCAGAAGGAATCGGCAATACCCTGCGCGTATCTCTCACAGAGGATCCTGCATGCGAGATTCCAGTGGCTCAATACCTGGCTGACAGATATGATCACCGACTTCATTCAACAATGTCTTCTCTGACTCTTGAAGGCAAGAAGGCAGTCGCAACATATTACGCACCATCACGCGAAAGACTCCTTCTTGACTTCTCATGCGATTTCGGAAAACGTCTCCTGGACAAGGAACTTGACGAGGTCGAAATCCGAGGTACATTTGTGGATGAAAACGGAACTGAAGTCGCACTTGACGGTTCAGAATATGCAGATTATCTCGTTGACGAGCTGATGCAGGCTGCGCGCCGCCGCTTTTATCGTCCTGAGTACATTGCCTGCCCTGGATGTGGCCGAACAATGTATAACCTTGAAGGAACATTCGAGGAGGTTAAACGCCGCACAGCACACCTCAAGGGCATGGTCATCGCAGTCATGGGCTGCATTGTTAACGGTCCTGGCGAAATGGCAGACGCAGACTGGGGCTACGTTGGTGAAGGTAATGGAAAGGTATCCATTTATAAAGGCAAGACTCCCCTTCTTCGCCACGTCCCTGAAACAGAAGCAATCGACAAGCTCCTTGAACTGATCGAAGCAGAAAACAATAAATAACAGAAGAGGCCGACTAAGATGAATCAGTCGGCCTCTTTCTTATAAGTATATCAATTATTCTCCCTTGACCTTGATATCAAGCTTCACCGGCTTGATCATATTCTCAGGAGAAAGGATTGTGTCAAGATCCTCCTTGGAAAGGATATCGTGCTCAAGGACGAGATCGTAGATGCTCTTTCCTGTTGCCATTGCCTCCTTCGCAATTCTTGTAGAATACTTGTATCCGATAACCGGATTGAGGGCAGTCACGACACCGAAGCTTGAGTGGATATACTTGTCACACTGCTCTTCGTTGGCAATGATGCCATCTACGCAGTTTACTCTCAATGTATCGAATCCATTCATCATGATCTCAGCAGACTCAAAGCAGCACTGGGCCATAACCGGCTCCATGGCGTTAAGCTCCATCTGCGCAGCCTCAGACGACATTGCAACGCAAAGGTCATTACCGATCACCTTATAGCAGATCTGGTTCATCACCTCAGGAATAACTGGATTCACTTTTCCTGGCATGATTGAAGAACCAGGCTGACGAGCAGGAAGGTCGAACTCATGGAAGCCGCAACGAGGACCAGAAGAAAGAAGACGGAGGTCATTACAGATCTTGTTCATCTTGGTTGCAAGACGACGCAGAGCTGATGAATATCCAACCATGCATGAGGTATCTGAAGTAGCTGCAACAAGGTTGTCGGCAAGCTTCATATCCCAACCTGTGATCTCGCGAAGGGCTGCTATACATTTCTCAGCATATTCAGGCTCAGAACAGATACCGGTACCAATAGCAGTAGCACCCATATTCACTGTAAGGAACTCCTCAGCTGCGAAATTGAGATTCTTGATCTCATCACGAAGGATGCTTGCAAATGCACCGAATGACTGACCGAGAGTCATAGGAACCGCATCCTCAAGCTGTGTACGACCCATTTTGAGAATTCTTGCAAACTCCTTGGCCTTAGCCTCGAATGACTCGATGAGTGGCATGAGATGCTTCATGAACTCAAGATGAGTAGCATAAAGTCCAAGATGGATTGCTGTCGGATATGCGTCGTTGGTAGACTGTGAGCAGTTCACGTGGTCATTTGGAGAACAATGCTTGTACTTACCGAGCGGAAGGCCCATGATCTGAAGTGCGCGGTTTGCAATCACCTCATTGGCATTCATGTTTGTCGTTGTACCTGCACCGCCCTGGATCATATCCACTGGGAAATGTTCATGATGCTGACCTGCGAGGATCTCGCGGCAAGCCTGTGTAATGGCATTATACTGTGCATCAGTCAGAAGTCCAAGCTGATAGTTGGCCTCTGCTGCCGCAAGTTTTGTCATTGCAAGACCGTTGATGAACAACGGATAATCATTAAGTTTAAAACAGCTGATAGGGAAATTTTCCAATCCTCTCAATGTCTGTACACCATAAAGAGCATCAGCCGGAACCTCAAGCGAACCTATAAGGTCACTTTCAACGCGGAACTCATTTGATTGATTTTCCATGATTATTAGTTTGTAATGTGTTGTTATTCAGCTTTAAGAATATCTTTCTGAGCTTTTTCCCACTGCTCCTTAGCATACTCCTGCATATCCACCACCTCATCTGTCTCGTCGACGATCTCCTGTCCAAGCATTGTCTCGATCACATCCTCAAGTGTCACAATGCCACGGAATGTACCATATTCGTCGATAATCACTGAAATATGCTCCTTCTTCTCAAGGAACTTCTCCCATATATTGCCGACCGGCTCTTCCTCTGGGAATGAAAGAATAGGGCGTGTGATATCACGCACTGTGGTATCGAACTTATCCTCAGCCATCTTCTCAAGTACGTCCTGACGAAGCGCATAACCGATGACATAATCATCATTATCATCATCATAAACGAGGATACGTGAATGTGTGAGATCGGCAGAATCATAGAATTCTCTGATGGTCATCTGACCCTCAGCCATCTCCACAACCGTACTTGGGGTCATGATTTCATGAGCTGTGATCTCATCAAGCTTGAGGAGATTCTGAATCATCATCTTCTCATCCTTCTCGATCACCTCCTCCTCAGTAGCAACACTGACCATAGCGGAAATATCCTCACGGCTGACACTTACCTGCGACGAATGCGAAGAAATACGCTTCTGAAGACGCTCAAGAAGCCATACGAGCGGGAATGCGATAAAGATCATTCCGTTGATGATCACAGATGCCGGAATGGCAAGTGATCTCCAATAGCTTGTACCGATGGTCTTCGGGATGATTTCAGAAAGAATAAGAATGCACAAAGTGAAGATTGTTGAGAATATTCCCACAAGTGCATCACCATAAACCTCATATACCAGAGAACCCACAATGGAAGCTCCAACTGTATTTGCAATGGTATTGAGACAAAGAATAGCCGAAATCGGCCTGTCCGGATTGATCTTAAGCTTCTTCAGGCCCGCAGCGCCCTTAACGCCCTGCTCTTCAAGACCCGTTATATACGAAAGCGGCGTGGACAAAAGTGTAGCTTCAAGCATTGAGCACAACGCAGACAATGCAATTGAAACAAACATTATGATATATATCAGCTGTTCTTCCATTTCTTTATTTCTTAAGTTCAGCGATTACAGTCTCGCTACCTCTTACACATTCTCCAAGTGTCACCTTAATATCTGCATCCAAAGGAAGATACATGTCGATACGTGAACCGAACTTGATGATTCCGCACTGACTGCCCTTCACTTCCTGTGAACCAGGCTTTGCATAGCAGACGATTCTTCTTGCGAAAGTACCTGCAATCTGCTTGAAGAACACATCTCCATAAGGACTCTTCACACCCACTGAAGTATGCTCATTGAGTTCAGAAGCCTTTGGGAGGAATGCAAGCATATACTTTCCTGGGTGATACTTGTAATAGCTTACTTCACCTGTGATAGGCCAGTAGTTTACATGAACATTGAAAAAGTCCATATACACAGATACCTGAAGGCACTCACCCTTAACATATTCAGGCTCATAAACCTTCTCGATCACGCAGACCATTCCGTCTGCAACAGATGTGACAACATTGTCTCCCTCAATTGAACCGCGCTTTGGAACACGGAAGAAAAAGAGCACAAAACCCATCATGAACATGGGAAGAATGCAGAGGAGATACGAAAGTATCGGGAATGGAATAAAGCGGAGGAATGTGAATACAAGCGCTCCGCAGATAAGCCATACAAGTAGAATTGTGCCGTAGCAGTCTTTATGTATAATCATATTTGAGTAAATTCTTTAAAGCAGATTAGTGACAACCAGATAGATCACACCCACCGGAATTGCAACAAGTGCACTGTCGAATCGGTCGAGAAGACCGCCATGGCCCGGGATAAGGTTGCCTGAATCCTTGACGTTATAATGTCTCTTCCACTGTGACTCGATAAGGTCACCGTACACACTTGCGACATTGATAAGAACTGCAAGAATCATTGAGTGAAGCATTGAGAAGTTCAGAATGCCGAATTTCTGAAGGAGAACAGCCACAACTACCGCTGTGAATACTCCTCCCCAGAAACCTATCCACGACTTCTTTGGAGAAATTGAAGGGAACAACTTCTTTCCATATTTCTGGCCGAGTGTGATGCCGAACAGATATGCTCCGACATCTGATGCCCACACAATACCGAAGAAGCTCAGAAGAAGAAGTCCGCTGAACTGTGAATCTGCACTGAATGCTGCGAAATTGAACAATGACCAAGGAACTGCAATGTACAGGATTGAGGTATACAGATTCGCAAACTTATGAAAGGCCTTCTTATCTTTGAGATAAAGAGAGCAGATCATAAGCACGAACACAGGAACCATTGCGAGGATTATGAATCTTCCCGGAAGGTTGAAACCATTGTATAGAAACACAAGCAGGAAGAGTGTGGCACCTGCAAAGATTGACAGTGCCTGTGAATAACGATACTCGCTGCCGCAAGTCATCTGAAGGAATTCCTTCATCATAACTACAAGCGACAGCAGCATCACAAATCCGAATACAAATTTGTTTGTAAGCAACGCGGCAAGCATGACTGCCACGAACCCTATACTTGAAAGTGTCCTTTTTACGAAATTATTCATTAACACAGGTTAGTTTAGTTCTCCTCCTTCACGCCTCCGACCCTTGGTCCGAAGATACGTTCCAGATCATCTGCAAAGATAACTTCTTTCTCCAATAAAAGAGCAGCAAGCTGCATAAAACCTTCACGATTATCGTTAAGAATCTGCAAAGTCTTGTCGTGAATCATCTGAACAAGCTCTTTTACCTCGTTATCAATGAGTTCCGCAGTCTTTTCACTGTATGGTCTGGTCAGTTCATATCCTCTTGAACCGGTTGAATCATAGTAAGACATATTGCCCACCTTATCACTCATACCGTAGTAAGTGACCATGCCATAAGCCATCTTCGTAAGACGCTCAAGATCATTCAGGGCACCGGTAGAAGGCTGTCCGTTAACGATCTCCTCAGCAACTCGACCTGCAATCAGAGAGCACATCTCGTCGTGCATCTGCTCCCTTGTCACAAGCTGGCGCTCTTCAGGAAGATACCATGCAGCTCCCAAAGCCTGTCCTCTTGGCACGATTGTAACCTTGAAGAGCGGATTTGCATGTGGAAGCAACCAGCTGACAGTGGCATGACCTGCCTCATGATGAGCGATTGACTTCTTCTCCTCAGGAGTGATTATCTTGGATTTTCTCTCAAGACCACCGATGATTCTATCTACAGCATCCAGGAAGTCCTGCTTGTCGATTGCAGATTTGTCACGACGGGCAGCGGTAAGCGCAGCCTCGTTGCAGACATTTGCGATATCGGCACCTGAGAATCCAGGAGTATGCTTTGCAAGGAATTCGAGATCGAAGTCAGCTGCAAGCTTAAGGTTGCGAAGATGTACATTGAAGATCTCTTCCCTCTCCTTCAGGTCAGGCAGTTCGACATGGATCTGGCGGTCGAAACGTCCGGCACGCATAAGCGCCTTGTCAAGAATATCAGCTCGGTTTGTTGCTGCAAGGATGATAACTCCGGAATTTGTTCCAAAGCCATCCATCTCTGTAAGAAGCTGATTAAGAGTGTTTTCACGCTCATCATTTGACGAGAATCCGCCATTCTTGCTTCTTGCTCTACCCACAGCATCGATCTCATCGATGAATACGATACATGGTGACTTCTCCTTAGCCTGACGGAAGAGGTCGCGTACACGGGATGCACCCACACCCACGAACATCTCCACGAAATCAGAACCTGAAATTGAGAAGAAAGGCACATTTGCCTCACCAGCCACAGCCTTTGCAAGAAGGGTCTTACCTGTACCCGGAGGGCCGACAAGAAGTGCACCCTTTGGAATCTTACCGCCAAGAGCTGTATATTTCTTAGGATTCTTGAGGAAATCCACAATCTCCATCACCTCATCCTTAGCACCGTAAAGACCGGCTACATCCTTGAATGTCACCTTGATGCTATCCTTTTCAGCAAGTTTGCCGGGAGCCTTTCCGACATTGAATATGCCGCCTGGACCACCAGGACCACCACCTGCATTCTTACCCATTCCCCTGAACATGAATGTCCACATGAGGATAAGAAGCAGCGGGAATATAATCCAATCGAGCATGCCCCAGATATTCTCCTTATTCTCGATCACCACCTTGACTCTCTCGTCTGCAGGCAACTGGTCGTTGAGCTCGCCGAACATCTCCTCTGCATTGAAACTTCCAGAAACAAGGAAGATGAAATGTGGTGAGCGGGCCGGGACATTGCCACCGAACTGTGAAGCATATTTCTCAAGCCTGTCAGGTCTGATGGTCACCTCACCCTCAAACTCATTACGGATGAATGTAACCTCCTTGATATCACCGGCAAGCCACTGTGCCTTCACAGCATCCCACTCCTCCTTCTGAGGATTTGCCGATTTCTGCGTGAAAAACATCCAGCCTATTCCAAACAACAGGAGGATGTATATCCAGGATATGTTAAAATTGATTTTTATTTCTTTCCTCTTGCGAGGGTTATTGGTATTCTCTGCCATATTGAATCAATTAGTCTTCGTATGCAGTGCGCTCTGCATCAGCCCAAAGATCCTCGAGTCTGTAGAATGCTCTATAAGGTGTCTGGAAGATGTGTACTACGATATCACCATAGTCCATGATTACCCAGAATGCATTCTCCTTTCCCTGAGTGCGCACTACTTTTCTCTTGCACTTTTCAATCATTCTGTCCTCGATATTATCAGCAATAGCGACAACAGCTGGTGTCGAATCAGCGTTACATACTATAAAATGATCAGAAATTGCTGTTCCGATTGGTCTGAGATCAAGCGATACTACATCCTGTCCTTTCTTTTCAAGCATCGCGTCTGCAATGACCTTAAGTTCTTTACTATTCATTATCTAAAAATTAAATTATAAAACCGGGTAAAGATAATCAAAATCTGCACCATGGCCAAAAACCCATGCCAGGTGTCCTAAAAGTTGTCAATTTGTCAGTTCTTCATGGCAGAAATGACAGTTGCGGGATCTTCTGCCAAAAATACAGCACTTCCAGCAACCAGGATTTCAGCACCAGCCTCAGTAAGGGCCTTTGCATTAGCAGGAGAAACGCCACCATCGACCTCGATAGGAATATTCAGGCCCTGACGCTCGACTTCTGCCTTAAGAGTACGAATCCTCTCATAGGTATCCTCAATGAATTTCTGTCCTCCAAAACCGGCAAATACAGACATAAGGAGCACATAGTCACAATTCTTCAAATGAGGGAAGAGAGACTCTACCGGAATATCCGGATTGATCACAAGACCTGCCTTTGCTCCACAAGCACGGATCTGAGCAAGAACTGCATCCGGGTCCTTTGTAGCATTAAGGTGAAAAGAAACCATAGCAGAACCTGCTTTAACGAAGCGTTCAACATAATTCTCCGGATTCACAATCATGAGATGCGTATCCAAAGGCTTTTCAGCTTTCTTTGCAATAGCCTCCACAACAGGAAAGCCATATGAAATATTTGGAACAAAGGTTCCATCCATAATATCAAGATGGAAAAGGTCAGCATATTTATTCACCATCTCCACATCCTTCTCAAGGTGCAGAAAATCAGCAGAAAGCATTGATGGGGCAATCTGTATCATATTATTTGAAGTTTACTACAAGATCAACAAGAAGGGCTACGAATTTATCAAGTGATGCAAGGTCAAGACGCTCACCTGGTGCATGTACTCCCCTGAGCGTAGGACCGAATGAAATCATATCAAGACCTGGGAATTTCTCTGTAAAGAGGCCGCACTCGAGACCAGCATGGATTGCCTTCACCTTAGGCTCCACTCCGAAGAGCTTCTTATATGAAGCTACACATGCATCTCTTACTGGAGAAACAGCTGCTGGCGCCCATCCTGGATATTCTCCCTCATGACGCACAGTTGCTCCTGCCAGAACGAAACAAGCTTCCATCTTTGCAGCTGCTGCTCTACGGGCAGCAGTCACACAGCTTCTCTGGCTTGAACCGATGCGGATTACGCCAGGCTCTGTCATCTTTACAGAAGCGAGGTTAGTTGAAGTCTCAACGAAGTTCTCAATCTCCTGGCTCATGGCAAGCACACCGTGTGGTGCTGCGCAAAGCGCTGTTACAAGGTTCCATGCTGTCATCTCGTCGATTGCAAGATTCCTGTCAGCAGGAGCCTCGGAATAGCCCACCTTGATATCCTTCTCGATCGCACCGTACTCTTCGAGAATCTCTGCACGGTAGTCCTCAAGTCTCTCATTGATGATATCCAATGTATCCTCTTCTGCAGCAATCACTGCCTTAGCCTCACGTGCGATGGCATTGCGCTTGTTACCTCCGTCAATGCTGACAAGCTGCCAGTCAAGGTCAAGAATGCTGTAAAGGAATCTTCCAAGGAGCTGAACTGAATTAGCGCGTCCCTTGTTGATGTCGTCACCGCTATGACCACCCATCGCATCCTTCACATACACTGTCTCCATAACAAAATCCTCCTGAACAGGCTCATCAGTGTAATGGAATTCTGCAGTTGTGTCAAGACCGCCTGCACATCCTACGAAGATCTCGCCCTCATCCTCAGAATCGAGGTTCAGGAGAGCCTTTCCAGTGAAGAATCCAGGCTGAAGAGCCATCGCTCCGTCAAGACCGGTCTCCTCAGCAGTAGTGAAGAGGCACTCGACCTTTCCACATGCGAGGTCGCTGTCAAGGAGGGCAAGCTGTGCTGCCACACCGATACCGCAGTCTGCACCGAGAGTTGTGTCAGGGGCAATCATCCAACCGTTTTCAATGACAAATCTGATAGGATCCTTTCTGAAATCATGCTCAACTCCCTCATTCTTCTCACACACCATATCCGAATGGCTCTGAAGCACAATCGCAGGAACCTGCTCGAAACCAGGAGCTGCCTCCTTTGTGATAAGAACGTTACCTGCTTCATCAGTCTTGCACTCAAGACCACGTGCCGCAGCAAACTCCTGAAGATATGCAATGATATGCTCCTCATGACCTGACTCGCGAGGAATTCTGGTGATTTCCTTGAAGAACGAAAGGACTTTTTCTGAATTCATATAAGTGTTGTTTTGATTATCGTGTTTATAATAAAAATATCCCTGCAAAGATATCACTTTACAGGGATTTAGTCTATAGTTTTCTAAATAGTTTTCAACAATTTATCGTCTCACAGGAACGAGCATCTTCTCGATGTCTGTAACGTACTGCTTGAATGTCTTGTCTGTCGACATAAGGTCATTGACAGTGGTGCAGGCATGAAGTACAGTTGCGTGGTCCTTACCTCCGATTTCTGCTCCGATTGTAGAGAGCGAACAGTTGATCAGATTTCTTGACATATACATCGCGATCTGACGTGCCTGCACGATCTGGCGCTTACGTGTCTTCGAAAGAAGAGCATCGCGAGTGATGTTGAAATAGTCACATACAACCTTCTGAACCTTGTCGATGGTAACGTCATTCTGCTGTTCTCCGACAATCTTCTCAGTGATGGTCTCAGCCAGCTCGACTGTGATTTCTCTATGAGCAAGTGTCGCATTGGCAACCAAGGAGATGAGCGCACCCTCAAGCTCACGGAAATTAGACTTGATGCGGGTTGCAAGGAAGTGGAGAACGTCATCGCTCAAATTTACTCCCTCACGGAATGCTCTTGCCTTGAGCATGCTGAGTCTTGTCTGGAAATCAGGCTTCTGAAGTTCCACAGAAAGTCCCCACTTGAGACGCGAAACAAGTCTTTCCTCAAAGTTTTCAAGTTCTACAGAAGGACGGTCAGATGTGAAAATCAACTGCTTGCCCGACTGATGAAGATGATTGAAGATGTTGAAGAATGCATTCTGGGCACCTGGACTCTGCAGATCCTGAATGTCATCCACGATGAGAACATCGATCTTCATATAGAATGCCAGGAAGTCTGTAAGCTTGTTACGGTTGTTCGTAGCATCCATATACTGGATCTTGAACCTGTTTGCAGGTACGTAAAGCACCACAAGTTCAGGATATTTCTTCTTGATTGCAATACCGATCGCCTGAGCAAGGTGAGTCTTTCCAAGACCTGGACCTCCAAAGAGGAACAATGGGTTGAAAGCAGTCTTACCTGGAGCTGAAGAAATGCTCTCACCTGCTGTGAATCCCATCTTGTTACACTCTCCCACTATGAGGTTCTCAAAGCAGTAGACAGGATTAAGATGCGGATTGATCTGAACACGCTGGATTCCTGGGAAAACAAACGGTCCAGGATTTCCACCGCGAGAGAATGTCTCGATCGAAACCGGGCGGTTGACAGGCTCAGATCCGTGAGAAGCCGGATATCTCAAAGGCTGCTGTCTCTGAACTGGAGTCACTACATACACAAGCTTTGCTGCTGTGCCGAGTTCCTTCTTGAGTGCTGCGCGGAGAAGTTCAAGATATGCTCCCTCCACATATTCACGGAAGAACTCGGAAGGCACCTCTACAGTAAGGGTAGATTCAACCAGTGATACAGGCTTGATCGGCTTGAACCACAGGTTGAACTGGTTGGGATCGATGTTCTGTTGAATGAAATTCAAGCAGTTATCCCAAACAGATATGTGCCTTGCGTTAGTCATTAAAAATAGGATTGTGTTAAGTTTTAGACTCCTCTGTCAATTTCGACTACAAAGATGATGAAAAATTTCTTATAAAAAATTAAAATTCCTCTTGTTTTTTCATTTTTTTTGACATTATCCGTAGACAAAATCCCGAAACAAATAAAGTTGTATATTATTGATATTCAACGATATACAACTTTACAAAATCGCTAACTCATTCATTTATGCAGAATTGCGCTTTTTGAACAATTCTAAAATAATGAAATCAAGATTTTTATCTATTTCAGGCTGCTAGAACACTGAAATTTTGATATATTTCTTAGGATTTTCCTGTATTTTCTTGACCAAGGTATCAACATCATTTAATAGCTCGTCAACAGAATTATAAACAGAATCATCTGTCAATAACTTGCCGACACTACCCTCCGGATCGTTGATATTCTCAAGAAGTGTATTCATGGATCCGACAACCTTGTCAAGATCGGCCTCATTCAAGGTCACCATAAGTTCATTCACACCGGCAACTGTCGTGTCAACCTTGGCAGCAATTCCGTTGAAAGACTCTGAAAGGTCCGCAAGATTTTCAATGAATGCCTCAAGCTCCGCAGAACGCCCCTGCACACTTGCCGCGATACCACGGACATCAGCCATTGTGCGCTCGAGGTGAGCCAATGTATTTGTTATGCTTGCAGTATTCTTCTCACTCAACACTCTGTTGACACCAGAAACAGTGACTTCGAGGCTGTCAAGTGTTGATGAAACCTTACTGAGAAGCGGTCCGATCTCAGCAGCAAGTCCGTCAACAAGTCCTGCTTCAAGACTTGGCTGAAGCGTTCCCCCATCTTCCACCATGACATCAGATGAGCCGTAGTCAATGCGCACACCCTTTGTACCCATTATATCCACACCATAGATGGTCATGCGGCTGTCTGCAGGAATATGGAACTCCTTACGGATTGAGCAGATCACCTGAAAATCCTCGCTTTCAGGATTATATGTCACCTCAGAAACTTTTCCTGCCTTATATCCCTTGATATATACAGGAGCCGATGCAACGAGTCCGTCCACAGTTTCATATCTTGCAACAACCTCAATCTCCCTGTTCATGATGTCCTCTCCGCGGAGATAGTTGATAAGGAAGAATGATGCTACTGAAACGATCACCACGAATACACCAATCTTCAATTCCTTTGTATGTTTCATGACTTATACCTTATATATTAATATATAGTTTTACTTTGCTCTTCTGACAGTATTGCCCTCTACTTCCACAACAAAAGCCTCAGGGAACTTCTTACGTACATCGGCCAGCTTTGCAGCAGCAGCCTCCTTGGTTTCCGACTTACCTGTGACATATTTATATATGGTGCTGTCGTCAGCCTTGACCGCTTCGACCTTAAGTCCCTTTAAAGCAGGATCTGTAGCCGCGAGCTTTCTGCTCAGACCCATAATCTGGATTCCGTACCATTTTGCAGCTGTAACCTTTTCTGCAGCAGGCTGTTCTTTCTGCACTGGTGCTGGTGCAGGAGCAGGAGCCTCATCAACTGAAACGCTAGCATCATACTGAGTCTTATATGCCTTGAATGCTTCAAAGAGTCTCTGAGCCGTCATCTCCTGTCCTTCTGTAGAACTCAGATACGCATAATCGTTCGGGTTCGAGATAAAACCAAGCTCCAGCAAGGCTGCAGGCATGTTTGTAGCCCAAAGGAGGTAGAAGATATCCTGATGGATTCCTGTGTAGTTGCTCACCCTGAATGGTGCCTTCTGCATGACCTTGTCCACTTCGGCAGCAAAAAGAAGACTGTTAGAATAATTTGCATTCCACATCAGACTGTGACTGATGATGGACTCAGGTGAATCCGGATCGAAATCCTGATATGTTGTCTGATAATTCTCCTCAAGAAGCATCACGGAGTTCTCTCTCTGAGCAACTGACATGCTTGCCGCAAAATAGTCCTTCTGATTCTTGGAATTCTTGGACTTTGGTCCGAGGATATGCACAGAAGCGCCGTATGGTTGAGATGAATTATTTGAGTTGCAGTGGAGAGATATGAATAGATCGGCATTGCTACGCTTGGCAACGTTAACTCGCTCTTTCAGTTCGAGGAAAACATCAGTGTTACGAGTGTAGACGACCTTCACATCAGGGTATGCAGATTTGATTTTCTGGCCAAGAAGCTTGGAGATGTTGAGTACGATGTGCTTCTCGTGCTTAGACGAGGTCTTGCCAAGTGCGCCAGGGTCTTTTCCACCATGTCCGGGGTCAATGACCACGGTCTTCAGACCCAGTTCCTTCTTCTGCTGGGCATCGGCAGCGAAAGGAAGGCACAAAAAGCAAAAAAGTATAACAGATAAAATCTTGACTTCAACTCTCATAACGACATCTCAATTTGGTAATAATTGAAATTAGTTTTAAATTTGCGATTTGCAAAAGTAGTAAGAATTTGCAAAATCAGGAAAATTTAGACGTACATTTAATGTCAATATATAGAAACGGAAATCTGAAAGCGTGGTTCAACAAATGGGGGCTGGTAGCACTTATGCTGCTGGTTTTCAGCACGTTTACCGTTTCTTCGCAGGACGACAGAAGAGGCAGACGTCTTCGTAGGGAGACAGAAGCCGCTGAAGTTCTGAATGACTCCATTCCTGAGATTTCAGATTCGCTCAGACATGTTCTCGATTCCACTCACAGAGCAGACTCCATTGCAGCACGCGATTCCCTCGATCTTCTGAAAAAATCATCGCTTGAAGCTCCGGCCTTCACGACAGCCCGCGACTCTGTCATTGAAGATTTCAGCAACGGCAAGAGAATGATCTACTACTATGGAGATGTTACCGTTACCTACGGCAACATGAAGCTGACCGCAGACTACATGGAATATGACCTTGCCAGCTCAACCCTTTATGCAAGGGGAACGACTGACAGTCTGGGAGTTACAACTGGAAATCCTGTCATGGAACAGGGTCCTCAGAAATACACGATGGAGGAGGTCCGCTATAATTTCAACACACGAAAGGCACGTATCACCAACATGGTGACACAGGAGCAGGACGGAATCCTTCACGGAAAGAACATCAAGATGATGCCGGATCATTCGATCAACATCACACAGGGTAAATATACAGTCTGCGACTGCGAGGAACCGCATTATTACCTTCACCTCACGGCAGCAAAGGTAATGACCAAGCCTAACCAGAAGACCGTTTTCGGCCCTGCCTACCCTGTGATTGCAGATGTGCCGCTTCCTATCGGTCTTCCGTTCGGATTCATCCCAGAGCAGCCGGACAGAGCTTCCGGTATCCTCTTTCCTACCTTCGGTGAGGAGCAGTCCCGCGGTTTCTATGCACGAGATGCCGGCTTCTACTTCGTGATCGGTGACTATTTCGATATTGCCTTGACAGGTGACATCTATACTCTGGGTTCATGGGCATTGGATCTCAACTCACGTTACAAGGTCAACTACAAATGTAACGGTAACATATCCCTTACATACTCGAACGACCAGGCAGGTGAGAAAGGCAGCCCTGACTTCTTCCAGACCAGGAACTTCGGTATCCGCTGGAGCCACTCACAGGATGCCAAGGCTCGTCCTGGAACAAGCTTCACTGCATCTGTGAACTTCTCCAGCCCTTCGAACAACAAATATAACTCGACTAATGTGCAGGAGGCCCTGCAGAACCAGATATCATCATCCATTTCATATTCAAAGAACTGGAATGGTAAGATGAATCTCTCCATCAATGCCCTCCATAGCCAGAACTCGCGAGACAGTTCGTATTCATTCACACTTCCTAACATCACATTCTCAGTGAACCGATTCTATCCTTTCAAGAAGAAGGTCAGAGTCGGAAAGGAGCAGTGGTATGAGAAATTCTCACTTGGATACAACACCTCATTCCAGAACAGAATCAACTTCAAGGCATCTGAGTTCAACAAGCCAGGCTTCTTCGACAAGTTCCAGAATGGTATGGCCCACAACTTCCAGATCGGTCTTCCTAACTTCACCATGATGAAATATATCAACATCACTCCTGGTGTAAGCTACGGAATGAACTGGTTCTTCCGCGACACAGAGAAGGTATATAACGCAGATACAGGACTCGTCGAAGATATCAAGGGTAAGGCATTCGGCACCTTCGGAGCCACTCACAACTACTCAGGCAGTATTTCCATGAGTACCCGTCTCTACGGTATGTTCAACTTCGGAAAGCATCGTAAGGTACAGGCCATCCGTCATGTCGTATCCCCTTCTATTTCAGCCTCATTCAGCCCTGAGAAGGGTACATACTTCAATGGTTGGAGAACTCTCGAATATGTGGACAAGAACGGACAGGTGAAGACGCAGGATTATAACATCTATGCCGGACAGATCAACTCCGCTCCTGGAAAGGGTAAGACAGCCAGCTTGAACTTCTCACTCGGAAACAACTTCGAGGCAAAGGTTCGAGACATCAGAGATACGACAGGAACAGGTTCAAAGAAGATCAAGCTCATCGACCAGCTGAACTTCTCGACCGGATATAACTTCCTTGCTGACTCATTGAAGATGAGCAATGTCGGTGTGACATTGTCGACTTCAATCTTCGGAAAGCTCGGTATCAGCGCGAACACCAACCTCGATCCTTATGCAATCCTTGTTGACAAGAGCAACCCGTCAGGTAGAAAGATCAACAAGTTTGCAATCACCCAGGGTCAGGGACTCTTCCGTATGAACACAGCCAGCATGTCTGTTTCATACTCAATCTCCGGCGACGGAAAGATCGACGGTAACGACGGAACAAAACAGGCTGGTGGCAATCCTGCAGACCATTATACACGTATATACTACCACCCTGTCACCGGTGAATATATACCAGGAGGTTGGCTCTATTACACCAACCCGAATGTACCGTGGTCGATGAACTTCAACTATTCGTATAGTTACAGAAAGGCTTATCAGTTCTCGAACGACAAAGTCATCACAAAGAACACACATACCCAGACACTCGGTGTGAGCGGAAATATCAGACTCACCCCACGTATGTCCCTGAACATGACCACCAACTTTGACCTCATGGCCCTCAAGATGAGTACAACTCAGCTGAGTGCCAATTATGACCTGCACTGTTTCAACATTGCAGTATCATGGATCCCAACCGGTCAGTGGGAGTCATGGAGTTTCCGTATCCAGGCAAAGGCAGCAGCTCTTGCAGACCTCCTGAGATTCAAGAAGAGCAGCAGTTACTGGGATAATCGTTATTAAAAGGAAAGATACCATCTTTTCCTTCGTAAAGTTGTTTTTTGCATAATAATTGTTAACTTTGTATATCCCGTAACGAAAACGGGATTCGTTAAGTCATTCAACATAGACGTTTCCCATTCGGGAGGTTTCTAATCAGAATACAAATCATTATAATACTGTTATATGCACAAGATTTTCGATTTGAGAGAAATGGATATCGAGCGTCTTCATGCGTTGGCTGAAGAACTCGGAATCAAGGGTTTCAAGAGGATGGATAAGGATGCGCTCGTATATGCTATTCTCGACGAAGAGGCGAAGAAGAATGCTTTGAATGCACCTGAAAGACCAGAAAGGTCAAGACGTGGCAGACCTCGCAAAGAAAACAAGCCAGCTGAAAAGACAGAACCAGCTGTTGCAGAGGAGCCGCAGGCCGAAGCGCCAAAGGAAGAAACGCCAAAGGCAGAGCCTGCTCAGCAGAAAAAGCGCAACAAGAAGGCAAAGCCAGCAGCAAAACCTGCAGAACAGACTGCTGAACAGCCTGTAGAGAAGGCTCCAGCGAAGGTAGAAGAGGCTCCAGTGAAAGTCGAAGAGGTCAAGGAAGAGACAAAGGCTGAGGCGACAGAAGCAGCTGAGCCTAAAACTGAAAAGAAGCAGCCAAGGCAGAAGAGAAACAGAATCCAGAAGAATAATGCTCAGCCAGTTGAACAGCCAGCAGCTGAACCTGTGGTAGCCGCAGAGGAACCTGCAGCAGAACCAAAAGCAGAACCAAAAGCAGAGGAGAAATCAGAGCCAAAGTCTGATAACAGACAGCAGAACCACAAGAACCGTCATAACAAGGAAAACAACCAGCCAAAGCAGCAGGAAGCTCAGCCAAAGCAGCAGGAAGCTCAGCAGAAGCAGCAGGAGCCGGTATTGGAGTTTGACGGAGTGGTCGAGGCGACAGGTGTTCTTGAAATCATGCCTGACGGATATGGTTTCCTCCGCTCATCGGATTACAACTATCTCAACTCCCCTGATGACATCTATGTATCTCAGTATCAGATCAAGCATCACGCCCTCAAGACAGGTGATACAGTAACAGGAGAGATCAAGCCGCCTAAGGCTGGAGACAAGTACTTCCCTCTCGTGCGCAACAAGCTCATCAACGGACGCACACCTGAGATCATCAGAGACAGAATTCCATTCGACTTCCTGACTCCGCTTTTCCCAGAGGAGAAATTCAACCTTCTCGGCAACGGTCACAACGACATGTCTTGCCGTATCGTGGATATGTTCACTCCGATCGGTAAAGGTCAGCGCGGTCTTATCGTAGCCCAGCCTAAGACAGGTAAGACAATGCTCTTGAAGTCCATCGCAAATGCCATTGCAGACAACCATCCTGAGGTATATATGATCGTTCTTCTTATCGACGAGCGTCCTGAGGAGGTTACAGACATGGCACGCAGCGTGAAGGCAGAGGTTGTCGCCTCAACATTCGACGAGCCTGCAGAGCGTCACGTGAAGGTTGCGAACATGGTTCTTGAAAAGGCTAAGAGAATGGTTGAGTGCGGTCATGACGTTGTCATTCTTCTCGACTCTATCACACGCCTTGCACGTGCATACAATACTGTCCAGCCAGCATCAGGAAAGGTTCTCTCCGGTGGTGTGGACGCAAATGCCCTCCACAAGCCAAAGAGATTCTTCGGAGCAGCCCGTAACATCGAGAACGGCGGATCGCTCACAATCCTCGCAACAGCCCTCACAGAGACCGGATCAAAGATGGATGAGGTCATCTTCGAGGAGTTCAAGGGAACAGGTAACATGGAGCTGCAGCTCGACAGAAGACTTGCCAACAAGCGTATATTCCCTGCTGTGGATGTCACATTGTCAAGCACCCGTCGCGACGATCTCCTCTACTCTCCTGTCCTTGCAAACCGCATCTGGATCATGCGTAAGTTCCTTGCAGACATGAACTGCATCGAGGCAATGGAGCTTCTCCAGAACCGCATGAACAAATATGGCACAAACGACGCCCTTCTCCAGAATATGGATAAAGACGACATGTAGTCATTTGCATATATAAATAGAAATAGGCTGTTGATTTTCATCAACAGCCTATTTCTTTAGAATGCTAACCTTGGAGCAGACTGCTATTTCTTGCAGCCCTTGCCTTTGCAGTCCTTTGACTTGTCGCAGCAGCCCATCTCCATCTCGACATCATTGCCGTAGCGTTTCATATCGGCCTTGAACTTTTCGTTGTGGGCCTTCATATCGGCCTTTGCATCATCAATCTGCTTGTCGAACTTTGCCTTGAGCTGCTCCTTGGTCATACCCTTTGTTTCGAGCTTGTGCTGCTCATCCTTGAGATTATATTTAACCTCATTCTTCAGGAGCTGGATATCATCATATAATTCTGCTCGCTCCACTGCCCTTCTATAATGTCTGAGAGCACTCATCTGGGTTGGGAATGTATATATTCTTTCTGCTTCAACGCATACATCTCCGTCATAGGTATAAGTCTTCACGTCGATAATTCCATCGAATATATGCGTATATACAACAGTATTTCCAATCAAGTCAACTCTCTGGACATCGGGACTGTGATGTCGGATAGCTTCCCTCATAAACTCACGCTCCTGGTTGAACGGTGCATTAAGCTCAGCTCTCGCCTCTTTTGCTCCATTGTCCTTGCAAGAAGTCATTACAGCAGCAACTGCTATACATGACAAAATAAACATTAACTTTTTCATGGTACTAATAATTAATTAAACACTGCACCGTCCAAGTCAATTTCTGTGCCGTTTTTTTTTGTATATTCGCAAGGTTATAATCATCACGGAAATGAATTATCACGAGATTCTTGAAAATATCTATCAGGAGATTCTGCCTTACGCACAGCATGGCAAGCAGGCAGACTATATACCTGCATTGGCAAAGGTAAATCCGGATCAGTTCGGAATGTGTCTGCACACAGTGGAAGGAGATGTATATGACATCAAGTCGTCACAGACCAGATTCTCGATCCAGAGTATATCGAAAGTATTCTCTGTGGCCCTGGCATTGTCACTGAAGGGTGAGGAGCTCTGGAAACTGGTTGGCAAAGAACCGTCAGGAAACGCATTCAATTCACTTTTCCAGCTGGAATTGGAGAAGGGTTTTGCGCGTAATCCTTTCATCAATCCAGGTGCTATAGTGGTTGCCGATATTCTCCTTAATGAACTTGAAAATCCAGAGGAGGACTTCCTGAGATTTGTCCGCACACTTTGCGATGACCAGACAATCGACTTCAATATGGAAGTGGCCACATCGGAGCGCGAAAACGGATATATGAATGCTGCCATTGCCAATCTGCTCAAGTATCATGGCCGCATACAGAATGGCATCGAAGAGGTCCTGATGTTCTATTTCAAGATGTGTTCAGTTGAGATGAGCTGCCAGGAACTATCTAAAGCATTCCTTGCGTTCACCGGCTATAAACCATTTGATTATGCGGGATTTAAGCTGACCAGCTCGCAAGTAAAGAGATTGAATGCAGTGATGCAGACCTGCGGTTTCTACGACGAAGCCGGCGAGTTCTCATATCTTGTCGGACTGCCTGGCAAGAGCGGCGTTGGCGGCGGAATCATTGCAATCTATCCGAACAAATATTCCGTTGCAGTATGGAGCCCGCGTCTCAATTCCAAGGGCAACTCCATCATGGGCATGAAGGCTCTTGAGCTGCTTACCACCTACACTGCTGAATCGATATTCTAAGATAAAAAAGCCTGCTGAATTCAGCAGGCTTTTTCTATATATGCTGGATCTATTAATACTGATCCCAGCTCTTGATCTGGATGTCGTCGATCGACATTGCGCAGAATGCACGGATGAAGGCAGTTGCCAGACGCGCATTTGTGATGAGCGGAATGTTGAAGTCGATGGCTGCACGACGTACGTGGTATCCGTTTGTGAGCTCTCTGCTTGAGAAGTTCTTAGGGATATTGATCACGAGGTCGAGTTCCTTGTTTGCGAGCATGTCCATAGCTGCTCTGTACTTGCCGGCGAGTTCAGGATCCTCAGCCTCTGTAGGCCAGATCACGCGCTCTGCCGGTACGCCGTTCTCAACAAGGTACTTAGCTGTACCCTCAGTTCCGTAGAGGTTGTATCCTCTGTCAACCAGGAGTTTACATGCATTGAGAAGGTCAGCCTTCTGAAGTGCGTTACCTGAAGAGATGAGGATGTTCTTCTTAGGAATCTCATATCCAACTGAGAGCATAGAGTTAAGGAGTGCCTCGTTGAAGTCGTCACCGATACATCCTACCTCACCAGTTGAGTGCATATCCACGCCGAGTACAGGGTCAGCCTGCTGGAGACGCGAGAATGAGAACTGTGAAGACTTGATACCAACGTAGTCAAGGTCGAATGCAGACTTGCGTGGAGCAGCTGGCTTGAGGCCGAGCATAGCCTTGGTTGCAAGCTCGATCATATTGATCTTAAGAACCTTGGATACGAATGGGAAGCTTCGTGAAGCACGGAGGTTACACTCGATAACCTTGATATAGTTGTCCTTTGCAAGGAACTGGATGTTGAATGGTCCTGTGATCTCGAGGGCTGCTGCAATCTTCTTGGCAATCTTCTTGATTCGACGAACAGTCTCAACATAAAGTTTCTGTGGAGGGAACTGGATTGTCGCGTCACCTGAGTGTACACCGGCAAACTCGATGTGCTCAGAGATTGCATAAGCGATAACCTCACCGTTGTCTGCAACTGCGTCGAACTCGATCTCCTTGCAGCGCTGCATGAACTCAGACATGACAACCGGGTGTTTCTCAGACACTTCCGCTGCAAGACCAAGGAAGTTGCGAAGCTCCTCGTGGTTGTAGCAAACGTTCATCGCAGCACCAGAAAGCACGTATGATGGACGAACGAGTACAGGGAAGCCGACCTGCTCGATGAACTGGTCAACCTCGTCGAAGTTTGTAAGCTCCTTCCACTTAGGCTGGTCGATGCCGAGAGCAGCCACGATTGACGAGAACTTGTGACGGTCCTCAGCCTTGTCGATTGAAGTAGCCTTTGTTCCGAGGATATTCACCTTGTTCTGGTCGAGACGGAGAGCGAGGTTGTTAGGAATCTGACCACCCACTGAAACCACTGTTCCGTGTGGATTCTCGAGGTCATGGATATCCATTACACGCTCGAATGTGAGCTCGTCGAAGTAGAGACGGTCACACATATCGTAGTCAGTCGACACGGTCTCAGGGTTGTAGTTGTTCATCACACCTCTGTATCCCTGGTTGCGGATAGTCTGAAGTGCATTGACTGAACACCAGTCGAACTCAACAGATGAACCGATACGGTATGCACCTGATCCGAGAACGATTACTGAATTCTTATCGTGCTGATACTTAACGTCATTGAAGTTACCACCATAAGTAAGATAGAGGTAGTTTGTTGCTGCAGGATAGTCGGCAGCGAGGGTGTCGATCTGCTTAACGCAAGGAACGACGCCGTGAGCCTTACGGAATGCGCGAACGATGTCCTCAGCCATTTCAGTATCCATACCCTTGTAGAGTGCATTGGCAACCTGAACGTCAGAGAAGCCCTGTACCTTAGCCTTCTTGAGGAGGTCGAGTGGCATCTGCTCGCAGTTGTCATAAGTGCACATCTCCTTGTATGTATTCACGATACCTTGGAGCTTATTGAGGAACCACTTGTCGATCTTTGTGAGATCATGGATCTGATCAACAGTGTAACCAGCCTGCATTGCCTTGCTGATCACGAAGATACGGTTGTCAGTAGGCTCGTGGAGGGCCTGCGCGATATCGTCAACCTTGATCTCCTTGTTGCCCACGAAACCGTTAGCACCCTGGCCGATCATACGGAGACCCTTCTGGATGATTTCCTCGAAGTTACGTCCGAGTGACATCACCTCACCTACAGACTTCATTGAAGAACCGATCTTGCGGGATACGCCTGTGAACTTAGAGAGGTCCCAACGTGGGATCTTTGCCACAACATAGTCGAGAGCTGGCTCGAAGAATGCAGGAGTCTGCTTAGTCACTGAGTTCTTGATGTCGAAGAGACCATAACCAAGACCGATCTTAGCTGCAACGAAAGCGATTGGGAAACCTGTCGCCTTTGAAGCAAGAGCAGAAGAACGGCTGAGACGAGCGTTCATCTCGATCACGTAATATTCCATTGAATCAGTGTCGTAAGCGTACTGTACGTTACACTCACCCACGATACCGATGTGGCGTACCATCTTGATTGCGAGGTCATGGAGGAACTGGCACTCCTTAGCGCTAAGTGTCTGAGTAGGAGCAACTACGATAGACTCACCTGTGTGGATTCCGAGTGGGTCGAAGTTCTCCATGTTACAGATTGCGATGCAGTTGTCATAGCGGTCACGCATCACCTCATACTCAATCTCCTTCCATCCCTTGAGTGACTTCTCAACGAGAACCTGAGGAGAGAATGAGAACGAGCTTTCGCAAAGAGTCACGAGCTCTTCCTCATTGTTACAGAAACCTGAACCGAGACCACCGAGAGCATAAGCTGCACGCACGATAACAGGATAACCGAGCTCCTTTGCAGCCTCCTTTGCAGCCTCCACTGTCTCAACAGCGTGTGACTTGATAGTCTTCACGTTGATCTCAGCAAGCTTTGCATTGAAGAACTCACGGTCCTCAGTGTCCATGATCGCCTGAACTGGAGTACCGAGCACCTTTACATTATATTTGTCGAGGATACCTGCCTCATAAAGCTCAACACCGCAGTTAAGCGCTGTCTGACCACCGAATGCGAGGAGAATACCCTGAGGAGCCTCTTTCTGGATAACCTTCTCAACGAAGTATGCAGTCACAGGAAGGAAGTATACCTTGTCTGCAACCTGCTCAGAAGTCTGGACTGTAGCAATGTTAGGGTTGATGAGGATGGTCTCGATGCCCTCTTCCTTGAGAGCCTTGAGAGCCTGCGAACCTGAGTAGTCAAACTCTCCGGCCTGACCGATCTTGAGTGCTCCTGAACCGAGCACCACTACTTTCTTTATATTGTTGTCAATCATAATCTTAGAGTTTGCTGATAAATTCATCAAGTGGAGTAACGTTCTCTGTAAGACCTACGCAAACTTCTGGGGCGAAGTTGAGTCCTGCGAATGGCTTGCTCTTATGACGGATACCGTCCACAGCGCCATCATTGAGGTTAGTGAAGTACACTTCCCAATCAGAAGGCATAGAAGCAGCCTTCACTGCGCGATATACATTCTGAGAAGAGATATATGTGCGGTTTGTACCCTCCTTGCGTACAGGCTGGTTAGCGCCTCTGTGAGGATGAGCAAGTCTTACAAGCTCACAACCTGCAGCCTTTGCGATGAGGTGATATCCCATTCCAAGGCCAAATACCGGCTTATTTCCAGCAAGCACCTTCTTGAGGACTTCTACTGTCTCCTCGCAGTTGCAAGTGCAACCAGGGCCGTTTGAAACGTAAACACCGTCATATTCCATTCCAGTGAAGTCGTAGTTGTATGGAACGCGGATAACCTCTGCACCACGTGCGAGAAGTCCTCTGATGATGCTGTGCTTGACACCGAGGTCCACAACAACCACCTTCTTACCGTTTACAGTCGCAGCCTTGCTTCCGTTGATGTTCTCAACTTCCTGTGCAGGTTGAGCTGCGTAAACGATTGTTTCCTTGCAACATACATCCGCAGGAGATGGCTTGGCTGCCTCTGCAGGCTGTGCAGCACCCGCTGGGATGATGCAACCCTTCATAGAACCATTGTCACGAAGAACCTTTGTAAGCTCGCGGGTATCAATGCCGTAGATACCTGTTAGATTCTGCTCTTTCATCCACTGCTCAAGTCCCTTTACAGCCTCCCAGTTACTGTAGTCCTCACAAACATCGAATGCGATGAGACCCTTTGGATGGATTCTGTCAGACTCGAAGTTCTTTGAAAGACCCTCAGCGAGGAGTTCCTCAGAAGGTACACCATAGTTACCGATAAGTGGGTAAGTGAGGCAAAGGATCTGACCGCTGTAAGTCGCATCAGTAAGCTGCTCAGGATAACCTACCATCGAGGTGTTGAATACCACCTCTCCGCTGACAGCCTCTGCGCTACCGAATGACCAGCCGTGGAATTCCATGCCGTTCTCCAGACGAAGTGTTGCTTTAAGTTTCATTTTATATCTCCTGTTAAAATTTATTTCTCCACATTATCCCCGATCTGACGGGCATATATAAAAAAACGACCACATCCTCGCTAGAGAAAATGGCCGACAGCAATAGTAATAGGGAAAACGAATGACTGTGCATTATCTTGTAATGCGTTCATATTCAAATATGTACCGACGTAAGCTCGTTTACACATAATTTTCCCATATTTAAAATCATACAAAGATAGATAAAATTCGAGCATATCTACAAATATAATTTATGGTTTCTACATATTTTATGACTAATTTTGTATCCGAATACTTTAGCAGTTACCACTTCTGGCCCACTGTCCTTAAAACCGGGCATTTTAAGGACGAGAGCTCCAAAAGGTAGAAGGTTGTCCTTAAAATCGGGCAATTTAAGGACGGGAGCCCAAGAGAAACAGTGGTTGTCTTTAAAACCGGGCATTTTAAGGACAAATAAATGTGTAAGATATGTATATAAGGAACGAAGATACGATATGCGCACCAGCGACGGTGCCGGGAACGGGAGCCATTTCAGTGATCAGAGTCAGCGGACCTGAGGCCTTGGCCATTGCAGACAAGGTCATTTCGTGCCGCAAGGGCTCAATTTCAGAAGCTGCAGGATACACAATCAAGTTCGGTAATATATTTGACGCCAGCGGTGCTGTCCTGGATGAGGTTCTGGTCAGTGTATTCCGCGCACCATATTCGTATACAGGCGAAAACTCGGTTGAGATTTCCTGCCACGCTTCTTCATATATCGTATCTGCTGTCATGGATCTCCTCTATGCTGCCGGCGCACGTGCAGCAGAACCTGGTGAATTCACCCAAAGAGCATTCCTCAATGGCAAGATGGACCTCGCTCAGGCAGAGGCAGTTGCAGACGTGATAGCATCCCAGAACGCAGCAGCACACCGCATTGCTTTCAAGCAGATGAAGGGAGGATTTTCTTCAGAGTTGCGCGATATGCGCTCTGAGTTGTTGGAGTTGGTTTCTCTAATGGAATTGGAGTTGGATTTCAGCGAGGAAGAGGTTGAATTTGCTGACCGCAGCCGTCTTGACTCGTTGTTGAATGCATTGATCGACCATATTTCGCGACTTATCGACTCCTTCAAGCTTGGCAACGCCATCAAGAACGGTGTTCCAGTAGCTATTGCCGGAGCGACAAACACAGGTAAGAGTACACTTCTCAATGCTCTTCTTGGTGAAGACCGCGCCATCGTTTCTGATGTTCATGGCACAACACGCGACACCATTGAAGAGACCTTGAATATCGACGGAGTTCTGTTCCGTTTCATCGACACAGCAGGTCTTCGAGAGACAGAGGAAATTGTGGAGAAGATCGGTATCGAAAGAACATTCAAAAAGATTTCAGAAGCTTCAGTCGTGCTCGGAATGGTGGATTTGACCCGCGATTTTGAGAGCACTTGTGAGACAGTTCGCGAGATCATCGACAAGGTGGAATTCGACAGCCAGAAATTGATCTTTTTGCTCAACAAAACCGACATTTGCGAGGTTAACAAAAATGTTAACATTTTGAACTTTATTGTTTCGCAACTTGATAATAAAGGTATTAGCTCACATCTTGCAAATTTAGACAATGACTCGCGTCTTGCACAGGCGAACAGTGAGAAAACAGTCTCATCAGGTGATTCTTCAGTGGAAATCATACCGATTTCCGCCAAAACCGGCTCTGGAATCACAGCTTTGCGAAACATTCTCGCAGACTCACAACGTAATCTTCTTGGAGACAGCGACACCACCCTGGTCACCAACCAGCGCCACGTCCAGGCCCTCAGCGATGCCCGCACCTCCCTCCTCCGCGCCAGCGAAGGCCTCGCCCTCGGCATCCCGACCGACCTCGTCAGCCAAGACATCCGCGAAACCATCTACGCCCTCGGAACCATCTCGGGCGAAATTTCTGCCCAGGATGTACTTATTAATATTTTCCAGAATTTTTGCATCGGAAAATAAAAATACTTCACTGACAAATTGCAATTTATAGAACTCCATGGATTTTAAGACCTACGGCAATACCGGATCGCCAACCCTCCTGCTGATTCCAGGGTTGGGAGTCTCATACGAGATACTCCTGCCTCTTATCGGTATGCTGGAGGACCGGTTTCATGTCATTGCTGTTCAAGTCGATGGTTTCACGTTGGGTCAGAATACGGAATTCACTTCAATAGATAATCAGGCCCGGCAGGTAAGCAAGTATATCAAAGAAGATCTTCAAGGACATCTTGACATAGCCTATGGACTGTCTCTCGGAGGCAAAATCCTGTCACGGGTTCTTGAAATAAATGAGGTGGTGATAGAACATGCGATAATGGATGCTGCTCCACTGCTGCCACTTCCCCGCTGGCTTGTCGGTCC
>JAZKYT010000009.1:0-10958 GCA_045612265.1 Candidatus Cryptobacteroides sp.
TCTCGTCCTTGACGATGTCATCATTGAGTATCTGTGTATTGGCAGAGACAAATGTACCGAACGCCTGTTCGATGGCACTCCTGAGAGCGTTTGCGGTAGCTTCTTCTTTAGTTGCCCCTTCGCCGCTTACGGTCAATCTTATTGTATTGTCTTGAGCTGATAAACTCAATGATATAAATAAAGCGAATGTGAAAATTAAAATTCTTTTCATCATGCTAAGAATGAGTTATTTAAGTGATTCAATCTGTTGCTGGCTCCATGAGTCAATGTCGGAACCTTTCAGCTGTGACAGTATGTCATCAAGATATTTGAACTTCAGTGCCGACAAACACAGCACGATATTTCCAGCAAGATATTCAGTTTTTGGATTAAGATAGAGACACATTATCAAATAAGGAAGAGCTTTAGCTGGATTTCCCGATAACCTCAATGATGCCCCCAGAAGGCATAGATTCTTATCTGTTATGCCTTGATTATTGATTGACTCTTCAAGTAGCGCTGCAGCCTCCTCGAATTTCAAAGTTGAATATAGACTTGCGGCTTTGGCATATTCTGAATCTCCTCCTTCGCGGAGTGCAAATGGGGATATGGCTCCAGGGTATGCAAGGATAATGTCTGTGGTTAATATATTTTCCTTTGGTAGTGGGAAGTTGCATTTTTCTGTACATAACAGCAGTACTCTTTCAGCTATAACATCTTTTGAAAGAGATGCCTTCCATATCTCGTAGTATGTCTTTTTGTCTTTTACCTTAGCAGATGTAACCAGTTCTATGGCACAATTGGTTCTGAATGGATTTTCAGTTTCCATACAATCAGCCGCATCTGCAATCAAGGCATCAAGCATCGAAGTGTTGTCAGAATATAATGCTTGCTCAAACCTGTCGTTGAAAGACTGCAGACGTGAGTAGGTTTCGCTGATCTGCGCATTCCCCGAGAGGAAGTCATGATAAAAACTTATGCTGCTCTGAAGTGAAACATTTCCGTATGAATACAGTTTTTCTGCAGAGTAACTGTCCTTGCGGAGGTTATAGTAGTTCTCAAGTAACTCCTTCAGATTTGTTATTTTTCTATATGAGGCGTCTTGAAGGCGATAGGTATCCTTAGGACATTCATATATGATATCATTTTCAGTATTCTTTTGAACAAACCCTTTAACTTCAGCCTTATAATTTACGGCTGCGCAGTCCACAAATATCTGGAAGTAGGAATCATCCAACCTGTTCTCTCTGGCGAAATCCCGGAATAGAATCCCTGCGCCTATTATATTTTTAGCAGTAAGTCTTGTACGACTTACTGCTAAGGACTGATTTCTGGAACTCGATGCTGATATCGGTATTTCGCATCGTACTATATATGATGACTTGTTCTCAGAAAGTTCATAAGTTGAACTTCCCCTCTCATATTTCAACTGTGCCCATGACGGACAAACTAAAAACATGAGCAGGACAAACAGGCAGATATGATGACTCCTAAAGATCATCGTCGTCTCCTGTTATGACAATTGCCCCTTTAGTGGTCTGCTGGCGTGGTGCTCCTGCGCCACCTCCGCTGACTGTTCGGGAATTATTGTCGATCTGCTGGCGAAGCTGGCGAGCAGCAGCAGCATTTTCAAATGTCCAGCATACGATTGATCCGACTACTGTTGTTCCCGATACCGGATGAATAGCTCTCCATGTACGAACATTCTGTGTGGCAATATTCAATGTTGTGGATTTTGCTTCGACTGCCTGCTGGAACTTGCTTCTTGAGAAATATGCCTGGCTTCCGTCCGAGTATTCTCTGAATTTCTCCACATCATCAATGATTTCATTGCAGATCATATCTTCAGCAACGAAATTCTTCACATTGTTAACCGCATAAAGTCTGGCTTTGCTAGAAGCGACGGAAATGGCTGCAGATGCGCGTGAGCCAGTCTCTCTTACTTCTTCCTGTCCATAGCCATAAACCACCATGTTGCCGTTCTCGTCATAAGTCACCCAAGATCCCATTTTGTAAACGAGGTCAGATTCCGGGGTATTCATAACCTTTTCTCTGGATGCCTTTGCTGCTCCAGTCGGAACCTGTCCTAGACCACCGGCTTTCATCAGCGATGCCATAGACTGGAATTCTGGCGAATATTTTACGCAGACTGCTACCTGATAGTCATCTTGGCCCATTTCTCCTTCTGCCATACGGACTACTGCACAGCCTTGCATCATTCCTGTGACTAGAGTAGAAATATTCTGCTTGAAATCTTGACGGCCAGTTTCTTTCTTGTCTATCGCATCCTTCATTTCCTGTGCAGTCTGTGCTGCATCCGGGTCCTCTCCTTCGATGATATCCTGAAGGAGTTGGTAGCCTCTGCCAGATGTAATCTGTTCACCTGCCATCTGGAGAAGACGCATTTTAGCCTGCATCTCCGCGATGTTGTATGCAACATTTTTTGAGCGGATGAACCCAGGCATATTGCTTGGTCTAGCTGAGGTTGCTTCTCCAATTATATAAATTGAACCGTCGCTGTTGATTACTCCAAGTGCTCGACCAGACTTCGCCAAGGATGCAGTCATACTCTTGGTCAGCACTTCTGATGGATATTCTATCACTTCGCCCTGTACATTCTGGGTCTCTGAAACTGCGCTAGATGTTGCTAATGCTGAAGGATCTTGAGCTGTTGCTGTAATGCTGCATAAAACAGCAACAGAAAGAAGAGTTAAAACCTTTTTCATAAATCTATACTTTTTATTTTTAATTAATTTCAGAAAAAATGGTTGTGAAATAGTCTATATAACTTTATAGATTGAGAAATAATATACTGTTCGATCAGGAGAGTACCATCCTCCAAGTGGGGTAACCTGTGAAATAGTGCCAAGAACACTTTCCTTTATCGATTCAACGTACTCCTGTTTGCACTCTACTTTCGTTCCTTCAAGAGTGGTTGTGCTTGTTTCTGAATTAGTTAATATTGTAGACGAGGTGATATCGGTTCCATTTATATATCCGAGCATCTCTTTTTTAGCCTTCGCGTTACCTACAGTCTTGCACTGAATTTCAGATTTGGATGAGACCACTATTGGAACTACGCTTATGAGATATGTGACACCTTGATATTCAAATAATTCAGTACCGCCTTCCGCAATTGATGACTTTACTTGAATATATTTTCTTAGTGATGAGATATTGTCCTGAGCTAACGACCTGGTTGGAACAAACATAAGTAATGTTGCCATTATTGCTAACATTAAAACTCTTTTCATGCCTAATCTCCCTTTATAATCTTCGGCCCCAAAAGATGATTGCTGTTTATATAAAGAAAGTGTGGAGCTGACTTTCGTTTATCTTATCGAAGGTTGTGGAAAGACCCTATCTGAAATAAACGACACAATACCCCACACCGCAGTAGATATGGAGTATCAAGGCGCAGAATGCACCTATCCTCATGAATCTACACGAAGTGAGTATTGTTCCGTACCATCCTTCAGATAAGAAAACTTCCACATTTTCACGAAAGGACTTGCGAAAAACACTTTCACAATATGTAATGTCAAGCGGTCAAAGCCGAATGACTCTACAAATTTAAGAAAAAGTTTTTATAAACGGACAACACTCACAGGGGTATTGCATCGTGAGATGAGAAATATGAGTTAAGCAGTTTTTGACAAAACCAAATAACATAAAATAAAGCCTAATAAAAGCAAAGTGCTTATTATCAGGCTTTTGTAAAATAGGACAATCTTAAAAAACTGCCCCTCGTGCTCCGGACGGGAATCGAACTATATCAGTTACGCAATATTATGCAAGCTTGCGGGCGCCGTCGCTGATAACGACTGGGATCTCTACTGGCTCGTGACCATATTTCTCTGCGAATGCTGATTTAGCCTTGGCAACGAACGCATCATACAGTTCAGCCTTTACGAGGTTGATGGTGCAGCCACCGAAGCCACCACCCATGATTCGTGAACCTGTCACGCCGCACTCCTGTGCCACCTCAGCAAGGAAATCAAGCTCCTCACAAGACACCTCGAAGTCCTTGGACATTCCCCAGTGAGTCTCATACATACGGGCACCGACTGTCTCATAATCGCCCTTCTTGAGTGCCTCGCAGACGTCAAGAACGCGCTGCTCCTCGCCAATCACATAGCGCGCACGCATATAATCCTCTTCAGAAATCTGATCCTTGATTGCATCAAGCTGCTCCATTGTTGCACCACGGAGGAAATCCTGACCAAGCACCTTAGCAACATGCTCACAGGACTTACGACGGTCATTGTATGGAGTTCCCACAAGCTCATGCTTCACACAGGAATTCAGGAGAACAAGCTTATATCCATACTGCTCAGGATCGAATGGGAAATACTCAAACTCCATCGAACGGCAATCAAGACGCATGAGGTTACCTGCCTTACCGAACATAGAAGCAAACTGGTCCATGATTCCGCACATCACGCCGCAATAGTTATGTTCTGTGCTCTGGCCGATGCGGGCAAGCTCGAACTTGTCGATTCCGAGGTTGAACAAGTAATCCAAAGCATAAGCGAATGTGCTCTCGAGAGCTGCAGAAGAAGACATTCCTGCACCAAGAGGAACATCACCTGCAAATACAGTATCAAAACCGGCAATCACTCCACCTCTCTTCTGGATCTCACGGCATACTCCAAAAATGTAGCGTGCCCATGCCTGAGAAGGTGCATCCTCCTCGTTGAGACCGAACTCAGAATATTCATCAAGGTCAAGAGCGAATGCACGTACCTTATCTGTTCCGTTAAGCTTGATTTCAGCGATCATTCCCTTGTCGATAGCACCCGGGAATACAAATCCGCCATTATAGTCAGTATGCTCACCGATGAGGTTGATACGTCCTGCTGATGCAAAGAATTCACCTTCTGTCTGGAAAAGGTCCTGGAACTTAGCTGTTATTTTCTGTTTCATTGGTTTTTAGTTTAGTGTATTTGTATCCTCCAAAGATAAACATTATTAATGGAATAAAGTTCACGTTGACAATGAAAATCAATCAATGATGATACGTAAGACAACCGGACAGTGATCGCTGACACCTCCGATGTAACGTGGGCCGGAATAAGTCCTCAAAGGCTTCTCGCCGGGATGTTTCCTGTCTCTGGTCATAAGAAAAGGAATCTTTGGAATTTCACATATTGACACTGAAAACATACAAGGACTTACCCAGAACATATCTATCAAATCCCATTTTCCTTCATACCTGATTGTCCCTTCCCCAGCCTCAAACAGACTTTGACAAGCGTTCTCCAACCTACCCTCAAGCAGTTCGAACTGACTTCCGTCAGGAGTGTCGTTAAAGTCACCCATAGCAATGATTCCCCTATATAGTTGTACCCCTGCCGCAACCTGACCCAAAGAATCACATATAGAAACCAATGACTCCATCGCAGCCTTGCGTCGCCCTTCTGACTCCTTCGCCCCGCCAAACTTTGACGGATGGTGATTGACCACAAAATCATATATTTCACCATCATCCAAGCGCCTTAATTTCACATGAAGAATATCACGGGTTGTCATCTTCTCTCCTTCAAAAGAAGGCACACAGAAAGACTGGTCCATAAGCTCAAACTCACCTTTCCTATATAACAACGCCACATCAATCCCCCTTCGGTCCCTGGACTCGCGGTGAACTATCCCATATTCATATTTCCTGAGCAAAGTGGAAGACAACAAACGTTCAAGGACCCATCTGTTTTCCACTTCAGCAACACCGATAACATCAGGAAGCTGACCATATCTCTCCCCTATCCAGAACATACTTTTGGATACAATCTCACATTTTTCGTAGAACTTTCCTGATGTCCAATGCCTGATTCCTTCCGGAGTAAACTCAGCATCCGACTCACTCGTCCCACCATCGCGATAATCAAAGAAATTTTCAAGATTCCAGAAGACTGTCAAAAAGGAATCCTTATCCTGTGAATATACAGTCATTCCGACTGTCAACATCGTCAATACCAATATCAATCGCATCATATTTTAACTTACAGATACACTTTAGTTTATCGACTTTGGCCGATATGACTGACGACACGTCTAAGGTATGGAAAATATCAAAATATTGAGTACATTTGCGCCCGAATTTTTAAAGAGAAGACAAATGGCACTTAAATGCGGTATAGTAGGACTCCCGAATGTGGGAAAATCAACATTGTTTAACTGCGTGAGCTCAGGTAAGGCTCAGAGCGCAAACTTTCCATTCTGCACAATCGAACCAAACATCGGTTCAACCAACGTTCCAGATAAAAGACTTGAGGTACTTGAAGGCCTCTGCAACCCTAAGAGAGTGGTTCCGGCAACAGTAGAAATCGTGGACATCGCAGGTCTCGTGAAGGGAGCCAGCAAGGGTGAAGGTCTCGGAAACCAGTTCCTTGCAAATATCCGCGAGACAGATGCCATTCTTCACGTTCTCCGTTGCTTCGACGATCCTAACATCGTTCATGTGGACGGTAGCGTGGATCCTGTCCGTGACAAGGAAGTTATCGACTGCGAGCTCCAGCTCAAGGACCTTGAGACAGTTGAGAACCGTATCTCTAAGGTAGCTAAGCAGGCAACTACTGGCGGAGACAAGAAGGCTAAGATTCTTTATGATCTCCTTCTCAGATATAAGTCAGCACTCGAGCAGGGCAAGTCATGCCGCACAGTTAAACCAGAGAATGCAGAGGAAGAGCAGCTTGCAAAGGAACTCTATCTCCTCACAAACAAGCCTGTGATGTATGTCTGCAACGTGGACGAGGCATCAGCTAAGGACGGTAACGAATATGTTGAGAGAGTTCGCGAGGCAACTAAGGAAGAGGATGCAGAGATTCTTATCATTTCAGCCAAGATTGAGTCAGATATCACTGAGCTCGAAAGCTACGAGGAGCGCCAGATGTTCCTTGAAGAGATGGGTCTCGAGGAGTCAGGTGTTATCCGTCTTATCCAGAGCGCATATTCACTCCTTAACCTCCGTACATATTTCACAGTCGGAGTTGAAGAGTGCCGCGCATGGACAATCAACGTGGGTGACAAGGCTCCAAGAGCAGCAAGCGTCATCCACACAGACTTCGAAAGAGGCTTCATCCGCGCCGAAGTAATCAAGTACGACGACTTCATCCAATATAAATCAGAGGCAGCCTGCAGAGCTGCAGGAAAGCTCGGTGTCGAGGGTAAGGAATATGTCGTTCAGGATGGCGACATCATGCACTTCCTCTTCAACGTATAATTTCCGCGCAGACATCTAGCACGAAAACATAGCGAAAGAGTGGCAGATACCCACCTCAACGGCTGGATCTGCCACGCTTTTATTGTAATTCCGTGGAAGATATTTTCCACGAAAACCGGAAAACAAACTTATTTAAGGGTGAAGACTGCATCAGCCTTCACGTCGCCGGAAGAGCGAGCGAAAAGTGCGTGAAACTCACCTGGTTCAGCCACCCACTCGTGCTTGTCAGCATCGAAATAGCTGAGGTCTTCAGCATCGATTTCAAATGTGACTGTCTTCTTCTCACCGGCCTTGAGATATACCTTCTCAAAACCCTTGAGCTCCTTCGATGGACGGTCAACTGAAGCCTCGGTATCAGCGATATAAAGCTGTACGATCTCCGCACCATCACGGTCACCGGTGTTGACAATATCCACAGAAACCTTAAGAGTTCCGTCAGCCTTCATTATAGACTTTGCAGCCTTAGCGTTGCTGTACTCAAATGTAGTATAGCTCAGACCATGACCAAATGGGAACTGCACAGGAACCTCCTTGCTGTCATACCATCTGTAACCCACATATATGCCCTCGTCATAGTGTGTCTGCCAGAACTCATCACCTTCCTCCTTTATTCCAGGATACTGACGTTCTGTCTTGATCGGACCATCCTCATACTTGAATGGAACTGAGAAAGGCATTCTTCCTGAAGGATTGACCTTACCAGTAAGCACATCAGCAAGTGCATTACCTGATTCAGTACCTCCATACCATCCCTGAACGATTGCATCAGCCTTGTCTGCCCATGGCATAGATACCGGTGAACCGGAAATATTCACTACCACAAACTTCTTTGCCACCTCTGCAAGCGCCTCAATCACATCCTGCTGATCATATGGAAGGAATGTATGTAATCTATCTGTTCCCTCACTATCCTGATGATCGCTCTTATTCAGACCACCTACAAAAATCACATAATCGGCATCCTTGGCAGCAGCCACTGCAGCAGAAATAAGCTGCTTAGGAGAACGATTATCAGTAAGGTCCTGACCTGTGTCGACATTATTGTATGAACGTCCCACATCACCAACATAACCTCTTTCCCAAACAACCTCAGCCACTCCCTCGTATGCAGCCTGAAGAGCTTCAAGCGGATTGATTTCATAAGCAGTCTTGAGGTTAGAACTTCCTCCACCGACTACCATCTTCTTCACAGCATTCTCTCCCACAAGAACGATCTTTCCACCCTCAGGAACATCAAGAGGAAGAACATTATTCTCATTCTTAAGAAGAACAACTCCAGCAGCAGCGATTTCACGTGCAGCCTGGTAATGCTCAGGACATACAAAACGACCGTAGTTAGGCTCAGGACGCATGCTTGTACGGAAAATCACACGGAGAATACGGCGCACCTTGTCATCAAGCTCCTTGGTTGTATATTTTCCCTCACGAAGTCCCTTAAGATAAGGGTCAGCCATATGATAATTTCTATAACTGTCACTTGCTGCACCACTGAGGCCGTTTGTCCAGGTACCCATTTCAATATCGAGTCCATTCAAGACAGCTTCCTCATCATCTCTACATCCGCCCCAATCACTGACAACCACACCATCAAAACCCCATTCTCCCTTAAGGATATCGCAAAGGAGCTTCTCATTGTGGCAATTGAACTGACCATTATAAAGATTGTATGAACCCATGATAGCCCATGCATTTCCTTCTGTAACAGCAGCCTTGAATGCAGGAAGATATATTTCATAAAGTGTTCTGTCATCCACAACAGAGTTTGACTGCGTACGCTGGAACTCCTGGTTATTCACAGCATAATGCTTCACACATGCAGCCACACCATTCTCCTGAACACCATTGATATATGGTACAACCATCTGACCTGCAAGGAACGGATCCTCGCCCATATACTCGAAATTGCGGCCATTTAGAGGAGTTCGGCAGATATTGATTCCAGGACCAAGGAGAATATCTTTCTTGCGATAACGAGCTTCTTCTCCTATGCTGCGTCCATAAAGCTGAGACATTTCCTTATCCCAGGTTGCTGCAAGATTAATAAGAGCAGGGAAAGCCGTACAAGAGTCATTTGTCCAACCAGCCTGATCCCACTCATCCCAAAGTACCTCAGGACGGATTCCGTGAGGACCGTCCGTATGCCATACCTCAGGAATACCAAGACGTGGCACGCCACGAGAACTGAATTTAGACTGGGCAGTGGTCATTCCAACCTTTTCCTCAAGTGTCATACGGGCAAGGGCATCCTCTACTCTATCCTCAACCGGAGCATCAGGATTCAAATAGACAGGACCATCGAATTTTGCCTGATTGCAGCAAGAAGCAAGAGTTACCACAGCTGCAGAAAGTAAAATCAGTTTTTTCATATTGGTATTTCCATTAATTATTACTTTGGTAAAGATAATAAAAAAATCAGGATGACATCATTACGATAATCATCCTGATTCTTTATATCTACACTAATGTGTGATTGTCTTAGATTAGAAGAAACGTGCGCGGTTATCCTTTACGTCAGCGTCGTCAGCCATTACTGGAACAACCATCTGAGTTGTGTACTGAGTCATCTGAGCGTCGCGTACCTTAGCATCATCCTCAGTGAAGAATGCGCCGTTGTCGCGGCCAGTAACCTTGTAAACATATACACCTACGTTACCTACAACCGGACCGCAAACCTTGCCATCTTCAGCTACAGAAGCAGCACCGATGAACTTAGGATCAAGTCCTGTTGAAGTAAGTGATGAGAATGCAACGTCCTCCTTAGTGCTTACAGTCTTTCCGAGAGCCTCAGCAACTGCTGCCATATCCTCGAGACCAGCGATCTTCTCAGCTACCTCAGCAGCCTTGTTCTGACCAGCCTTCTGGTTGTAGAGGAGTGTGTTGATCTGTGAAGCAACCTGCTCAACTGGAGTGTAACCCTCCTTGTGAATACCCTTAAGAGCTGCTACGATGAAGTAGTTGTTATTCACAGTGATGATGTTAGACACCTGACCAACCTTAGCCTCGAATGCCCATCTTGTAACCTCCTTAGTATTCTCAACAGCACCAAGTCTGTTTGCGCTCTCAAGCATCTTGTTTACTGGATGAGCATATACACCCTCCTCTTCTACTGCCTTCTTGAAGTTCTCATACTTTCCAGCAGTTTTTGTAGCGAATGTGTTAGCCTTTGAATAGAAACCGTTTACAGTCTCCTTACCTGCAACTGCCTCCTTTGAAAGGATAGCAACTCTCTTCTTTGCAACAGGATCCTTTGAATCGAGAACCTGGAATACAAGACCGTTGATAGTAAGCTTCGATCCCTTCTTTGCAGTCATAAGATCCTCGAAACCAGGAGTCTGAGGAATCCACTGAGGCTCTGCATCTGCAAGAAGACTGTCAGCCTGTGCATACTTTACATATACTTCCTCAGGAACATTTGCAGTCTCCAATACCTTTACAGCATAGAATGTATTGTCATCTGAAAGTACTCCAGAAACCTTTGCATCCTTACCGAATACATAGTCATTGACAACACTTGAAACTGAATTGAGTTCACCTTCCTTGTACCAGTGTGCGTCATACTGACGGTCTGAATTTGCAAGAAGGAAAGACTTCATGTTCTCAGTAGAAACAAACTCGTCATAAACTTCTGCAAGAGCCTTGTTTGCAGCCTCAATATCATCTGCTGAAGGAACAACCTCGAATACAACATACTCGATATCCCTGCTCTCCTGCTGCTTGTAGAACTTCTTATGAGCGTTGTAATAATCCTTGATCTCCTTAT
>JAZKYT010000010.1:0-155595 GCA_045612265.1 Candidatus Cryptobacteroides sp.
CATTGTATAATTTCTTATAAATTTCTAGCTTGTCACTGACACTTCTAATTCTTTCAAAAGAATTAACGCTTCTCGATAAATTGTATTTTTTCTCGGTACTTGCTTCTTGTACAGTAAATCAGTCTTTTCAATGAACTTTTCTAAAAACCCGTTTTTCGAACGGGGCTGCAAAGGTACGCATTATTTTTAAACTTCCAAATCTTTTTGCAAAAATTTTTAGTTTTTTCTGCGCCAGTCTTTCTAAGAACTCTCAAGCTTTTCAGCCACCCGTTTTTCAAATGGGAGTGCAAAGGTACGACTTTTTATTTAACGTGCAATACCTCCCCAATCTCCAAATCCAAAAGACAACTCCCGAAAACTCATAATCACCTGAGTCTTCGGGAGTTACCATTCTGTTACAAATTTGTTAAACTTTAGAAGTTGTATTTTACCATCAAATTTACGCGGTGATTACCCACCCAATGCAAGCCATCCTTAGCGAGACCGCGAGCATTCAGATACTTGTTTCCATCTGCGTCAGTTGAATATTTTCCATACTGAACAGCTGTCCACTGGTACTCCAAACCAAGGTTCATCTTACCTATATTATATATAAGCTGTGGATTGATACGATAAATCTGATTCATGTTCGAGAAACCGTTTCCACAGAAATATACGTCCGATACAGGAAGTTTACCTGATTCAAGTTCCTCTGCAAGTCCGAGCATTTTCGAATATCCAAGGAAAAGGACTCCCTGCCATGTCTTACCATAGGTCATGGAGAGCCATGATGACGAGCTGCGCAAAGATGCATAGTTCCAGCTTCCGTCAGCATTCGCTCCAACCTTGGCATATCCGCTCATGAGATTCAGATGTTCACCGCTCTCTCCCCATGTCGACTTCGCCTTAAGAGCAAACTTCTTATAAGAATACTGCGCGTAAGCATAATACAACATGGATGTCTTGCGGTCAGCTACTCTCACCTTGAGATCATCAAGTGTACCAAGCACTCTTGGCTTGATACTGAGAAGATCCGCACCGAGTCTGACGAGGAGACCGCTGTTCTTATATGCAATAGCGGCATACATCTCAGGAGTCATACCATATTTCATATATATAGGAGATGCTCCTACAGGACCCTGTGAATTATACTGCATCTGCCACAATGCTGAAGCAGATACAACCCAGTTCTTGCCAAGGTTTGCATCCATGGTCACCTGAGGTGTGCGTGAGAACGGACCGAATGGCGCACCGGCCTCAAGGCTGAATACGTGTGGATGGTCAGCACTCATAGGATGCCAAGCCTGTCCGACCTTCAAAGCCACAGAAGCCTTCTGCTCACCGGCGAGCTGAAGATCCTTCCATGTCACTGTAGCGTATGCCTGACGAAGACGGGCAGTCGCTGTTCCGGAAATCTTTGTATTTCCAGGGAAATACGCACCGGCATTGGCGCTTGAAGAATTTGAAAGTCCCGAATAGAAGTCACCCTCAATCTTTGCACCGAAAGCCACATTGCCTAAAGTATATCCTGTGACATCAAGGCCAAGACGGGAAGTCAATGCAAGCGCTGTGAAAGATGGAGTCGCATTCAGGTCCTCTCCTGCAGCATTGAGACTGACATCTTTTGGCAGGTAATAGAACAGGTCACCGGTTCCAGATACGCTTTCACGCGAATCAAACGCGAAGTAATTTCTTATAAAACCATAGAGTTTGAAATTATTCTTCGGAGCCTGCTCCTTCTTTGCCTCCTGACCTACAGCTACAGCCGAGAAAGTCAGAGCAAGGAATATAAGTGATAAAAGTCTTTTCATCTATAATATATATAAGGTATAAGTTTAGAATCCGATGAAGATAAGCATGAGGTAACCGAGTACAAGGCCGACAACGCCCATAACAATACCTACTGTCGCCATCTGTTTGGTGGTGATCATACCAGTCGAGTGCGCAAGAGCATTCGGTGGTGTACTTACAGGGAGACACATTGCAAGGGATGCGCAGATTGCAACTCCGATGATCATTGCAGGAACTCCACCGAGTGCATCAAAGCCCTCAGTTCCCACCATAGCCTTACCAACGATGATTAGGATCGGAACCACAAGGTTAGCTGAAGCCGAGTTGGAGATGAAGTTTGAAAGGAAGTAGCAGATAAGACCACCGACGAGCATCACCACAAGAGCATTCCAGTTTGCGAATGGGATTGTCTTGATGAGAGTTGATGCAAGGCCTGTCTGATTAAGTGCTGTTCCAAGAGCGAAACCTCCGGCAACCATCCAGAGCACCGCCCAGTTGATATGCTCAAGGTCGCGAGATTTAAGAATACCGGTTGCAGAGAATACTGCGAACGGAATCATAGCCACGATGTTTGAGTTGATCTTGAAGAGACCTTCAAATACCCACAAGAAGATTGTGAGAGCAAATGTTACCCAAACAACATATTTCTGGAAAGGAGTTGTCTTGATTTCCTGACCTTCAATCTTAAGCTCGATTCTCTTAGCCTTGAAAGGATACAGTTTCTGCAGAAGCACCCAGGCGATGAGAAGCATAATGAGCACATATGGAACCATTCTGAGCATCCAACCAGCAAATGTTACCGCATAACCTGCCTCCTCAAGAGCACCAAGAGCAATTGCATTCGGAGGTGTTCCGATAGGTGTACCCATACCACCGATATTGGCAGCAATCGGAATTGCAAGGGCAAGGGAGATTCGTCCACCACCGTCTTTTGGAAGAGTTGCGAGAACTGGAGTGAGGAATGTAAGCATCATTGCAGCTGTCGCTGTATTGCTCATGAACATTGAGAATGTTCCGATCACGAGAAGTACTCCGAGAAGAACGAACTTAGGATTTGTACCGAACGGCTTGAGCATGATCTTAGCCAGCTGGACATCAAGGCCCACCTTGGTTGCCGCAAATGCAAGAACGAATCCACCGAGGAAGAGCATGATGACAGGATCCGCAAATGCTGCCATTACATCCTTATAGTTTGTAAGGTTTCCGACTCCCTCTTTAGTGATGAGGAAACCGAGACCTTTGTTGGACGTGGTCAGAAGAATGGAGACTATAGCTACCACAGAAGTGGTCCACGTAGGGATAACTTCCAGAATCCACATAAGCGCTGTAAAGACAAAGATTGCAATTACTCGCTGCTGTGTGAGTGTAAAAAGATTAGCACCAGTCACCGGATCTACTCCATAGAATGAAGTTGGGACGAGTGCTAGGAAAAATGTGACGACACATACTGCCAGAAATGAAAGGCAGCGTTTAAGGTTCATCGGATGACCTAAGAAATGAAAATAGGACATGGTTTATTAGTTTAGTTAATATTAGCGTGGTTATATGAATATTGATGTAAAGTTCGAGATTTTATTTATAAAAAACAAGAGAGCAGCCCGCTTTGGACTGCCCTCTTGACATATATTTAAGGTTAGAATTAACCGAAGAATCCTGATGAACCGAGAACGATGAGCATACCGTAGCCGAGTACAAGACCAACAATACCCATGATGAGACCGGTCTTCACCATATCCTTCTGCTCGATCATACCTGTAGATGCTGCAATCGCATTTGGCGGAGTCGAGATCGGAAGCACCATACCGAGTGACGATCCGATAGCAACACCAACGAGGAGTGTGGTTACACCACCGAGAGGTGCGAGGATAGTCGAGATGCTTGCTCCAACGAGTGCAAGGATTGGAACGAGGAGGTTCGCAGTTGCAGTGTGCGAGATGAAGTTCGCCATTGCATAGCAGATAAGACCAGAACCTACAACCATAAGCATTGGCGACCACTGATCGAATGGAATAGCTGCGATGAGTGTCTTGGCAAGACCTGTCTCCTGAAGTGCCACACCAAGAGCAAAACCTCCGGCAACCATCCAAAGAACTGACCAGCTGATTTCCTCAAGGTCACGCTTGGTGAGGACACCTACGATAGCGCACACACCCACAGGGAGCATTGCCACAACGTTTGCATTTACACCTGTCTTCTTATCAAGAACCCAAAGGAGTACTGTGCAGATGAATGTGATGTAAACTACGATTGATCTCCAGTCCTTCTTAAGCTCGCCCTCGATATTGAGAGTAATCTCCTTAGCCTTGAATGGGAAGAGCTTCACAAGCATAACCCAAGCGATGAGAAGAAGAACAATTGTGAAAGGAATCATGAATGCCATCCACTGACCGAAACCGATTTCGATTCCGATTTCTGCCATATACTTGAGAGCAATCGCATTTGGAGGTGTTCCGATAGGGGTACCCATACCACCGACGTTTGCAGCGATAGGAATTGCAAGTGCGAGAGCTGTCTTACCCTTTCCATCGGCTGGAAGTGCCTTAAGGACAGGTCCAAGGAATGTAAGCATCATCGCCGCAGTCGCTGTGTTCGAAAGGAACATTGAGAAGATACCTGTTACCATAAGGAAACCAAGGAGCACCATCTGAGGCTTCTTACCGAATGGCTTGAGCATCACGCGTGCAAGGAAGAGGTCGAGACCAGTCTTCGAAGCTGCAATCGCGAGAACAAAACCTCCGATAAAGAGCATGATGATAGGGTCAGCGAAGCAGTGAAGGAGTGACTTGTAGCTTGTGTGAGCACCAAGAGCCTCTGGAGAAGCATTCTCGAAAAGGACAAGGCTACTGTTAGATGTCGTGAACAGCAAAAGCACAACCACCATCACAGAGGTTGTCCATGCTGGCACTGCCTCGAAAAGCCACATAAGGATGGCGAAAAGGAAAATTGCGAGCGTACGCTTCTGGATGATGGTCATACCAACGATCCAATCCTCTACAGGAAGGCACCACACTACCACTGCAGCTACGATAGCAATGATAAGGCGAATAGCTCTTGAAACATTCTTGCTTTCACCTCTTTTCTGAGACTTCTTCCAATTATGGTAAGCCTCAACAAGCTGATAGCCAGGGAAATTCTTAAACATATTTTGTTATTTTAGTTAATAAAAAATGCGCTCGTTCTAAAACGGGCGCAAATTTAGTCTTTATTTATAATAAAGCAATCAAAAAATGCTTTAAATTACACCCTGCTCGAGCATTGCCTGAGCAACCTTCATGAAGCCGGCGATGTTAGCACCCTTCACGTAGTTGATGTAGCCGTCTGGCTGAGTACCGTACTTAACGCAAGCCTCATGGATGTTAGACATGATAGCGTGAAGCTTCTCATCAACCTCAGCTGGGCTCCAGCTGATATGCATTGCGTTCTGAGTCATTTCAAGACCTGAAGTTGCAACACCACCTGCGTTCACAGCCTTACCAGGAGCGAACATGATGCCTGCCTTCTGGAATGCAGCGATTGCCTCAGGAGTACAACCCATGTTAGAAACCTCAGCAGCAAGCCATGTACCGTTAGCGAGGAGTTCCTCAGCATCAGCACCTGTGAGCTCGTTCTGGAATGCGCATGGCATAGCGATATCACACTTGATGCTCCAAGCCTTCTTGCCTGGATAGAATGTTGCAGAAGGGAACTTCTCAGCGAATGGAGCAACAACGTCGTTGTTTGATGCGCGAAGCTCAAGCATATAAGCGATCTTCTCTGCGTTCATTCCCTCTGGATCATAGATTGCACCGTCCGGACCAGAGATTGCAACAACCTTTGCACCGAGCTCAGTAGCCTTTGTTGCAGCACCCCATGCTACGTTACCGAAGCCAGAGAGAGCAACAGTCTTGCCTGCGATGTCCTTACCTGCCATCTGAAGCATATGCTGAACGAAGTAAACTGCACCGAAACCAGTTGCCTCAGGACGGAGGATTGAACCACCCCAAGTCATACCCTTACCAGTGAGCACACCTGTATTGTACTGCTGAGCAAGCTTCTTGTACATACCGTACATGAAACCGATCTCACGGCCACCTACTCCGATGTCACCTGCAGGAACGTCCTGGTCAGGACCGAGAACCTTCCAAAGTTCAAGCATGAATGCCTGGCAGAAACGCATGATCTCAGCATCTGACTTTCCACGTGGGTTGAAGTCTGAACCACCTTTACCACCACCCATAGGGAGAGTTGTGAGGGCATTCTTGAATGTCTGCTCAAAACCGAGGAACTTAAGGATTGAAAGGTTTACAGATGGGTGGAAACGAAGACCGCCCTTGTAAGGTCCAATAGCAGAGTTGAACTGCACACGGTAACCTGTATTTGTCTGAACCTCACCGTTATCATCAACCCAAGTCACCTTGAATGTAAGGATACGCTCAGGCTCAACGATGCGCTCAACGATCTTTGCATCCTCAAACTCAGGATGCTGGTTATATACCTCTTCGATTGACTCCAACACTTCGTGTACCGCCTGGAGATACTCTTTCTCGTAAGGATACTTGGCCTGGAGTTTAGCCATCAAATCTTGTGTGTTCATATTGATTATTAGTTATTTGGTTATTATTTCACTTCCCATGTGCTGCCGCTTCTAAGAAGGTCGTCAACACATTTGATCTTTGATTTTTCCTTAAGTTCCTCAACCTGATCGCGGACACCATCATCATAAGTCACATCCTTGACATCTCTGATCACACCAAGTGCAACAGGGAAATCAGGATATTTCATATCTGCAAGCATCATATGGATACCCACATTGTCAGAATGTGCATCGTGTACGAGGATATCATCCTCAGTCACACCATTCTCTCCGATGGTCACGACTCTGAGTCCCATTCCGTCAAGGACAAGACCCTTGTCGCGGTTCTTACCGAAGATCATCTTCTCACCATGACGAAGAATGATTGTTCTGTCTGCACGTACTTCCCTATCGGAAATCACCTTATGTGTTCCATCATTGAAAATCACGCAGTTTGTAAGCATTTCCATAACTGAACAACCATCATGCTTTGCTGCACAGAGCATGATCTCTGAAGAAAGCTTCAACTCTGAATCAAGGCTACGGGCAAAGAAGGTTCCCTTGGCTCCAAGCACAAGGCTGCCAGGGTTAAACGGATGCTCCACTGTACCGTATGGAGAAGTCTTGGAAATTGCACCGAACTTAGATGTCGGAGAATACTGTCCCTTTGTCAAACCATAGATCTGGTTGTTGAAAAGGATGATATTGATATCGACATTTCTTCTGATGGCATGGATAAAGTGGTTACCACCGATCGCAAGAGCATCGCCGTCACCACATGCCTGCCATACTGTAAGATTAGGATTAGCCACCTTGATACCAGTGGAGATAGCAGTCGCACGTCCATGGATACTGTGGAAACCGTATGTATTCATATAATATGGAAGACGTGATGAGCAGCCGATTCCGGACACAACCACATATCTTTCCTTATCATATCCCAAAGCTTCAGTAACATCAGGGAGAGCTCTCTGAAGGGCAGCAAGAACACCATGGTCACCACAACCTGGGCACCATCTCACTTCCTGGTCACTCTTGAATTCTTTGAATGTATATCTTGGCATAACTTTTCTTGATTACAAATTTTCCTTAATGGCTCCAACGATTTCCTGAACAAGGAAAGGCTGACCCTGAACCTTATTATACTGTTTGAAGTCAAACTTAGGGTAGATTCCGCGGAGATAGTTTACAAAATGACCGTTATTCAACTCACATACGAGAATCTTATCGAACTTCGAGAACACCTGCTCTGTATTGCGTGGAAGAGGCATGATATAGTCGAAATGAGCGAAGCTGATCTCAAGGCCTTCCTGACGGATTTCCTGAACAGCCGAAAGAAGATGACCATAAGTTCCACCCCAGCCTACGAGGAGAAGTTTACCTGACTCAGGTCCGTTTACCTCAAGCTCAGGAATGAAGTCAGCAACCTTCTGAACCTTCTGTTCACGCTCTCTGACCATCATTGCATGATTCAACGGATCAGATGAAAGAACGCCATCGTGGTTCTTCTCAAGACCACCCACACGATGCTCACAACCTGCCATTCCAGGAACTGCCCAACGACGTACAAGGGTCTCCGGATCTCTCTGGAAAGGCTTATATGGCTGGTTAGGCAAAGCGAACGGCGGATAGATCTTAGGGTAATCCTTCATAGAAGGGATGAGCCATGGCTCAGAACCGTTGCCGAGGAAGCCCTCTGTAAGAAGGAGAACTGGAGTCATATGCTCGACAGCGATCTTAGCTGCATTGAAAGCTGCATCGAAACAACCTGCAGGAGAATGCGCTGCCATCACGACCATAGGGCACTCACCGTTACGGCCATAGAGAGCCTGGTTGAGGTCGGTCTGCTCTGTCTTGGTAGGGATACCTGTCGATGGGCCGGCACGCTGAACGTCCACGATGACGAGAGGAAGTTCTGTCATCACAGCAAGTCCCATAGCCTCTGACTTCAATGAGAGACCAGGACCTGAAGTGGTTGTGACTGCAAGGTTACCGGCGAATGCTGCACCGATTGAAGTACAGATTCCTGCAATCTCATCCTCTGCCTGCATTGTCTTGGCACCCAGGCTCTTGTGAAGAGCAAGTTCCTCGAGGATACCTGTTGCAGGAGTGATAGGATAAGATCCGCAGAAGAGCGGAAGACCAGATTTCTCAGCTGCTGCAAGGAGGCCCCATGCAGTAGCCTGATTACCGGTGATATTTCTATAAAGACCCTTAGGCTGATGTGCCGGCTCGATATTGTATGTATTCGGGATAGCCTGAATGTTTGCGGCATAGTTGTATCCATCCTTGAGAACCTTCTTGTTCGGCTCGATCATTTCAGGTTTCTTCTTTCCGAACTTGCGCTCAAGATACTGGAAAATATACTCCATCGGACGGTTGTAGATATAACAAGCCATACCGAGGGTAAACATATTCTTACATTTTGCCACTGACTTTCTGTCAAGGCCACTCTCCTTCAGACTCTCTTCTGTGAGAGTTGTGATAGGTGCGACGATGATAGTTCTGTCCTCAATGTAGAGTTCTGCAATCGGATCGTTCTTAAGTCCAGCCTTCTTGAGACCTTCTTCATCAAAGGTATCCGAGTCGATGAGCACCATGGCAGTTCTCTTCAACCATTTTGCATTGGCCTTGAGAGCTGCTGGATTCATTGCGACAAGCATATCGCAGAAGTCACCAGGAGTGGTCACATGCTCACTTCCGATATGCACCTGGAAACCGGATACACCAGATACAGTACCATGAGGAGCTCGAATTTCAGCCGGATAATCCGGGAATGTTGAAAGCTCATTTCCGAAAACAGCTGACATATCAGCAAAAAGAGACCCGGTGAGCTGCATACCATCTCCCGAATCTCCCGCAAATCTGATTACAACATCTTTCGTGTCAATAACCTTGTGTTGCATAGTCTTGTATTATAATCTTTAAATAAATTTTCTAAAAATCGATACAAATCTAAGTAATTTTCTAATATTCCGGACATAAATTCTAACTTTTTTGACATAAAAAAAGAGACTGACAAAAGTCAGTCTCCTATAGTCTGAAAATAATGTCTGTTACTGCATCTGTGCAGCCTGAGCCTTTGCCTGAAGTTCAGCCTGAAGCGACTCGATTGTTCTGTCCTCAGGGATACCGAGAGCCACGCGTGCATCTGCAGTAAGATCAACGAACTGAGCAGGATCAACATAAAGGAATGTACCCTTCTCAAATACAGCTGCAACACCCTGACCCTTAGCAAGAGCATTCACAACACTCTGAGCCTTCTCATAAATAGGAGCCTGAAGAGAGTTCTGAAGCTGCTGCATCTCCTGCTGAAGACTCTGCTGAGTCTGCTCAAGTCTTGCCTGAATGTCCATGATCTCTCTTTCCTTGCTCTCACGGATAGCTGGAGTCCATGATGCAGCCTTCTGCTGATACTGCTGAGTCTTGGTCTGATACTCATCATACATGGCCATGAGGATCTCCTCGTTTGTCTTCTGGTTCTCCTCGAGAGTAGCTCTTGCCTGATCCATCTCCGGCATAAGCATGATCAGCTCATTGAAGTCAACATATGCAAACTTGAGTTCCTGTGCATTTGCAGCGATTGACATTACCGCCATTGCTGCGATTAAAAAGATCTTTTTCATAATATGTCTTACTTTTAATTATTTCATTTAGAACTGCTGACCGATCACGAAGTGGAACTGGCTGCCGCCATAACCGTCGTGGTTGTCAAATCCGTATCCCCAGTCAACTCCAAGAAGTCCGATCATAGGGAGGAACACTCTCACACCGAATCCGGCAGAACGTCTGATCTGGAACGGATTGAAATCCCTGATGTCTGACCAGCAGTTACCTCCCTCAAGGAAGAGCAATGCATAGATTGTAGACTGCGGCTGAAGGATCACAGGGTATCGAAGTTCAACTGTGAACTTGTCATATACGTTACCGGCATAATAGTTTCCTGTTGTACTATATGAAGAAGTCGCAGTAGGTGTCAACATATAGTTCTCATAACCACGCAATGCAATGATCTCCGAACCATAAGTATCATATCCTGACATACCGTCACCACCCACGCGGAAACCTTCAAATGGTGAGTATCCCCAATTTCTGTTATAGTAACCGAGATATCCGAACTGAGCTCGTGCCATCAGGACAAGGTCTCCTACAAGCTTGGTGAATACCGATCCCTTGAATGACCACTTGTGATACTCGATCCACTTATATCTTGTCTGGGATGTCTGGAGATTATAGTCAATATCCTTCCATGACTTTGCATAAGTAGGTTCTCCTGAAGCATCAAGAACGCCATAATCCTTCTTTCTCATCAAAGAGTATGGAGGAGTCAACTGAAGCGAAGCACTGAAGTCAGATCCCTGACGCGGATAGATCTGCTGGTCAGTTGATGTTCTTGAAAGGCTGAGTGTATAGCTCAGGTTATGCGAGATACCCGTGTTGAACAGGAAGTTGTACTGCCAGTCCTGAAGCTTATATGTCTGCCAGCTGAGCTGGTTATACAATACAAAATAGTTGTCCGGCCATTTAAGACGCTTACCAAGTCCTGCAGCGAAACCATATACCTCCATGTACTTATCGTTATTGAGGATCTGGAGATAGAGGTTAGACATTGTCTGTCTTGTGTAGTACAATGAAGTGGTGAGCGATGTAGGCTTCTTACCGAAGAGCCATGGCTCAGAGAAACTTGCAGACAAGCTGGTGTAGTATGTACCGTTAGTCTGGAAACGGAATGCAAGGTTCTGCGCATCTCCAAGCGGAACCGGACGCCATGCTGTCTTGTCGAAGATTCGACGGGTCGAGAAGTTGTTGAAACTTACACCGACTGTAGCGACGAAGGTATTACCACCCCAACCGCCGGAAAGCTCAAGCTGGCTTGACGGCTTTTCCACTACATTATATATAAGGTCAACAGTATTGTTCAGCTGATTAGGGATGATTGAATATCCCTTTGAAGGGTCTGTGATGGCCTCAGGGTCGAACTGTCCCATAGATGCGATCTCACGGATGGACCTCTCGAAGTCTGACTGGCTGAACAGATAACCCGGACGGGTGAAGATCTGACGACGCACCACTCTTTCGTTTGTGAGGTCGTTACCGTTGATCACGATATTGTTCAAAGTAGCAGGCTTACCCTCCACGATTCGCATCTCGACATCAACAGAGTCTCCCTCCACATTGATTTCCACAGGCTGGATATTGAAGAAGAGATATCCGTTGTCACGATAGAGCTTCGATACGTCGTACTCGTTCTGCTTTCCACCACCGAAAAGTCGCTTCTGCATAGCCACGACGTCGTAGACATCGCCCTTGTTGATCATGAGGATCTTGTTGAGCGCATCAGAACTATAGACGGCATTTCCGGTCCATGTGATATCTCTGAAGTAATACTTCTTACCCTCGTCTATCTCAAAATCAATCTGAAGACGACCTGGCTCGATATAATACATCGTATCCTTCACAATGCGTGCATCCCTATATCCGGCCTCATTGAACGCTGTCAAAAGAGCTCTCTTATCATTGTCGTATTCACCTTCGTTGAATTTCTTGGAACTGAAGAAGTTCTGAAGACGTGAATCCCTGGTCTTCTTCATCGAGCGGACCAGCTTGCTTTCCTTCACGTTATCAGCACCGGTGAAAGTAATGGTCTTGATCTTCACTTTCTCTCCTCTATCCACTGCAAACTGCACGCGGATGGCACTGCGGATGACAGAATCCTTCTTAGTATTCACTTCCACCTCAACATTGTGGAAGCCTTTTTCCTTGTAGTATCTCTTAATGATTCCTGTGGCAGTCTTTGCGACATATTCAGAGAATTCGCCTCCACGACGCAGATTCAGACGATCCATAAGTTCCTTCTGCTCACCGCTCTTCACACCGCTGAATGTCCACTTGGAAACACGCGGTCTCTCAATGATGCTGACCTTAAGAAAAGCTGTATCCCTTGATGCAGACAAAGAGTCGATCGCAAGAGAGACATCCTCAAAGTAGCGCTGCATCCAAAGTCTGTTCACGATAGACGACAATTCTTCGGAAGGTACTGTGATCTCCATTCTCTCCTGAATGCCTGTAATCTGTCTGATCTGCTCCGGCGCAAAGTAATTGGTACCCTCTACCTTGACACCTCCGACGATATATTTCTTGGGATTGTTGTAGTCAACCACCACACCATTGCCCGTACTCTGCGCTAAAGCCGGCAAAGCGAGCAGCATGAATATGAGATTGAATACTATATGACGAATCTTCATTTTTACCTTCTTAAAACAAAACTGCAAAGATAAGCAATTATTTCACTTTTCCATAACGCCTATCGCGTTTTGCGTATGCTTCCAACGCCTCATTGAAATCTTTTTCTCTAAAATCAGGCCATAAAGTGTCAACGAAAAGGAATTCCGTATATGCACTCTGCCACAAGAGATAATTGCTCAGACGATTTTCACCGGAAGTTCTTACAATAAGATCAGGGTCAGGAATACCGGCTGTAACAAGATATTTATCAAAGCCATCAACACCCATGGCAAGTATTTCGTCCTTTCTTTCCGGATGCTCAGCCATCTCAAGGGCCATCTTCTTGGCTGCCTGAAGGACATCCCATTTTCCACTATAGCTGATGAAGATGATGAAAGTCAACTTATCATTATGGGCAGTACGATGCATACATGAATCGATTATACCGTTAAGTTCATCACCAAGACGCTCACGGTTACCCAACACAACAAACTTCACTCCCTCCTCGCACATACCGTCAATATAGGAAGCCATAGCCTTGACCATCAATCCCATAAGTGCCATAACTTCCTGCTCAGGACGATTCCAGTTCTCCTCAGAGAACGCAAAGATCGAGAGATATTTCACCCCTGCCTTGGCAGCAGCCTGCACGCATGCATGAACACTCTCCACACCTTCAAAATGTCCGTGAACTCGTTCTTTTCCCCTTTCCTTCGCCCAACGGCCGTTACCGTCCATAATGAGCGAAACATGGACAGGCACCATATTGTTAACTTCTGTTGACATATTTGAATTTATCTGATATTTCTGACATCTTCGCCCCAATGGAGTTTCTCGGTAAGGGCTGTGATAAAATTGGATCTGTTAAGCCGGACACGCCTAAGCGAAAATTGTGCCACGCTGATAGTGAGCACAACATCCTCAGGAACCTCCACTGTTCTGTTGTCTGCAGTGACCGCAAATTTACCGTCTCGTGATTGCATTCTGAGGGTCAGCACTGAGGTATTTGGGATGACGAGGGGACGGATATTGAGATTATGAGGAGCAATCGGTGAAATAATCAGCACCTTTGACTCCGGAAGAACTATCGGTCCACCGACACTCAATGAATACGCTGTTGAACCGGAACTTGTTGAAACCACAAGACCATCTGCCCAATATGTAGGAAGTTTGACGCCATCAAGATCGACATCCACACCTAACATTGCAGCACCTGTCCTGTGGACTGTGATTTCATTGAGGGCATAATCCCAAAGTTCCGAGGATGAATCTGAAGACACAACGGAAGCTCTGAGGACTGTCCTGTTTTCGATCGTGAAATCTCTCTTCAAGATGGCTTCAGCAACATCCTCAGGGCGATTCTCTGAGAGGAAACCTACTCTTCCGATATTGACTCCGAGGACAGGCATTCCACTGTCTTTCACCAACTTGGCCGAATACAGAAAAGTTCCGTCACCTCCGACACTAAGAAGCATATCAGTATCAGAAGAAGGGACCTCGCCATAGGCAAGCGTGTACAGCTGCACACCTTCCTTCTCCAATGTCTGGAACAGCTCCGTCACACGGACATCCTGCTCTCCGTTATCCTTTCCGATGTATACTGCAAGTCTCATAACATTAACATAAACAACCTTCAAAATTAGCACATAATTTACAATATTTGAACTTTATTCCGTATTTTTGTGTTTTGTAACAATTAAACAACTAAAGATGACAAGACTGAGCGTCAACATAAACAAGATTGCGACCATCAGAAATGCGCGAGGCGGCAACATGCCGGACGTTACCAAGGCAGCAGTCGATTGCGAAAGATTCGGAGCAGAGGGTATCACAGTTCATCCCAGACCAGATGAACGACATATCAGGTATTCTGACGTCCGTCAGATCAAGCCATTGGTAACCACAGAATTCAATATTGAAGGAAACCCGATTCCATCATTCGTGGATCTTGTGATGGAAGTTCTTCCAGACCAGGTGACACTCGTACCGGATGCAGAAGATGCAATCACATCCAACGCTGGCTGGGATGCAGTCAAGCACAAGGACTTCCTTACCGAAATCTGTGCAGAATTCAAGAGAAAGGGCATCAGGACATCCATCTTCATTGATCCGAAACCAGAAATGGCTGAAGCTGCCGCGCTATGCGGATGCGACAGGGTGGAGCTCTACACAGAAGGTTATGCCAGCATGTATCCTGTCGACAGGGAAGCTGCCATCAAGCCATACATCAGCACGGCAGAAGCGGCAAGAGCATGCGGACTAGGACTGAACGCAGGTCATGACCTCAACCTGGACAACCTTGAATATTTCATTCAGAATATCCCATGGACTGATGAGGTTTCAATCGGCCATGCAATCATCTGCGACGCCTTATACATGGGACTTGAGCAAACTATACAGGCTTATCTGTCCAAGGTTAGGATTTTTTAGCTATCTTTGTAGTTTGTACGCAATTTGAAAACAATAAAAACCAATAAGAAAAAATGAAAAACACATCACTTATCCTCAGCGTCATCTCACTTGTCGCTGTTGTAGCATTTGGAGTGATTTCACTCACAGGAAAGAACACAGCCGACGTGGCAACATCTGAAGTAGAGGCAACAGAAGGCGCAGCCAAGGGCGACATCGTTTACATTGACCTTGACCGCATCCTCATGGAGTACGACATGGCAAACGACCTCAGATCAGTTGTTGAGACAAAGGTTCAGAACATCCAGGCTGAGATCACAAGAAGAGGAAAGAAGCTTGAGAACGAGGTGAAGACATTCCAGGAGAAGCTTGACAAAGGTCTCATGACACGTTCAGTAGCGGAGGCACAGGGCCAGAAGCTTCAGGAGCAGGAAATTGAGTTCAACAACTATGCAGCTCAGAAGCAGCAGGAGATCCAGGAGGAGCAGGTGGTAATGATGAACCAGCTCGGCGATGCAATCCAGACTTTCCTTGACAGCTATAACAAGGAGAAGCAGTATGCGATGATCATCACAAATTCAGGTGGAGCTCCAGTTATCACTGCAGACCCTGCCCTTGACATCACAGAGGATGTGATTGCCGGACTTAACGAGCAGTATATCAAGACTAAGAGCGCAAAATAATCAAGAAAACCTTGAAAATAGCGATACTGTCCTGTTTTTACCCCTATCGAGGAGGCATCTCTCAGTTTAACGCATGTCTTTACGAAGAACTGAGCAGAGAGCATGTTGTCAAGGCATTCAATTTCAGCAGACAATATCCAGAGTTTCTCTTCCCGGGAAAGACACAGTATGTAACCCCAGATGATGAGGCCGTACCAGTCGAGAGCATATCTCTGCTGGATACGGCCAATCCATTCTCATATGGAAAGACCTTTAAGGCTATCAGAGAGTGGAATCCGGATGTCCTGATAGTAAGGTATTGGATGTCATATTTCGCACCATCACTGGGATATATCACACGCAGGATGAAGAAACACTGCAAGGTGATATCCATTCTTGACAACGTGATACCTCACGAACCACACTTCTTTGACGCACCTCTTACAAAGTACTTTCTCAAGGGCAGTTCAGGATGTGTGACACTATGCGAAGCGGTTTCAAAGGACCTGCTTGCATTGAAACCGGATGCGGACTACACTGTGATCCAGCATCCTTTATACTCTCATTTCGGAGGGAAGAAAGAAAGGGCAGAGGCTGAGAGAAAGCTTGGGCTGCACCCAGGTAAAAGAAATATCCTGTTCTTCGGACTCATACGAGAATACAAGGGACTGGATATCCTGCTTGAAGCATTCCGCAGGCTCGATGACAGCTACCAATTGATAATAGCCGGCGAGCCATACGGATCGTTCGACAAATACAGGAAGATCATAGAGTCGCTTCCTGGAAAGGACAGGGTCTTCATGGACCTTAAATACATAAAGGACTCTCAGGTTACAGATTATTTCTCCGCTGCTGATGTAGCAGTGCTTCCATACAGAAGCGCAACGCAAAGCGGAATAAGTTCAGTATCCTACCACTTTGAGGTACCGATGATTGTCACAGACGTAGGCGGCCTTAAGGAGACGATCGGAGATCGAGGCACGGGAATTGTTGCTAAGGAAGGCACACCTGAGGCGATTGCCGAGGAAATCATGAAATATTTCGCAGATCCTTGCATTAAGGAGGATTGCATCACCAATATCCGCAAAGAGAAGGAAAGGCTCTCGTGGAACACCTTCGCCCGAAAACTTGTTGACTTCATCGGGCAGTTATAAAAAGGAATACTATGAAAAGAATATTATCTGTCATATCTGGAATACTTGCTATGTCAGTGGCCTTGTCGCTGACAGGTTCGTTCAACCTGAATGCTCAGGAATACATCAACACACCTGTGACCATTTCGAAGGAAAAGGTAAAGGTCAGCGGCAAGGTCTGCTACTCTCATGTCGTATTGGAAAAACAGACATTGTATTCCATCAGCAAGGCATATAACGTGAGCATCGAAGACATTTATCAGCTCAATCCGACTTTGCAGGAGCAGGGTTTGAAGAAGAATTCCATAATTCTCATACCCGTTGCAGAGACTGTTAAAGAGGAGGTGAAGATTGCACCAGAAAAGGAGCAGACACCTGAGCCAAAGGTTGCAGAACTGAAAGTTTTTGAGAGAAAGGTTGTGGAGAAAAAGGAAAGCAAGTCATCCAAGAAGAAAGTACATGTCAGAAAATGGTATGAGGATCTTGAAATGATTGCCGACCAGTATGGAGTCACAGTCGAAGACATCATGGTTGCCAACAATCTCAAAGATACAAAATTGGCCAACAGACAGAAGCTGATAATTCCAACTGCTGGCGTGAAGCCGGAAGACATTGCCGCAGCAGATGCGACAGATGAGACTGCACCTGAGGTAAATTCTGAAAATGAGAAGATTGAAGCAGAGACTGTCAACGATGAGCAGTTCGAGGCTGTTGCTCAACAGTCCGGACCAATCAACGCAATGATGCTGCTTCCTTTGAGGAATGCTGATGGCAAGTTAAGCCGCAACAACATGGACTTCTATAGCGGTGCCATGCTGGCCATCTATGATCTTGCACAAAAAGGCATTGACATCAACGTCAATACATATGACCTCGCAGACCAGAGCATTCCTTTAAACAAGGAGGATATTGAAAAGAGCGATATCATCATCGGACCGATCTCAGCAGCAGACCAGATACGAGTGCTTCAGGCCTCAGACAGTTGCAGATTGGTTTCGCCTCTTGACCCAAGAGCGGAAAAACTTGTCGCTCAATATGGCAGACTCATTCAGGCACCTACCCCTCATAAGATTCAGTATCAGGACCTCACAAACTGGATCAAAGAGGAGATGCAGGAAAATGACAAGGTTATCATGTTCTCAGAAAGAACAGCAAGAATAAATGAGGCTGTGGCTACTATGAAGGAAGTGATGGATTCTTCAGGAATCGCCTACACTCCATTCGAATACAGTATTCTTGAAGGCCGAGATATTCTTGAGCCACTTAAGGAATTGATGACTGCAGAAGGTACAAACAGAATTTACATCGCATCCGAAAGCGAAGCGTTTGTAAACGACGTGGTGAGAAACCTCAACCTGATGCTTCTTGAGAACTTCGTTGTGGTGCTCTATGCTCCATCAAGAATCCGCAGTTTCGAGACAATCGAGGTGGAACACTTCCACAAGACATCAATGAGAGTAAGCCTCACATACTTCATCAATTACAAAGATCAGGCAGTCAAGGATTTCCTTCTGAAATACAGAGCGATATATAACACTGAGCCGACTCAGTTTGCGTTTCAGGGTTACGACCTCGCAACATATTTCATCAATCTCTGCCACAAATACGGTAAGGATTGGACCAAGATGCTGGAAGAATCAAGCGAAGCCATGCTCCAGAGCACCTTCAGTTTCGCAAGACAGGACTCCGGAAGTTACGTTAACACTGGCGTAAGAAGAATTGAATACGGTCCGAACTGGACAATTAACAGAATAAAGTAGATTAACCCTTCAACAGGGATTCTGCATTTGCAATTGCGGCATCCGTCAGAACGGAACCGCTGAGCATGCGGGCAAGTTCAAGGACTCTCTGGTCATCAGAGAGTCTTTTTATTGTTGATACAGCCTTTGAGGTAGCCGGATCAATCTCCTTTGAAACAAGATAATGTGCAGTGCCTTTTGCGGCCACCTGCGGAAGATGAGTGATGGCAAACACCTGCATATATGAGCCCATGTCGCAGATCATAGAACCCATCTTGTCAGCCACACTACCAGAAACTCCCGTATCTATTTCATCGAAAATCATTGTAGGCATCATGGCGAACCTTGCCCTCATCGCCTTCAAAGCAAGCATGATTCGAGACATTTCTCCACCAGATGCACACTTTGCGACATCCACCGCATTTCGTCCAGTGGATGAGAATCTGAACTGGACTGTATCTATGCCGGCAGCAGACAGAGGAGCCTCGAGAATCTCAACCTCAAAAACTGCATACGGAAGTTCAAGACCTCTGATGGACGACTGAATATTTTCCGCAAATCTTCCTGAAGCTTCTTTTCTGGACTTGCTCAGCTGCGATGCGACAGACGAAAGTTCCTTCTGAACAGACTCAAGCTGCGACTGCATTTCATCTCTCTTTTCTTCCAGCTGGGTTGAATCGAAGAGCAGCTCGGAAAGACTATCTCTAAGCTGCATAAGCTCAGACTCTGTAGTGCAGCCATGCTTCTGGAACAGACTGTATATGAGAGACATTCTATCCTCAACTTCTTCCAGACGCTCCGGAGACATATCCACACGCTGATTTATCTGCGAAACATCAGACAGTACATCATCCAGTTCCCTTCTGCAGGAATCCACTCTATCCGACAATTCAGATGCAGACGGTACGAAACGGGCTGCTTTCGAAAGAAGCTTAACGACTTCCTTCAACATCGAATCCAATGGAAGTCCGTCACCATTCGAATCTTCTGTAAAGAGAAGTTCTACTGTTGAAAGGTATGATTTGATTTCCTCTGCATTTGCAAGCTGTTTCTGCTCCTCCTCCAATTCAGCAAGTTCTCCATCGCGGAGATTCGCCGCCTCAAGCTGCTTGAATTGAGACTCATTATAATCTCTCTCGCTTGAGAGTCTTGCAAGCCTGGAGTCAATTGCAGCCAACTCAGACTTGATGGCATTCTGCTTGCGCCAAAGATCCGCGCAGAGTCCGCGAAGCTCAGAATTGCCTGCAAAATAGTCCAGAATGCCCATCTGGAAACTCTTGTCAGAAAGAAGCAAGGTCTGGTGCTGAGAATGGACATCCACCAGACGCGAAGATATATCCTGAAGTACCTGAAGCGGCACAGGACAATCGTTGATGAAGGCTCTTGATCGGCCTGAACGGTTGACCACCCTGCGGATGATCAGATGTCCATCCTCCCACTCAACCTCATTTTCTTCGATAAGAGCCTTCAACTGCTCATCAGCTCCCATCTCGAATTCGGCCTCTACCACGCAGTTGTCTGCGCCTTCCGAAACCATGGACGCATCGGCCTTGGATCCCATCACAAGAGACAATGCACCCAAAAGAATGGACTTACCGGCTCCTGTCTGTCCTGTAATAATGATGAGACCCTCCGGAAAATCAATTTCCAGAGAGTCTATCAATACATAGTTTCTGACATGAAGTCGGCTTAGCATATCCCTGAGTTTTACTCGTCCTGCTTAGCCATTCTGTATGACACCTCGCCATCCTTGAACTCCTCGATAGCTACGAGGCTTGGCTTAGGCTGTCTTTCATAATACTTTGAAATTTCGATCTGCTCGCGGTTCTCGAATACCTCTTCCATAGTGTCACGGTCATTCTTGAAATCCTCAAGCTTTCTTGTGAGCTCCTTCTTCTCTGCGATTGCGATCTGGTTTGCTCTCTTCGCGAGCACTACTACAGTCTCGTAGATGTTACCAGTTGGCGCTGCAAGCTCATTAAGGTTTCTTGTAAGTGTGTTTGTAGGTGTCTTTTTGTTTGCCATTTCTATATTGTTTTATATTCCTCTTGAACCCGGGAACAAAGTCCCTCCATTTAATTATACCTTCAGTTTCAAAGAGGGTTTCAAAAATTTACTTACTTTTTTTATTCTCTTTTTCGATTCGTCTTCTTTCCTTTGCAAAGTCCTTCTCTGACATATCTGCATCTTCAGTATGAACTGCATCCTTTCCGAGTGCCTTCTGCGCCTTTCTATATAAGACCTCAAGCTCTTTTCTATAGCGCGAATCCGGTAATTCTCCGATAAGGTTGAAATAGTCATCCACAAAGACAAGATATCTTTCCTTCTGCTTTGACGGAATACTGAGGCTTGCATATTTATATGAAGACATTGCTATATAATAAAGGACATCCTCTCTATATACATTGTCTGCATCATCCTTCAGGACATTACGGAAGGCAACACGTGAAGCAATGTAATCCTCCATCTTGTAATAGAGTTTCGCGGCCTCATACGCCTTCTTGTCCAGTCTCCAGTTCAGATCTTCAAGCATATCCTTGCACTGCTGCATGTTTTCATTCTCAGGGTAATCAAGAATATACTCCGAAATCTCACTGATTGTCTTGTAGGTCGGAGCCTGATCAAGTTCCCAACGAAGAGTCGACCTGTATAGACAGTCCAGACGTAGGAATCTCGCCTCAGATGTGAAAGGACTGCGAGGATAACTTTCTATGAACTGAGTGAAATTGGTCTCTGCTGTATAATAATCCTTGAACTTATAGTTGCTCAATCCCCAGTAGAATTTCACGGTGTCATCTCTCTCAGTGCCGTTTGTGAGCATTGACAACGATTCGAAAAGCGAAGCTGCCTTTGAAAACTTGCCTTCATTGAAATACTGGAAGGCAGCATCATACTTGGCATCTGCATCGTTACTGCTGAGAAGAAGTTCATACTGAGACTTGCACGAACAAACTGCAACAACAGAAACCAGAATCAGGAAAATTTTTCTTAAAGTCATCTTGAATTACTGCATTTTAAGGAATTTCTCTGCATCAAGAGCTGCACGACATCCTGACGCAGCAGCTGTGATAGCCTGTCTGTAAAGCGGATCCTGAACATCACCTGCAGCGAAGACACCCTCGACATTTGTCTTTGAAGTCTTTCCATCAGTGATGATATAACCTTCCTTGTCCACTGCCACCCACTCTCTGAAAAGGTCGGAATTAGGGTGATGACCGATAGCAAGGAAAAATCCGTCGACAGCGATATCAAAAACCTCGCCATCATTTCTGCGAAGTCTAGCACCAGTTACGCCATACTCATCACCAAGTACCTCCTGAGTATTACAATTCCAGAGCACCTCGATATTCTCTGTATTCTTCACTCTGTCCTGCATTGCCTCAGAAGCTCTGAGCACATCTCTACGAACAATCATATACACCTTCTTGCAAAGTCCTGCAAGGTATGTAGCCTCTTCGCAGGCTGTATCGCCACCTCCGACAACTGCAACTGTCTTCTTTCTGTAGAAGAAACCGTCACAAGTTGCACATGCCGACACTCCAAGACCTCTGTACTTCTCCTCAGAAGGAAGTCCGAGATACTTTGCAGTAGCACCAGTTGCAATGATAAGAGTCTGAGCCTCAATCTCATGAGTACCGTCAATAACAATCTTGAACGGACGGCTTGACAGATCTGCAGAAGTCACTGTACCTGTACGCATATCTGTTCCGAGACGGACAGCCTGAGCCTTCATCGAATCAACAAGCTGCTGGCCTGAAATTCCGTTTTCGAAACCAGGATAGTTCTCAATATCAGTCGTTGTTGTCAACTGACCTCCCGGCTGAGCTCCCTCATAAAGAACAGGAGCAAGATTTGCTCTTGAAGCATATATAGCGGCAGTGTAACCAGCGGGGCCGCCGCCAACAATAAGACAATCTATCTTTTCCATATCATAAATATTTTAATTCGACGAAGTCGACATTTTGTGCAACTTGCAAATATAGTGATTCCGACTCAATTTCCGAGCTATAATCATCAGACTTTCATCAGATAAGGCTTAGCTTTTCTGTAAATCCACCCCAGAAGACAGTCCGGGAGGATTACAATCATCGGCCAGAACAACTTGTTGAGAAGTCCAGGCATCGTTCCCTTACGACGTCTGAATGTTGCCTTGAGCGCCCTGTTGACAGCTTTCTCCGGACTGATCATCACAGTCAGGAACCCCGCCAGTTTTCGAAGACTGTCCTTAAGCGGAACAAGAGGAGTATCAACAGCGCCGAAATATGCATTCGTCACACTCACACCGGTCTTCTGGCACTCAATCCTCAACTGTCTCGAGTAGTCTCTCACAAAACGCTTTGTACATCCATACATTCCGATTCCTGGCCAGATCATCCACGCCGCCAGGGATGAAATATTGAGTATATATCCCCTGCCACGCTCCTTCATGCCTGTGACATATTTGCGGCAAAGCATAAGAGGCGTATTCATGTGAACCATCATGATCAGCTTGAGCATGCGCTCAGACGTTTCCGCCATACCCTGGCAGAACATGACTCCTGCATTATTGACCAGAACCTCCACCTGACAACCTGCATCCTCTGTCCTTTCAAACACCTTGTCTGCAGCATCCATAGTGGAAAGATCCTGAGGGACAAGCAGGACCGTCACTGCCGGAACAGCCGCTTTAACTATCTTCTCAGTCTCGGCCAAGCCCCTCTCATTGATATCAACAAGAACAAGGTCATACCCCATCTGAGCAAGCTTGAGGGCATATATACGTCCCATTCCTGAAGCCGCTCCGGTTACAAGAGCATAGGCTTCAAAGTTTCTAAACTTAAACTTCATTATGTGCAATTCCTAAACCGGGTGCAAAATTACCATTTTTAAGCGGATTCTCCACATCCAACGCAAAAAACAGACAGCTTCGGCTCACCAATTTAGAAATTTTCAAATTTATTTTGGAGGTTAGGAGGCAAATACATATCTTTGCCGGCAAACTTAGATATATGAATACAAACAGATGCCAGAACATAGAGGACTTCAAGCAGGTCCTCAAGAAACATTCTCTCAAAGCCACACCTCAGAGACTTGCAGTACACGAAGCGATGCTCTCACTCGGCCACGCTTCTGCAGACATGGTGACTGAAGTAATTTCCCACAAGGGAGGGACCAAAGTCACTGTTGCGTCAGTGTACAACATTCTCACAAACATGGCCATGCTGGGCATATACGACTATAGACTCAGCGCAAACAACAAGATGTATTTTGATGTGAATACATTCAAGCACATGCATCTGTATGACCAGGAGAACCATGTATTCAAGGATGTGATTGACGACGAACTCATCGCCCTTATCGAGTCACACATTGGCCGCAAGAAATTCAGAGGATATAAGATTGAAGGCATAGACATTCAGCTGGTAGGCCGTCCGACCAAAAAGAAATATAGCGCCTGATGCAACGAATCCGACTGCTGATGCATCTATAGCAGTCGTAAAACAAGAATCATGTCTATTATCAAATATATAGTATCCATTCTATTGGCCGCATGCGCCTGCTCCTGTGCAGCAGACTACACATTGCAACATAACAATGTCACAATGGGAGACTTTGTCGACGGCACATTCATCAGCGACCAGGGCCTCACCTATGAAATCGTTGATACACTGTGTTCAGTCGACACTGACACCATCAAGAGGGCAATCATAGCGTGCGACATACTCAGATATACAGAAGAGAGCCGATATATCGTCAGACTCACTGATATAAATCCTGTATTCACAAAGGTTCCAGTGGACTCCACTTCAGTGAGCGACAATGAAATATTCGTAGAAGATGCATTGAATATCGACGAAGTCTGGTATTCAGCCGGTTATCTGAACCTTCATATCTATATCCCAATCAAGGAAGGAAGCAAGCAGGCACACCTGGTTAACCTTGTAAGAAATGACGGTAATGCGGTCGACGGAGTATATGAATTCACTTTCAAGCACAATGCTTATGGCGAGATCATAACAGAAGAAGACACTGATCTTGTCCCTTCCAGCACTTATGTAAGTTTTCCAATATCGCAGCTGTTCAAGGATGATGAGCAAAATCTGCAGGTCATCTTCAGATGGACGTCGTACGAAGAACTGGATGGAAAGTTGAGTGCAAAAACAAGGAAAAACATAACAACACTTGATATTGTAAGAGGCGGATACGAGCACAAACATCAGAATTAACGCAGAGTTTTTAAAAAGATGCGGTCTTGATGTTGCATATTTAAAAATTATACGTATCTTTGCAGTCCCAAAAATGAACATGGTGCCCTTAGTTCAGTTGGTTAGAGCGTCAGATTGTGGTTCTGAATGTCATGGGTTCGAATCCCATAGGGCACCCTCAAAGGAAGTCAGTCGACTTCCTTTTTTTGTTTTCTGCCAATACCAGCTGAAAATCACCAGATAACATCATCCATTTATCAAATTTATTTCTTAAATTTGTGGATTAAAGCGCAAATTTTTATCTAAACATATGAAAAAGTTAATCTACACAGCACTTATGATGGCCACTATCGTTGGCTGTCAGGAAGTAATTGAAGAATTACGCCCGGCTGAAAATGCCGAGGTCTTCAAAGCCAAGATCGAAAATCTTGGTAGACTGACAAAGACCCAGATGGACAGCGAAAGAAACATTCTTTGGTCAGAGGGTGATCAGCTCGCCATCTTCCAGAACAACAGCGTTGCCAACCAGTATGAGGTGACAGCTGAGACAGCTGGTACAACAGAAGGTGTTTTCACACTCAAGCAGAACAACAGCGACCAGACAAATGCTGACGGCCTGGTTCCAACCGACGTTGTTGCCATCTATCCTTATACAGAGGGCCTTACAATCGTCAAGTCAGAGAGTGATGAGACATTGACAACTTACGAGATTTCTGGTATTGTTATCCCACAGACACAGACGTATTCAACAAACAGCTTTGGTAACGGAACATTCCCGATGGCTGCTGTAGCTGAGGAGTTGACAGACAACTCACTCCAGTTCAAGAACATGCTTGGCGCAATCAAGATCCAGCTGAAGGGTACTGAAACTGTAAAATCTATCAAGATCGAGGGTAATGCAAAGGAGAAGCTTGCAGGGGAGGCTACTGTGGTTGCATATTCCAATACTTACGCACCAGATCTCCTTATGGGAGAAAGCGCCAAAACATCTGTAACTCTTGATTGCGGCGAAGGCGTGACGCTCAACGAGACAACTGCAACATCTTTCATCATTGCACTCCCACCTGTAATCTTCAGCAAGGGTTTCACAGTGACAGTCACTGATTCAGAAAGCAAGAAGCAGACTTTCAGAGCTCATAAAGCGCAGGAAATCCAGCGTTCAACTATACTCGCAATGCCTGTTCAGGGTGAGAACGATGATTTTGATCCAGCAAGTCTCGCAGTGGAGTTTGGCGAACAGGAGGTTACATGCACAAGCATGAAAGTTCAGGTGAATGCCCCAGGAGCACAGGGAATCTACTATAGATTCGATGTAACCTCAAGGCCTGGAAAGCTTAATAGTCAGGCAAAGCAGGAAGACTTCATGTTGAGCTATGGAACATATATCAGCGCATCTTCAGGCGAAGCGTTTGTTGACAAGCTTGACCCAGAAACACCTAAGGCATTGTTGGCAATGCCAGTGAATGCCGATGGAAAGTTCGGTAAGATGACATATATTGCAAAACTTACTACTGAGCCACTTGTATTCAATGAACTGACAGTTACAATCGACGAGACAAATGCTGAAATCAGCGACAAGAAGGCCACCTTCCCTGTCACTATTTCCGGCGGCAATGCAACCGATGTAATCTTCTGGGTGGGCAAGACATTGGACGAGTTCTGGACATTGACAGAATATTGCGCAGGAGATGCTGCAACAGGAGAGCAGTTCATGGCTCTCTATCCTGAGGACAGCCACATCGTGAAGGCGATGACTCAGCACACTTATGCAAACGGCAAATTGCAGCTTTCTGGTCTTAGCGCCGACAAAGACCATGTGATCCTGTTCATGGCAAAGGATGCATCTGGCAACTACTCACACGCCGGATACCTTAAATTCAAAACAATGGCTGCAAACCTTGGTACAATCGTAAGAAAAGGATCTGACACTTGGAACGCAGCAAAGGAAAAAGTTCAGATCAAGTGGCACGAAAACAAGTTCCTCGGTAAGCCAAGCGCCAACCTCTTCGCTTTCTATGCATTTGATTTCTCATGTCCTACTGACTTGACTGCATACGTTTGCTGTATGTCAGAGGAGTATTACTATGGAGCAGGCAGTTCATTCAACAAGGTAGAGGACATCATCATCGACGTAGAGGCATTCAGCAGCCGCAGATATCACTCAGGAACCGTACGCATAGGAGCAAACGGAGAATATGCTCAGGAGCCTGACTGGGTGGATGACAATGGAGAGCTTCACACAGGAACATTGTTGAATGTATACGACTTCTATGTTCACGGATTCCCTACCAGCGGATTTGCGACATATTTTGCAACAGGTACGCACGGTGCAAACAACTGCACATGCTGGGAAGATGGATGTACAGAATATCAGTATGCACTTAATGCAATCAACAATTACTGCTCATTGGATTACTGGAAGGACTATGTAAGAAGTCAAAGAGCAAATTACTGCAAGAAAGAAGAGGTGATCAACAAGTGTGCAACTGATCTTTACAATGCATATTATCCATATTACAAGGATGCTAAGCCTTTGATCTACGAAAACAATGGTTCAGCTCTCTACATGGAACATCACGAAGCTTCAGGTCCGGATGACAACGGCGTAGTCATTGATGACGTGATCGTTGTTCTCAAGGACAAGGCTGGTAACTATTACGAGCCTATGATATTCCCGGTTCCTAATTACTTCAAGTAAAATCTTGATTAAAATACACGGAGAAGTCCCTGCTCATTGAGTGGGGACTTTTTATATATGGAAATGTTTTATAGATTTGCGGGAGTTAAAATTGGAAGGACATGGAGAAGGACGAAATTTTTGAGATGGCGGAGAGATATGTGAAGGCCACGGGAAGATCGGTATTTTTGACGGGAAAGGCCGGAACAGGTAAGACAACCTTCCTTAAGTATGTCACACAGACCACAACAAAGAGATTTGTGGTTCTGGCCCCTACCGGAGTGGCGGCAATCAATGCCGGGGGTTCCACAATCCACTCATTCTTTCAGCTCCCGCTCTGCCCATATCTTCCGGATGTGAAGGAACTGGTGACAGAGTACCAGATGCCCGAGCAGCACAGAAGCCTGAGAAAAGACCGAGTGAAGATCATCCGCACCCTGGATCTGCTCATCATTGACGAGATATCGATGGTGAGGGCAGACCTGTTGGATGCAGTGGACATGACCCTGCGCAGATATCGCCGCAACGACAAGCCTTTTGGAGGAGTTCAGCTTCTTATGATCGGAGATGCCCAACAGCTTTCACCAGTGGTCAGGGACAGCGAGAGACAATACATTTCTCAGGTCTATCCCTCGCCATATTTCTTTCATTCAAAGGCACTGCAGAAGTTGGCATACGTAACAATCGAGTTGCAGAAGGTCCACCGTCAACAGGATCAGGATTTCCTGAATATCCTGAACGGCATCAGGGAAAACAGGCTCACAAGCCAGATTCTGAAGTCACTGAACTCCAGGGTAAAGGCATACGAAAACGACGATGACGTCATCCGTCTCACCACCCACAACGCCCAGGCAGACAAGGTTAATGGAATGAAGCTGGACGCGCTCCCTGGGGAAGCCATCACTTTCGGAGCAGAAATCGAGGGTGAATTCCCAGAAAACAGCTATCCGGCAGATGAGGTACTTTCGCTGAAGAAGGGGGCACAGGTAATGTTCATCAGGAACGATTCTGAAGCAGGATTCTATAATGGCAAGTTGGGAAAAGTTACTGAAATAACCTCAGGAGGACAGGTGACAGTAACTGATTCAGATGGAGAGAGCATTGTTGTAAGCCAAGCAGAATGGCCGAATATACAATATGCTCTGGACAACGAGTCCGGAGAAATCAGGCAGAATGTAGTGGGCACATTCAAGCAGCTCCCATTACGTATCGCCTGGGCGATCACCATACACAAAAGCCAGGGACTTACCTTTGACAAGGTTATCATTGATGCCGGATCAGCATTCGCGTTCGGACAGGTGTATGTCGCCCTTTCACGTTGCCGCACACTTGAAGGCATATCCCTTGAATCCCCCATCAGGGGTTCGTCAATATATTCAGACCTGCATGTTGCAGACTTCAACGACCATATTCAGTCAGGTGCAGATGCAGTGCGCAAGAGATTGGCAGCTGAAGAAAAGACCTATACCTATAATATATATAGGGAGATATTCGACATGTCCGATATATGCAGCAACCTTGGGTGGGTCAGAAAGATATGGAGGGAGAGACTGCAGGAAACATACGAACCGGAATATGCCAAACTGCTGAAATGGGGCGAGACCACTGATCAGCTGAAAAAGACAGCAGAGACATTCCGACAGCAGATTTCACGCATTGAGGCGTCAAGTGATCAGGATGATGGATATCTTAATGAAAGACTTTCCAAGGGAGCCGGGTATTTTCATCCACAGATTGACCAGTTAAGAAACTTCTGTGGAAATCTGACCACACTTGAAGTGGACAACAAGGAGGTGGCGAAAAAGCTCAAGGAGGCGCTGGATGAACTGATCACAGGCCTTGAGATATCATGTAATGCCATGGAACTTATTCTTGAGGGGGATTTCAGCCATGAGAAATACAACAAAATAAAGACAGATTGCCTGCTTGAGGACAGAAGCAAAGCCAGAGCAAGAAGGCTGAAGAAGATTATCAAGTCTGAAGATGAGCCGGGCGTGGTGAATGAAGCCCTGAGGGAAAAGCTTCAGGAATGGAGGACTGCGCAATTCAAGAAAGACAATGTGCCGGCATATAGGATCATGCACCAGAGCACATTGATGACGATTGCATCAGTCATCCCTCATACGAAGAGTGAATTAATGAGGATAAAGGGATTTGGAGAGGAGAGCTTCAGGAAATACGGAGAGGACATTCTGGCGATCACATCCGAGTTCGCTAAATAAATAAAGTAGAAACAGGGAGAGTGTAAGTAAGACAGGAGCAGAGAGATGAGGAAAGCGATGAAAATAAAGGATTTATTTCGAGACGAGCGACCAAGGGAGAGGTTGCTTAAGAATGGTGCAGGAAGTCTCAGCAACGCGGAACTGTTGGCAGTTCTGCTGAGAACAGGCACACGCAAGATGAATGCAGTGGAACTTGCCCGCAATCTGCTGGAGGATTCAGATGGGATGATCGGAGGAATTGCGTCTATGTCAATCGACAGGCTGCTGAAGCTGAATGGGGTCGGCCCTGCAAAGGCTGCGGCCCTCGCTGCCAGTTTCGAACTCGGCAGAAGATGCGCACTGGAGAGTGTCAACACAAAACGAAAGTCAATCACCTCACCATCAAGCGTATACAGGCTGATGATCCCACACATGAAGACACTCGATCACGAAGAGTGTTGGGTACTTTTTCTCAACAGATCCAATCACCTGATAGGAAGGGAGATGATGAGTTCCGGAGGTTTGGAGTCAACCATCATGGACTGCAAATCCATAGTACGCAGAGCGCTCGAAAAGAAAGCATCCGGGCTGATTCTTGTGCATAACCACCCTTCCGGCAGTCCCCTTCCCGGCATGGCGGATATCAAGCAGACACAAAGTCTGAAGAATGCCCTCAAGACCTGCGACATTTCACTTGTTGACCATGTGGTGGTTGCTGACAGCAGCTACTATAGCTTTGCAGACGAAGAAATCACTGAGACGGGAGTATCACGAAAGCATCACCGTTGATCGTAAAATTTGGAAGTGGGCAAAGAATTTGATACCTTTATGCTGTTTGATAAAGATAAAACCATGAAAGTCATCAACCTTGGGGAGACAAATTCAGTTCTCAATAAGTTCGTAGCGCAGATGCGTGACATCAATGTGCAGAAAGACAGTCTAAGATTCCGCAGAAATCTTGAAAGGATTGGAAACATCTTCGCCTATGAGATAAGTAAGACACTGGACAGCAGCGTGAAACCGGTAACCACCCCTCTTGGTATCGCTCAGATGGATACGTATGACGACCAGATCGTCATTGCAACAATCCTCAGGGCAGGTCTACCGCTCCATGAAGGTATTCTCCAGTATTTTGATGATGCGCAGAATGCTTTTGTTGCTGCATATCGAAAATATCACAAGGGTGAGGATTTCCATATAAAGATCGAATATTGCAGCACACCGGACCTGGACGACAAGGTTCTGATTCTTGCAGACACGATGCTCGCGACAGGGTCATCAATCGAGGCGGCATACAAGCGTTTATGCGAAGAGGGTGAGCCGAAGCACACCCACCTCGTTTGTCCTATCTGTAGCGCTTACGCTGTGGAATATATTCAGAAATATCTCCCGGGTGAAAAGATAACACTCTGGGTAGCAGCGGTGGACGAAGAGCTCACCAGCCGCTCCTACATTGTCCCTGGCCTCGGAGACGCCGGCGACCTCGCCTACGGAACCAAGAAGTAGTGCTATAATTCCTTACGGAGACGAGCCTTAGGAATTCCTAGCTGGTCGCGATATTTGGCGATGGTACGACGGGCAACCTTGTAGCCCTTCTCAACCATACGGTCAACAAGCTCGTCGTCAGTCAATGGCTTGCGCTTGTTCTCATTATCGACACACTCCTGAAGAGCCTTCTTGAGTTCTCGTGTTGAGACCTCTTCTCCTTCCTGATTTTCAAGGCCTTCCGAGAAGAAATATTTGAGAGAATAGATACCGAAATGCGTTTCGATATATTTGCTGTTCACAACTCGTGAAATGGTGGATATATCGAAACCTGTTTTTTCTGCTATATCCTTGAGAACCATTGGTTTGAGATTGGTCTCATCGCCATCGATAAAATACTCATGCTGATAATCCACAATGGCCTGCATGGTGCTTGAGAGAGTATTGTGACGCTGCTTGATGGCTTCCACAAACCACTTGGCAGACTCCAGCTTCTTCTTCACGAAAGTCGCAGCTTCCTTCTTCTCGCGCTCAGATGAATGAGCCGCCTCAATGAGAAGGTCAGCATATTTTCTGTTCACCTTAAGTTCAGGGATCGAAAAACGAGGCATTGAAAGCTTCAGTTCGCCATCCCTGTATTCGAGCATGAAATCAGGTACAATCTGCTGAGCCTGGTCAGTATATGAATCGTCGATCTGTCCACCTGGAGACGGATTCAGTTTGAGGATCTTCGCAATAGCCGCCTTGAGTTCTGCCTCAGAGAGGCTCATGCGTGTCATGATCTTCTGGAAATGCTTGTTTGTGAACTCATTGAAATGATGAGTCAGGATCTTGGTTGCATTTACAACCTCAGGAGTCTTCTTGAAGAGTCTGATCTGAAGAAGCAGACATTCACGAAGGTCACGTGCGCCGACTCCTGCAGGGTCGAACTCCTGGATAATCTTCAACATCGAGAGAACCTCTTCCTCAGAAGTTTCGATATTAGCCCTGAAAGAAAGGTCGTCCACAATACTGTCAAGGCTTCTGCGAAGATAACCATCATCGTCCAGACTGCCGATCAGGAATGAGGCGACAGCATACTGATGCTCGGTAAGGTTCCTGTACCCCAGCTGCTCCTGAAGGCTCTGGGTGAAGCTTTCCTTGACCGAGAAGGTGCTGTACTGTGGCCTTTCGTCCTTAAGATTATAGTTGTCAGACCTCAAGCGATAGCTCGGAATCGAGTCATCCTCCTTATACTCAGAAAGGGATACCTCACGTGGAGCCTGCTCGTCATCCTTTTCTGACGGCTGCTCCTCATCCAGAACAGGATTCTCCTCCAACTCCTTACGGATTCTCTGCTCAAACTCCTGAATCGGGAGTTCTATCAACTTGATTGTCTGAATCTGAAGCGGAGAGAGTTTCTGCTGCTGCTTGAGCTCTAAACTTTGCTTGAACATAACCACTGAAATATTTATATACTACTAACTATCGGATCGGGCGCAACACTTTCACGGTGTCGACTACAAAAGCATTTTCTGTGTCCACCACAGGAAATGATATATTCTCCTTCACTACAAAGGCACTCGGGAATTCATATCTGATTCTCTCCAAAAGCGCCATCGCCTCTGACTTTGTTCTGAAGTCACCGACTGTGACCTTGAAATATGGATTTGCGTATGTGCGATATGCCACCACGTCATGATACATGCTCTCGAAACGCCTCAATGTTTCTTCTGAAGCTACTCTGGCAGTCTGCTTGTTATCAAAGAAGATTCTCACTCGGTAACCGCTCATTGTTCTTGTCGCATTTGCTGTAACATGCTCCCTGAGAGATGCTGAGAGGGTGTCGGACTGATGAACATTCACTGTTGCCACAGCACCTGAATCCTTCTTGGGCATGATATCAAGAATATTCTTTCCAGCGAGCAGTGTGTCGACTGCAGATGCAGGACGGTACACAAGAGAGTCCACAAGCTCAAATCCTTCAGGAACAACAACCTGCTGGACTGCTGTGGTATCTTGAGCAGAAAGAGCGTTGAAGCCGGACATTACTGCGGCTACAAAGAGACAGATTAAGATTTTAGTTTTTTTCATTTTCCAATTTATCCAATAGTTCTTTCAATGGTATTTCTTTCCTTTTTATCTGCACAGGCGCATTCTTTCCATATTTGGCCTTGGCAGAAAAATCCACTGTACACCTATTCAACCCATTCTTATCCGTAAGAGCTATAAGATCCTTTAAACCAGCACCTTGAGCAAGTGTAACAGTCGCTTTAAGCGTATATATATCAGCTGTTTTTCCTCCAAGAATGAACGGGTCCATCGCCAGGTTACCAATAACCTTGCCAGAATGCTTGAGAGAGCCCTCAATTTCAGAAATCCTGACCTGTTTTGCAGGGTTGTCAACTCCGACCTTCAGGAAGACATCAAGGCCTTTCATGCCTTTCATGCTGATGGATTCCACCTCAACAGAGGTCACGCTGATATCCTTGACACCCTTGCATCCAGTCAGACAGAGTATGACTGCAAGCATCATAAACGCCAATATATTTGCACTTTTTCTTCTCATGTCACAATGTTTACATTCATGCAAAGGTAACGATATTCGTCGAAAAATCCTATCTTTGCCCCCTGACTTGGAAAACAGCTATAAGCATGAACAATATAAGACCATTGACAGACCCTTCAAGACCGAAGGTATATATAGAGACATACGGCTGCCAGATGAATGTGAATGACAGTGAGGTCATTCTTTCGATTCTTCAGGATGCCGGATATGCTCTCACGGAGAACATCGAGAACGCTGATGTGATTCTTGCGAACACATGCTCCATCAGAGACAATGCGGAGCAGAGGATCTGGGGCCGCATCGACCAGTTCAAGATCCAGAAGAGAAACCGAGAGGGAGTGGTGATCGGCATCGTGGGATGTATGGCAGAGAGACTTAAGGACAAGCTTCTGGAAAGCGTGGACATTGTTGCCGGACCGGATGCGTATCGTCATCTTCCAGAACTCCTCAAGGCAGTAAGGCCGGACAACCCGCAGATCAACGTCCTTCTTTCGCACGAAGAGACCTATGCGGATATCGCCCCTGTAAGAATCGACAAGAACGGAGTGTCTGCATTCATCTCGATCATGAGAGGCTGCAACAACGTCTGCTCATATTGTATCGTACCTTACACCCGCGGAGCTGAGCGCAGCCGCGACCCATATACAATTCTCGAGGAAGCAAAGATTCTTTTTGCAAACGGATACAAGGAAGTCACACTTCTTGGACAGAATGTAGATTCATATTGCTGGAAGGACAAGGAGACTCCAGAGAACAATGTGAATTTCGCGCAGCTGCTCAGAATCGTGGCTCAGATCAGCCCGGAACTCCGAGTAAGATTCTCGACATCACATCCTAAGGATATCAGCGACGAGGTGATCTATACGATGGCAGAATTCGAGAACATCTGCAAGCATATCCACCTCCCGGTTCAGTCAGGAAGCAGCATCATGCTGGAGAAGATGAGACGCAAATACAATCGCGAGTGGTATCTCGAGAGAGTTGAAAAGATACGCAGCGTGATTCCTGATTGCGGACTCACAACAGATGTCATCGCCGGATTCAGCGGCGAGACCGAGCAGGATCACCAGGACACCCTCACACTGATGGAACAGGTGGTATTTGACTCGGCATTCATGTTCGCGTATTCAGAACGTCCGGGCACACTTGCTTCAAAGAAGTACCCTGACGATATTCCATACGAGGTCAAGACTTCAAGACTTAACGAAATCATTGCCCTTCAGGGACGTATGAGTCTCAAGAGCAACGAGAAGGAGATTGGCAAAGTGCTCAAGGTGCTCGTGGAGGGACCATCAAAGAAGAACCCTCAGGAGCTTTGCGGAAGGGCAAGCAGCAACAAGATGTGCGTCTTCCCTTCACGCGGCGAGAAGGCAGGAGACTATTGCACCGTCAAGGTTGAGTCAGTGACTTCTGCAACCCTGATCTGCAGCAGAGTAGAATAAAAAATGCCCGATTGCTCGGGCAAGGATTATAACAATTCAAATAAAGATTTTACCATCGAATGGGCCTGGATCGTATCGATCTGGGCCTCATATTTTTCCGAAGTTTTCTCGAAGCCAGACTTGTGCTCACCCTTCAATGGTTCTGCCGGCGGCGAATCCATCTTGAGCGGATTGATAGGGCTGCCGTTCTTCCATACACGGAAGTCAAGGTGCGGACCTGTCGAGCGACCCGTAGAACCTACATATCCGATCACATCTCCCTGACGTACGCGCTGGCCGACCTTAAGTCCCTTGGCATATTTCGAAAGATGCAGATACGCAGTCGAATAAACCGAATTATGTTTGATTCTGACTGTATTTCCGCCGGCACCCTCATATTTCACACTTGTCACTACTCCATCACCGATAGTCATCACCGGAGTACCTGTCGGAGCCGCATAATCCACTCCGTAATGAGGCTGGACCTTGCGGGTCACCGGATGGCGACGTGCATGAGAGAAGCCGGAACTGATTCGGGAATATTTAAGCGGAGCCTTCAGGAAGGCCTTTCTCATGCTCTCTCCCTTCTCGTTCCAATATATGTTTCCTCCATCCTTCTGATTATACATGACTGCCGGATAGTCAGAACCATTATGAGTAAAGACAGCATAGCGAACCGTATCCACAGCTATCACCTCGCCATCACAAATCTTCTCTTCATACAAAACCTTGAAACGATCACCTTTCTGAAGTCCGAAGAAGTCTACGGTCCAGGCATAGATGTCTGAAAGACTGAGGATCAGGTTTGGTGACACACCCGCGTCTGTCATGTCCACCCAGAGGGAATTCGAAATGGTAACATCCGCATAGCGCTGCTCCACAGTAACAGGCTTCTCGTATACAGAAGCCTCATAAGGCGGCTGGCACCTGAAGATGATCTGAGATGTGCGGTCTCTGTCGTAGATAAGGTACTGAAGCGTCTCAGCTGAGTAGCAAGCCTTGTAGGAGTTGCCGACGCGGAGGGTGCGGACATCAAAGACGTCACTACAAGCCTGCGCGAGATTATAGGCCTCTGAAGCAGAGAGTCCGAGTGAGGTCAGAAGGGTTGAAAAGAACTGACCGTTACGTACTTTTCCCTCCCTACAGTCAAGGGAATCCAAAGATGGATACATGTGGGATGAATCTTCAACAAGTTCGGCCCCTTCAGATAAGGTTCCCGTAACCGCGTCACGGCTCTCCCCCTTTCTTCCACAAGAGGCAAAAACGGCCACAGAGAGCACTATAGACAGGATTATATATAATCTTCTCATATTCACCAAAATTACAACGGCGCAAAAATAGAAATAATGTTGAAAAGTTTGTGGAAAATTTTGGGAAATTGTGGGAGAAAGTGGAAAAAAGTTTATACTTTTGCAAGACTCAAATTAACGTGGAAAATGACTGGATTTTTCGGTAGACATAATGCAAAAGTTGATGACAAGGGAAGACTCGTGATTCCTTCTGCCATCAAGAGTGTCGTGCCTGCCGACCAGATGATGTTCGTCATCCGCAAGGACATGCACTCAGACTGCCTTGAAATGTACACTTGGCAGGAGTGGAGCAACATGTCAGAGGCAGTCAGAGCAAAGCTCGACCTCGCATTCAATGACGAGCACATGAAATATTGGAGAACTTATATGAGCAACACTGCCCATGTCACTCCTGATGCAAAGCTCGGAAGAATCTCTATTCCGAAGGAGCTTCTTGAAGCAGCAGGAATCACCAAGGACGTTGTCGTTCTGGGCGTTGACTACAAGGTGGAGATCTGGGCAAAAGAAAAAATTGACGGTGGCTGCCTTTCAGCCGAAGAATTCCGTCAGATGGGAAAGAAGATATCAGGACGCATTTAAAAGGGAGGTCTAAGATGTCTGAGTACCACACGCCAGTACTGCTAGATGAAAGCGTTTCTGCTTTGATCAGCTCAACATCGGGAATATATGCTGACGCCACATTCGGCGGAGGAGGACACAGCTGCGAAATCCTGCGCAGATTGTCCCCAGAGGGTCGTCTTATCTCATTCGACCGCGACAGCGATGCCATTGCAAACAAACCGGATGACGACCGTCTGACCCTCATCAGAAGCGATTTCAGATGGATTCACAACCATGTGCTCCACCAGGGATACAAGGACGGCATCGATGGCGTTCTTGCCGACCTGGGAGTTTCATCGCATCAGTTCGATACTGCTGAAAGAGGTTTCTCGTTCAGATACGAGGCCCCACTCGACATGAGAATGAATCAGGAAGCGACAACAACTGCTGCCGACATCATCAACAACTACGAGCAGGAGGAACTGGAAAAGATCCTTCGACTCTATGGAGAGGTAGACAACAGCAGAAAGATCGCGCAGATGATATGCAAGGCAAGAGAGGCCAGTCCTATCGAGACCACCACACAGCTTGGCAGCGCAATCGAAAAGGCTCTCCCGAAATTCGCAGAACACAAGTTCCTTGCAAAAGTATATCAGGCACTCCGAATCGAGGTAAATCAGGAAATGAAGTCTCTTGAGAAATTCCTCAGCGGAGCAGCCGCAGCCCTCAAACCAGGCGGAAAGTTGGTTATCATCACTTATCACTCGCTGGAGGACAGGATGGTGAAGAACTTCATCAAGGCTGGCAACATCGAAGGAAAGGCTGAGAAGGACTTTTATGGAAATATCACTGCACCGCTTGTAGCTGTGAACCGAAAGCCTATACTCCCTCAGGAGAGTGAGATTTCCGCAAATACAAGAGCAAGAAGTGCAAAATTAAGAATAGCAGAGAAGGTATGAGCTGGCTCAAGAATATAAGATGGAAAGCCATAGGCAAGGCAATAGGAGCTTTCATCATATCGCTCGGACGCGGAGACCTGCTGCTGAGAATGCGTGTAGACAAGGCCCTACCTTATATATTATATGCCTTCATGCTCGGATGCATCAGCATCTGGATGAGCTACAAGACCGAGCAGACCATGCTGAAGGTCCAGAAGAACAACGAAACGATCAAGACACTTAAGATACATAACGCACAGATGACATATGAGCTGGTCGGACTCGATCGACTCAGCACAGTGGAAAGCATGCTTGAGGGCATGGGATCCAAGGTTCAGGCACCAAGCAAACCGGCAGATATTTTAAAATGAGAACAGGAAAGGACATACGTAAGAAACAGGACTGGACCAGTATACTGCTCTGGATGTTTTACTGTGTGTTCCTCGTACTGTCTGTTGCCATAATCATCAAGATCGTAACCCTCCAGTTCGGATGGGAGCCGGATCCTGAATATGTAAGATATTTCCAGCCAAAGCACGAACAGATCATCACCAAGCCTGACAGAGGAGCGATTCTGGATCAGAACGGAAAACTTCTTGCCATCTCGACTCCGATGTATAACATCAACATGGACTGTACGGTCCGCAAGGATGAGTTCGCCAAGGTAAAGAATCCAAGAAAGCGCGATTCACTGGAGAACGACTGGAAGAAGAAGGCGAAGCTTTTGAGCCAGCAGCTTCCTGAAGTTCTCGCCAAGGATGGCAAGGACGCGGACTTTTACTACAACCTCATCATCAGCCACCGAGATTCGAATCTCAAAGGTCGCAAGAATGTACTGATCAGCAAGAATGTAGACCATCAGACATATCTCAAGCTCAAGACGCTTCCCCTTTTCAATGAAGGTCAGTTCAAGAGCGGTATGATCAAGACCGAGATCGAGACACGTCAATACCCGTACGGACAGCTCGCAGGTAGAGTTATCGGCGACGTGAGGATCAACAAGGAGAATCCTGAGGAAAGCCGATTCATGGGTATCGAAGGTCAGTATGACTACATCCTTCGAGGCAAGGACGGCTCACAGTGGATGAAACGTACAGACAAGGGTCTCATTGTGGATCAGGACAGTGCGATTGTGGCCGTGCAGCACGGACAGGACATCAGGACGACCATCAATATCGACATCCAGGACATAGCTGACAGAGCTCTCAGAAGATATATTACTGACGATGAGAGGATCGAAGGCGGATGCGTGGTTGTCATGGATGTGAAGACAGGAGCGATCCGCGCAATGGTCAACCTGCTTAAGAACAGCAAGGACGTCCTTGGAGAAAACTTCAATATGGCGATCGGACGACCTGGCGAACCTGGTTCCATCTTCAAGGCAGCTACACTTGCGACACTCCTGGAAGACGGATATGTGACTCTCGAAACCGAGATCCCGACAAATCACGGAAGGATGGAGGACCTGCCGAGGATAAATGATGACCAGTACATAAAGGACTGGGAAAGAAATAACCATACAAATACAATCAAGGTGCTCGATGGATTCAAGATCTCATCGAATTATGTGTTTAGAAGACTCGTTGTTGACAACTATAAGGATGATCCGCAGGATTTTGTCAACAGACTCTACGACTATAGATTGAACGATTCATACAAGTTCGACCTGAAGGAACCGGGAGGAACAAGCTCAAGCATCAAGCAGCCGAGCAGCAAGTATGACCTTGCATCGACAGCTATCGGATACTCCATCATGGAGACTCCGCTCAATATGCTGACATTCTACAATGCGATTGCAAACAATGGTAAATTGATGAAGCCTTATCTGATCGAATCCTTTGAAACAGATGGAAAGGTGGAAAAGAAGTTCAGCCCTGAGGTGCTAAACGGTTCGATCGTATCAAAGGCAACTGCAGATACTTTGACCAGGGCACTCAAGATGGTTACCCTTGAGGGTACAGCAACAAGATTGAAGAATGCGAAGTGCCAGGTTGCAGGAAAGACCGGTACCGCATGGACAGCACTGAGTCCTGACGAGAATCCTCACCCTCAGAGACCGTTCGAATCAATAAATGGTGAGAAGAAATATCAGGCAACCTTCGTGGGATTCTTCCCTGCAGACGAGCCGAAGTATTCAGCGATTGTCGTTGTATACACCAAGTTGACAAAGGGAAGCGTGTACGGAGGTGTGATTCCAGCGATGACGTTCAAGGAGATTGTCGACAACCTCTGGTCACTCGACAGCACCTGGGGCGAGGAGTTTCAGGCAAGGGCAAAGGTTCCTGAAATGAATCCGGAATACATCGCAACCAGACAAGGAAGCTCGATTCCTGTTCCGGATGTAAAGGGAATGGGATTGAAGGATGCGATTTATGCCATTGAAAACAATGGTTACAAATGCATATATGAGGGTATCGGCCACGTTGTGAGCCAAAGCCCAGCTGCAGGTAAGATCTGCACAAAAGGAGAAACGATTAAGCTTGTACTCAAATGAGACTTGACAGAATTCTGAAGGACAGCGGATGTCTGTTCGAAGCAAAAGACGGTGCAATCGAGGTAAGCTCGATCTGCTGCGATTCAAGGAAGGTAACCTATGGATCGCTTTTCGTGGCTATCAAGGGCTTTGCCAGTGATGGTCATGACTATATCGCCACAGCCATCGGCAAGGGTGCAAGAGTGATTGTATATGAAGAGCAGGACACATTCGAAAGAGTGACTGCTGCTCTCGACATGGAGGGAGTCATTGCCGTAAGAGCAGAATCTTCAAGATATGCGATGGCAATCATTGCAGCGAATTTCTATGATAACCCTTCGCATAAACTGACATTGGTCGGTATCACCGGAACAAACGGAAAGACCACCACAGTGACCCTCCTTCACAGGATGTTCACAGCAATGGGATATAACTGCGGACTTCTGTCAACAATCGCCAATTACGTAGGAACAAAAGGAACTGAAGCCATCAACACGACCTCAGACCCTCTTACAATAAACTCTCTGCTGGCCGAGATGGTGGACGCAGGTTGTGAATACTGCTTCATGGAGGTCAGTTCGATCGGAGTGGAACAGGACAGGATTGCAGGACTTAAGTTCAAGGCCGGCATATTCTCAAACCTCACTCACGACCATCTTGACTACCACAAGACCTTCGCGGAGTACCTCAGATGCAAGAAACTTTTCTTTGACAATCTGACTCCGGACGCATTCGCAATCACCAATGTGGATGACCGCAACGGAATGGTGATGATGCAGAATACTAAGGCAAAGGTGGTGACATATTCACTCAGAGGCATTGCAGACCACACCAGCAGAATCGTGGAGCAGAGTTTCGAAGGAATGCTTCTGAAGACAGATGGCATTGAAAGCTGGAGCTGCCTGATCGGACAGCACAATGCATATAATCTTCTTGCAATCTACACCACTGCAGTGGTTCTGGGCGCTGACCCGGAGGAGACACTTGTGGCAATGAGCACACTAAGACCGGCTCCAGGCAGATTGGAGAACATGAGGGGTCCTAAGGACCTGTCAGTCATCATCGATTATGCTCATACACCTGACGCACTTGAGAACGTACTGAAGACTGTCCGCGAGATTGCACCGGAGAGAGAACTCATCTGCGTATTCGGCTGTGGAGGAGACAGAGACAGGACAAAACGTCCTGAGATGGGAAAGATTGCACAGAAGATGGCAGACAGAATCATTGTGACCGCCGACAACAGCAGGACAGAAAAGACTGCCGACATCATGGCAGACATAAAGGAAGGTATGGACATCGCAGGAAAAGCAAAGTCACTCTTCATCGAGGACCGTGAGCAGGCGATCAGAACAGCCATCATGCTGGCAGGCCAGGGAGCGACAATCCTTCTTGCCGGCAAGGGACACGAGAAATACCAGATTACAGGAACAGAAAAGAAACACTTTGACGAACAGGCCATAGTGGCTGAAACATTCAAGGATATAGCAGAATAACATATGATTTATCATTTAGTAGAATATTTGAGAGCCATCGGAGTGGACCTCCCGGGAATGGGACTGTTCAGCTACCTCTCATTCCGAGCGATGAGCGCAGCAATCATTGCGCTTGTATTCTCGCTTGTTGCCGGCAAGAAGATCATCAGATGGATTCAGAGACAGCAGATCGGAGAAGAAATCCGCGATCTTGGACTGGAAGGTCAGATGCAGAAGAAGGGCACACCGACCATGGGAGGAATCATCATATTCCTTGCCATCATCATCCCGGTCCTCCTTTTCGGAGATCTTACAAACATATATAATATCCTCCTGATTATCAGCACAATCTGGTTCTTCCTGATCGGCTTTGCCGATGACTACATCAAGGTATTCAAGAAGAATAAGGAGGGAATGAGCGCAAAGACAAAGCTCGTAGCTCAGTCCATTCTTGGCCTTGCAATCGGCCTCACAGTATGTTTCAACAGCAACATTGTGATCAGAGAGAGCATAAAGATTGATGAGATTGTGGCAGTTGACGCGACACAGGACAGCACACTTGTCGTTGACAATATGGTTCTCAGCGAGAAACACGATGTGGTAAAGAGCACAAAGACCACAATCCCGTTCATCAAGAACCATGAGTTCGACTACAAATGGCTTTCTCCGTTCAAGGGAACCTGGGGATGGTACTGCAAATGGGCGATCTATGTCCTGATGATCATCATCGTCATCACAGCATGCTCTAACGGAGTGAACCTGACAGACGGTATGGACGGTCTTGCTACCGGAACCTCAGCAATCGTGGGAGTCGTTCTTGGAATCTTCGCATGGCTTTCAGGTAACATAGTCAATGCAGAGTACCTCAACATAATGTACATCCCTGGCAGCGGTGAAATTGCTGTATTCATGTCAGCCTTTGTCGGAGCTCTTATCGGTTTTCTCTGGTACAACTCTTTCCCTGCACAGGTATTCATGGGTGACACCGGAAGCCTTATGCTCGGTGGTGTGATCGGAGTATGTGCAATCCTCATCCGAAAGGAACTGCTCCTTCCGGTTCTTTGCGGAATATTCTTCGTAGAAAGCCTCTCTGTGATGATGCAGACATTCTACTTCAAATATACAAAGAAGAAATATGGTGCAGGAAGACGTATCTTCAAGATGGCTCCTCTTCACCATCATTATCAGAAGGAAGGAATCCCGGCGTTGATCCAGAGGCCGGCCAAAGCGATTCCGGAGGCTAAGATCGTGGTGAGATTCTGGATCATCGGAATTATCCTTGCAGTGGTTACAATAGCATTATTAAAGGTCAGATAACAAAACAACAACATATATGTCGCGCGTAGTAGTTTTAGGTGGTGGTGAAAGCGGAGTAGGTTCCGCAGTTCTTGCAAAAGTCAAGGGATTCGATGTATTCCTCTCGGATATGGGAAAGCTGTCCGAGAAGTATATCGCCATGCTTGATCAGTGGGAAATCCCTTATGAGCAGGGAGGTCATTCGGAAGAACTGATCCTCAATGCTGATGAAGTGATCAAGAGTCCAGGTATTCCTGAGACAGCCCCAATGGTGCAGAAGATTCTCGAAAAGGGAATCGGAGTTATTTCTGAAATCGAATTTGCCGGTCGCTATGACTCGGCAAAGAAAGTCTGCATCACAGGCAGCAACGGCAAGACAACCACAACATCACTCATCTACCATCTTCTCCAGCAGGCCGGCCTGAACGTCGGTCTTGGTGGAAACATCGGAAAAAGCTACGCATATCAGGTGGCAACCGAGCAGCACGATATCTATGTGCTCGAGCTCAGCAGCTTCCAGCTTGACAATGTCTATGACTTCAAGGCAGACATTGCAATCATCACGAACATCACACCTGACCACCTCGACAGATACGGTTACAATATGGAGAACTACGTGAAATCCAAGTTCCGTATCACAAGAAACATGTCAAGCGACGACTGTTTCATCTTCTGCTCAGATGACGAGATCACTGTCAACCACCTCAACCAGATCGTAGTGAAGGCGCAGCAGCTTCCTTTCACTCAGAAGGGCGAAGTTAGTCAGGGAGCATTCGTCAAGGAGAACAAGATGATCGTGAGATACAAGGAGCAGGAATGCGACATGTACCTTCAGGAACTTGCCCTCGGCGGAAAGCACAATGTATATAACTCAATGGCAGCCGCACTTGCAGCCAAGGCGATGGACATCGATAACGCAGTGATCCGCAATGGTCTTGCAACGTTCCAGGCTGTCGAGCACAGACTTGAGAAGGTTCTCAGCATCAGGGACGTACTTTATATCAACGATTCCAAGGCAACAAACGTGGATGCAGCCTGGTATGCTCTTGAGTGCCAGACAAGACCTGTAGTATGGATCGTAGGAGGAACAGACAAGGGTAATGACTATTCTTCCCTTGTGGAACTTGCAAGAGAGAAAGTGAAGGCGATCATCTGCCTTGGAGTGGACAACACCAAGATCCACGCAGCATTCGAAAGCGTAGTTCCGCAGATGTGTGATGTAACCTCAGCAGCTGATGCAGTCAAGATGGCTGACAGCCTTGCATCCGCAGGCGACGTGGTACTCCTCTCGCCATGCTGTGCAAGTTTCGATCTCTTCAAGAATTACGAAGACAGAGGTAGACAATTCAAGGAGGCAGTAAGAAATCTGTAAGATGAACAAGGACAACAAAAACAATAACGGGAACAGCAGGTTCTGGAACTTCATCGACAATATCGAAGGCGATAAGGTCGTATGGGTCATTGTGTTCATGCTGATCATCGTCTCTGTCCTCGCCATATTCTCATCCACCTCACTTCTCAAGGAGGGCACAAAAGACAGAATAGATTTCATAAAGGACCATATAGTCATCGTAGGACTCGGTCTAGGTATAATCACCGGTCTATACAATATAAAACGTATCGGAGTATTCCGATTCTTCTCGAAGCTTGGCTTCGCCGTATCATTCCTCATGACACTGATGCTGGTTGCACATGTGAGGATCCCGGGCGTCATTCATGCCGAGCATATCAACGGAGCATGGCGCACACTGAGGGTAGCGGGTATGCAGATACACGTATTCGAAGTGGTCAAGGTGGCCATGGTAATGTACCTTGCATGGGCTCTGCATGGGTATAAGGAAGATTCTGAGGCGCTTGAGAACGGTGAAGAAAGCAAATATTTCAGGTTCTGCAACAGATTCAAGGAATCAGTAAACTTCAGATTCCTCAGCACTCCGTTCGCCAAGAGAATGATATATATGTACCTCCCTATCCTGATCATCAGCGTGATGGTGCTCATGGGAAGTGGTTCCAGCGCGATATTCATAGGTGGAATCCTTGTGGCTGTGCTTATAATCGGTGGCGCTCCGATCAAGGAAATCGCAATAGCCGCGGCTGCCGGTCTTGCGGTACTCATATTTATAATAGGAGTATATAATGCAACAAGCGGAAAGGTGTTCTCTTCATTTGAAAGAATCGCAACCATCACCACCCGTCTTGGAGCAGACTATGACGTGGAGAGGCTCAAGGCCACAAGAAGAGGATCAGTGGAATTCTTCGATGAGCTGGACAAGATCAAACAGCCGTACAGTGCGAAGATCGCAATCCACGAGGGTGGAATCATCGGCAAGGGTATCGGAGGAAGCACTCAGAAATATGTCGTATCCAACATATATGGTGACTACATGTTCAGCTTCATTGTGGAAGAATATGGACTGATCGGAGGTATCATCATCATTCTTCTGTATGTCAGTCTTCTTGCCAGAGGCTCCCTCATTGCAAGCAAGTGTTCAAGTGAATTTGCCAAGATTGCAGTGGGCGGACTCAGCATCCTGATCACTGCGCAGGCATTCATGCACATGATGGTGAATGTGGACATGGGTCCTATGACAGGACAGACACTGCCACTGATAAGTCACGGAAGTTTTGCCTTCCTGGTGTTCTGCATCGCCTTCGGAGTGATCCTGGCAATCAGCCGAATCGCAAGAGAGGAGATCAAGGCAGCCGAGGAGACAGCAGCACCTTTATATGAAAGAGAGGAAAGTGCACAAACAGATGAGTAATATGGAGTACAGAAAGCTACGTGTGATAATAAGCGGAGGGGGTACGGGAGGACATATCTTCCCTGCCCTTTCCATCGCTAATAAACTTAGGGAAGTCAACCCTGAAACCGAGATCCTTTTCGTCGGTGCTGAGGGCAGGATGGAGATGGAGAAGGTTCCGGCTGCAGGATACAGGATCATAGGACTTCCGATTGCAGGATTGCAGCGCAGTCTTACGCTGAGCAATCTTGCACTGCCGTTCAAGGTGCTCAAGAGCCTCAGGATGGCAAAGCGCACGATTAAGGAATTCAAGCCGGACATAGCGATTGGAGTGGGTGGATATGCCAGTGCTCCCCTTCTATGGGCAGCTGGAAGACTGGGAATTCCGACTCTTATCCAGGAGCAGAACGGCTATGCCGGACTGACAAACAAGATTCTCGGCAAGAAAGCCAAGGCAATCTGCGTGGCGTATGAAGGAATGGAGCGTTTCTTCCCTGCAGACAGGATCATCCTCAGCGGCAACCCCATCAGAAAGGATATCGTTCCTGCAACAGAGCAGATGAAGGAAGAAGGAAATGCATTCTATGGACTCGATCCTCAGGCGAAGCACATATTCGTGGTGGGAGGCAGCCTCGGAAGCAGGACCCTCAACGAAGCCATGAAGAAGTGGATATCGGAAGGCTGTCCGGGCGGATCCGGCATCGAGGTAATCTGGCAGTGCGGAAAATATTACAAGGCCTCAATTGACCAGTTCATGGAGGAGATGAAGACAGCCGGCAAGGATGTATCCAGAATTCAGCACTCGGATTTCATCCAGAGAATGGACCTTGCCTATGCTGTGGCTGATGTTGTCATTTCGCGCTCAGGAGCAAGCTCGGTATCGGAACTCTGCGCGGCACACAAGGCAACTATCTTTGTTCCGTCTCCGAACGTGACTGAGGACCATCAGACTCACAATGCAATGGCTCTTGTGAACAAGGATGCAGCAATGATAGTGAAGGACGTGGATGCTGACGAAAAGCTGATGAAGACTGCATGCGAGCTGCTTGAAGACACAGAGAAGGTAGCTCGACTTGAAGAAAACATCGGTAAGCTGGCTCTCAGAGATGCTGCAATGACAATTGTTGATGAAATTTATAAGATCGTAAGATGAGAAACATATACTTCATAGGAATCGGCGGTATCGGCATGAGTGCGATTGCCAGATACTACAACGCCAAGGGATATAAGGTGAGCGGATATGACAAGACTCCGTCTCCGCTGACTCATGCCCTTGAAGCCGAGGGAATCGATATCCATTACGAGGACAACACCGACTTCGTTCCGAAGGACGTGGAGGACACCCTGGTGATATATACACCTGCCATCCCGGCTGATATGGGAGAACTCGTGTACGTGCAGACAAATGGATATCGCGTGATCAAGAGATCGAAGATGCTGGGAGAGATTTCTGCAGGCCAGAGATGCATGGCGATCGCGGGAACACACGGAAAGACAACCACCAGCACCCTCACCAGCCATCTCTTCACAGATTCCGGAGCAGGATGTTCGGCATTCCTGGGCGGTATTTCCAAGAACTATGACACAAACCTTCTCATTCATGAGAATGATGTGATCGTTGCAGAAGCTGACGAATTCGACAGATCGTTCCTGCAGCTCTTCCCTGAAATTGCAGTGATCACTTCTATGGACGCCGACCATCTGGACATCTATGGAGATGCCCAGCATGTGACCGAGGCCTTCAAGGCTTTCGCCTCACAGGTAAGCGGCAGCGTCATCGTGAAATATGGTCTTGATATCACACCTGAAGACACAAAGGCTAAGATATATACATACTCATTCGGAAATGAGAAGGCTGACTTCTATGCCGAACCTCTCGAAGACGGTCACTTCAACCTCCACTACCCTGGGGGCGTGATTGAGGACTGCGTCGTGGGAATTCCAGGATGGGTGAACGTGGAGAACGCTACAGCGGCCTCAGCCATCGCACTCACCTACGGCATTGCACCGGAAAAGATACGTGCAGCCCTTGCCTCATTCAGCGGAGTAAAGAGAAGATTCGACATACAGGTCAAGAAGCCTGGATGCGTATATATCGATGACTATGCTCATCATCCTGAGGAGATCAATGCAGCTCTCAGCTCGATCAGAAGGTCATACCCTTCATCCAAGCTGACAGCAGTATTCCAGCCGCACCTTTACACCCGCACAAGGGATTTTGCTCCGGAGTTTGCCCAAGCCCTCAGTCTTGCAGACAAGGTGATACTTCTTGACATATATCCGGCTCGTGAGCTTCCTATTCCGGGCGTCACATCAGAGATCATATTCAAGGACATCACTTCAGACAAGGTTCTCATCAGGAGAGAGGAACTCATGGAGTACCTTCAGAATGAGCCTGTCGAGGTTCTTGCAACATTGGGAGCAGGCGACATTGACAGATTTGTGGGCGAAATCGCTCAAATGCTTGAAAAGAGATGAAGAAGACAGTAAAGAACATACTGTACGCGGTCCTCGCTGCTGTACTGATAGGATGTATGACTGCTGCATATATTGCTGGTAAGCAGTCACGCAAGCCTATTGTGTGCAAAGGTATCAGGATCGAAATTCTTGACAGCACGGAAAACTGTTTTGTGACAGTTCCGGATGTAAGGAAGTTTCTGGACAGGGGTTATGGAAAGGTGGTAGGACTACCGGTAGACAGCATCGACCTTGTGAAGGTGGAACAGATCATCGACAGCAGAAGCGCCGTATTGAAGAGCGAGGCTTTCGTGACAAGAGACAGTCTGCTGAATATAACCATCACACAACGTAAACCTGTAGTCAGATTCCAGAAGAAGGACGGAGGATTCTATGCTGATGCGGAAGGCTATATATTTCCTCTCCAGAACACATATGCATCTCATGTGCAGGTCATAGATGGAGATATTCCACTGGCGGCGAACAGCGGCTACAAGGGCGATATCGAGAATGCTCAGGAGAAGGTATGGTTCAAGAGGATAATGAACGTGGTGAACTATATGGAAAACAGCAAGGTGTGGAAAGGCAAGATAGTTCAGATCCATGTCCAGAAGAATGGAGAACTGATTCTTATTCCGAGAGTGGGAAAGGAAAGATTTCTTTTCGGACAACCGGATTCTATAAATGAGAAGTTCAGCAAGATGGAGAGATACTATACTACCATCGTCCCTGAAAAAGGATCCGACAGATATAAGACTGTGGACGTGAGGTTCAGCAATCAAATCGTATGTAAATAAAAAAAATATATGAAAATGGCAGACAAACATATTGTTGCTATCGACTTGGGGTCTTCAAAGATAGCTCTGACCGTTGCAAGGGTAAACGGCAGGGATATCCAGATCGTCTATTACAAGGAGACTCCGTCGAAAGGTATAAGATACAGCAGCGTCTTCAATCAGAAACATGTGGCGGAGCCGCTTGCCAAGGCAATTCATGAGGCTGAGGAGTGCCTCGGCATCAAGATCACTCAGGCCGTGGTCGGAATGTCAAGATATCCGATCAGACAGGAAAGCAACACAGCTGTATTCCCTGACCGAGGAATTGACACCGACATCACAAGCGAAGACATCGCTGAACTCAAGAGATTTGCTCAGGACTCATATCCGCTTACGGATTCTGCACATGAGGCGATCTATGGTGCGGTTGCGCAATCATTCTCAGACGGAGAAAACTTCCAGATCATTGAGAATGACATCATCGGAATGTCAAGCGACAGCCTGGAAGGAAACTTCAAGATATTCATCGGCAAGAAGAACGACCTGACCAAGATCGACCTTGCAATGAATATGGCCGAAGTGTCTGCCATCCGCAAGTATTTTACTGCGGACTCAACTGCAAAGGCGGTTCTTGAGGACTCTGAGATGGAAAATGGAGTGGCATTGATCGACTTCGGTGGAGGATGTACTTCCGTGACCATATACCACGGCAACATCATGCGCCACTATGCATCCATTCCGTTTGGAGGAAAGAACATCACATACGATATCAAGAGCGAGTGCCAGATAAGCGAGAATCTTGCAGAGAACATCAAGAAGGCCTTCGGTGCTTGTATGCCAGACAGGCTGCAGAACCTCAGCGAGAAGGTCATCCACATCAAGAGCACATCTACAGAGCCCGACAAGCAGCTTCCTGTAAAATATCTTTCAGAGATCATCACAGCCAGGGTTGAGGAGATCATGATGGCCATGATTTATGAGATTCAGGAAAGCGGATTCGCGGATATGCTCAGAAGCGGAATCGTTGTCACCGGAGGTAGTTCCCTCATCCCTAATCTTGGAGCGTTCATAAATGACATCTCAGGATTCAAGGTAAGGATCGGTTTCCCTAGACAGCATTTCTATTGCCACGACTGCGAATCAATGTATGAGCCGACAGCCTCAACATCAGTCGGACTCATCCTGTCTGCCTGTGACGATGAAGAACTCAACTGCGCTCATGTCAACAGCCCGGCAGAAGAAGCAGAAGAACCAGCTGGCGACGGAAATCTCTTCAACCAGAAATCCATGGAAGAGATGGTTGCTACTGAGCCTAAGCCGGTAACGAATCCAGCTCCTGCACCAACCAAGCCGAAGACACCTCAGAAGCCTAAAGGCGTATGGAGAAACAAGATCGGCGAATTCGTGGGCAACATATTCGACAGTGTAATGAACGAAGTTGAAAGCGACAGATAAGATATGGAAGATTTCATCAACAACATAGAACTGACTCCGACAGACTGGGTCACAACCAACTCGACAATCAAGGTCATTGGCGTGGGCGGTGGCGGCTGCAACGCAGTCAACTATATGTACAACAAGAAGATCGAAGGATGTACCTTCATCGTCTGCAACACAGACTCACAGGCATTGGAGAAATGCGATGTCCCTATCAAGATCCAGCTCGGCGAAGGACTTGGTGCCGGAACCAATCCTACTGAAGGACGTAATGCAGCCCTGAACTCACAGGACGAGATTGCAGAGAAGGTGCTTGGCAACGAAACCGATATGCTTTTCATCACTGCCGGAATGGGTGGTGGTACCGGTACAGGAGCAGCACCAGTGATCGCAGCAATGGCCAAGAAGAAAGGCATCCTCACTGTGGGTGTCGTGACCATTCCTTTCAGGAACCAGGGCAATGAGACAATGTCGAAGGCAATCGACGGCATCAACGAGCTTGAGAAAAATGTGGACAGTCTCCTCATCATCGACAATGAAAAGCTCTTTGACTTCTACGGCGACCTCCTCCTTCAGGAGGCCTTCCCTAAGGCTGACGAGGTGCTGGCTACCGCAGTTAGAGGCATCACTGAAATCATCAAGAAGAGAGGATATATCAACGTGGACTTCAAGGACGTGAAGACCATGATGAAGAACAGCGGCATGGCCTTGATGGGATGCGGAACAGGAACGGGTGAAAACCGTATCGAGGATGCGGTGCGTCTTGCTCTTGAGTCACCTCTTTTGAATGACTTCGACCTCACAACAGCCAAGAATGTCCTTGTGAACATCACTGTCGGCTATAATGAGAAAGGTATGACAATGAGTGAACTCGCCCAGGTGAGCCAGCTCATCAAGGAATATACAGGCAAGGCCAACAACTTCAAGAACGGTATCGTTTACGAGGACGATCCGGATTTCGGAGACAGGGTGAACATCACCGTGATCGCAACCGGATTCAAGATGAGCATGCTTCTCCCGATGAACGACATCGGGAACATCATCCTAATCGATCAGGATTTCGAGTACAACAAGGAGACACATCCTGTGGAACACGGAATCGAGATGAATGAGGTGCGTAGCCAGAAGATCGGATACAACAATGCTGATGTGAGAAAGAGACTTGAGTTTGAAGAAGGTGTCAAACCGGCACTTCTTGTTGCTGAAGACCAGAAACGCAGTGAGCTCGAAATCACCGCAGCAATCAGAAGAAAGTCATCTCGTCATGGCAAGCGCGAGGAATAGTATTTTTTGTATATTTGCGCCCGCTTTGGCATTCCGCCGGGCCCTATAATTTATATATCTATGGAAAGAAAGACAAGAGTTCGTTTTGCACCGTCACCGACAGGTCCGCTTCACATGGGTGGAGTCAGGACTGCTCTCTACAACTACCTCTTCGCCAAGCAGCGTGGAGGAGACTTCATTATCCGAATCGAGGATACTGATTCGCAGAGATTTGTACCAGGTGCAGAAAAATATATCATCGAAGCTTTAAACTGGTGCGGAATCACTCCTGACGAGGGAGTAGACGCAAACGGAAATATTGTAGAGACTGCTTCCGAGCGTCATCCTCACGCGCCATACAGACAGAGCCAGAGAAAGCCTATCTATCGCCAGTATGCAGAGCAGCTCGTTGAGGGCGGTTTCGCATATTATGCATTCGATACAGCCGAGGAGCTTGGCGCCAAGCGTGCCGAGATGGAGGCAAACGGCCAGACATTCATCTACGGACAGACAACCCGCCAGGGTCTGCGAAACTCACTCTCGATGCCTGAGGCAGAGGTGAAGGAGCTTCTTGAGACACGCACAGACTGGACAATCCGCTTCAAGATGCCGGAGAACAGAGTCGTGAAGATGGACGACCTTATCCGCGGCCATGTGGAGGTAAACACCTCGACTCTCGACGACAAGGTTCTTTGGAAGAGAGCAGATGAGCTTCCAACATATCACCTTGCAAACATCGTGGACGACCACCTCATGGAGATCACAGAGGTGATCCGCGGCGAGGAATGGTTGCCTTCGCTCCCACTTCACTACCTCCTTTATGAGGCCTTCGGCTGGACTGAGACCCAGCCACGCTTCGCTCACCTTTCACTCCTCCTGAAGCCAGACGGAAAGGGTAAGCTTTCAAAGCGTGACGGTGACCGCCTCGGTTTCCCTGTATTCCCGCTTCAGTGGGTGAACTCAGAGGGTGAGGTTTCACGCGGATACCGCGAGGACGGATACTTCCCTGAGGCATTCGTAAACCTCCTGGCAATGCTCGGATGGAATCCGGGAACAGAGCAGGAGCTCTTCACACTCGAGGAACTTGTGGCTGCATTCTCACTTGAGAGAGTCATCAAGTCTGGTGCACGTTTCAATGCAGACAAGGCAAAATGGTACAACAAGGAGTACCTCCGCACAAAGAGCGTAGAGGAACTCGCTTCACTTTATATTCCAGTTCTCGAATCCAAGGGACTTCAGATTGTTGACTGCCCGGCATGTGCTGATTTCGAAAACAAGATATTCTCACGCCAGTATGTTGAGAGCATCGTAGCCCTCATTCAGGAGAGAGCTTCTTTCGTGGCTGATTTCTGGGATATCGCTTCTTATCTTTTTGTAGCGCCGACTGAATTCGTGGAGAAGGATGCTGCTAAGTTCTGGAAAGAGGAGAACTATTCGCTTGCTCTTCAGGCAGCAGACTTCATCCTTGCATTTGAAGGCGAGTTCACGCCAGCAGGTCTGGGCGAACCACTTGAGCAGTTCATCCGCAACAACGAATGGCCAATGGGTAAGGTCATGAACTGTCTCCGTCTTGCTCTCGTGGGAGCATCAAGCGGACTCGGTATTGCAGATGTGGTAACCCTCATCGGCAAGAAGGAATTTGCAAAGAGAATCAACTTTATAAAGGAGACACTTGGCTGCTAGTCAATTCATCCCATAAAAATATCCTGTCCAACGGCAGGATATTTTTTCATTTTTCTTTTGAGCCTAATCACAACGGCTGCATTTGCGCAGAATGTGGTCACAGGTTCAGTAAATGACGCCGCAACGGGTGATCCGCTCATGGGCGTCGGAGTGATTGTTTCTACTGGAGGTGGCACTGTCACTGACGCAAACGGAACATATTCATTCACATACAACGGCAAGCAGATGATGGCTATGCCGGACAATACGTCAACCAGGAATTCCGACCAATGAGAGATAAGGCATAAAGAATTTCTTTAATTTAGGAATATTCACTACCTTTGAAAATCAATAATATTAACCTAACTAATTACAGAAAGCGTTAGCCTTGTTCAGCAGATATTCTGCGGAATAAGTCTAGGTTGGCTCGCACTTTCTTTGAGTTTCACTCCATTACCGAGTCAGATGGAAAAATCATTTAGAATGATGAAAAGAATTATTTTTTTCCTTGTCGCAGCTTTAGTTGCAGTTTCTCCAGCTTTCGCTCAGGAGATGAGCTCGAAGGATGCTATGAAAAGAGCTAAACAGGAATCTAAGAAAGAAACCAAGAAGCTTATCAAAGATGGCTATGACATGATTGAGCTTGGTGATCTTGAGACTGCATTGGCAGACTTCCTTTATGATGCAACCTTCAACAAGAAGATTCAGATCTACGGAACTGCTATCCGATCTAACAGAACCAACGCTATTGATGAGGCAATCTTCAACGCACTTGCTAACTATTCAGCAACCGAGGGTGGTATCATGAAGGGTAGAGCTGACCAGCAGATCGCAAGCATCGGTGAAGAGGAAATCAACAATTATGTATCTGCTTATGAGCGTATGCTCGTTCAGGAGCTTAAAGGTGAAGTAAGACCACGCATCACCCTTATGAGACAGAGCAAGAAGCAGTATGACATAATGGTATATTGCCTTCTTGACAAGGATCATGCTCACAAGGCACGCATGACTGCACTCCAGAATGCGGCTGAGGAGCAGAAGCTCATCGACAAGTATGGTGATCTGGTATCAGACTTCATCAACAAAGGTTTTGAAGAGTAAAAGATAAGACATTATGAGAACTACAAAAACATCCTTATTATCAACTGTGCTGATCGTAATTGTCAGTACATTATCGTCAATCAATACGTCAGCTCAGAATAGTGAGGATGTTTTTGAAGCTTATCGACAGCGCGCTGAAGCAAAGTTCAACGCCAAGAAGCAAGCCTACGAAAAAATCTTCAACAACTACAGAGACAGCGTCAATAATGCGTTCTCTCAGTACCTGGAAAGAAGATGGGAGGAGATTTCATTGAACAAATCCTTCCCGAATCCGTTCAAACCAGAACCTAAGCCTGTTGTCGACAACACACCCGTGACAACAAGCACTCCGCTTCCACATGTCCAGCCGAAGCCGGAGCCAAAAGTTCCGGAACCGACTCCGACTGCCCCCGTAATAGAGGAAGCGCCAGTCCCAGCGGATGAAACATTCAAATTTGACTTCTTTGGAGTTCTCTGTAAGGTAAATCTACCTGATCCAAAGACATTCGCTGTTCAAGGCACATCAAACGAGGAAATCTCCCAGGCATGGAAAGCCGTATCCTCGGGTCCGTTCAATGCATTCGTAAACGACTGTACAAAATACCGTAATGAGCTCAATCTTTGCGACTGGGGAACGTATCAGTTTGTGCTGGAAGCCAGCAAGGCATATTTCGGCAATCCGGAAAGCAACGAATCAGCAATGTTCCAGATGTTCGCCCTTTCCCAGATGGGATATAAGATCAGATTGGGCAAGCAAAACAATAAGCTGATTAACCTTATCGCATTCCAGGAAAAGATCTTTGCAGTACCGTATCTCACAATCGACGGCACTGAATTCTATTTCCTCGGATCCAAACTTATGGACAGTGGTATCCAGCTCTGCGACTTCAGCTTCCCTGAAGAGAAAAGAGCATCCATGAGAGTAGGCACCCTCCCTGCACTCCCTCACAAAGAGACACCGAAAAGATTTGTCAAGTCCCGCGCATATCCGCACGTGACAGCTAACATCAGCGTAAACGACAATCTCATCAGATTCATGGACACGTATCCATGCTGCAGCTGGGAATTATTTGCTGAAGCTTCTTTGAGCCAGAACGTCAAGGACCAGCTATACCCAAGCCTTAAGAAGACTATCGCAGGCCTCAGCGAAAAAGAGGCAGCAAACATCCTGCTCAACCTCATCCAGACAGGTTTTGAGTACAAGACAGATGGAGATCAGTTCGGAAGAGAAAAGACATTCTTCGGAGATGAACCGTTCTTCTACCCATATTGCGACTGTGAAGACAGATCCATTCTATATGCAATCCTTGTCAAGGACCTTATGAACCTTGATGTCGTACTTTTGGATTATCCATCGCATATCGCCACAGCTGTATGTTTCAACGAAAACATCACAGGCGACTACTTTGACATCAATGGAAAGAAATATGTGATCTGCGACCCTACATATATCGGAGCACCTATCGGCAAATCTATGCCGGACATGTTAAACCTTGAAGCAAATATCCTCAGAATCAGATAACTATGAAAAAAGCGCTACTGACAATTCTACTTATCACTTTACCTGTACTTATTTTCGCCCAGGACTGGGAAGACATAAAGAACGACCATAAGAACTATATTTCCGGAGAGGGTTGGGGCGATAGTCTTGAAGAGGCAGAGCAGAACGCTCTTGCTGCACTGATCAGACAGATCAGCGTGGTAGTGATCCAGGATTTTGAGGTAACTAACATCGAGAAGCAGTACAATGATGATACAGAGGTTCAGAGCTACCTTGAAAACAAGATACAGACATATTCAAATGCAACCTTGACAAACACTGAAACCATGGTTCTTTCACAGGAGCCTGATGCCCATGTTGCAAGGTGGATGAAGCGTTCCGAACTTGAGAGGGTATTCGAAGGAAGAAGGGCCAAAGTAAGGGAATATATGATCAATGCAGAGAAGGCAGAGTCCAAAGGAAAGGTAGATGATGCGCTCAGAAACTACTACTGGGCATATATCCTCCTGACCACACTTCCTCTTCCAAGTGAAATGAAGCATATTGATGCTGAGAAAAATGAGCATACATTGGTGACATATATCCCTGAAAGGATGAACGAAATCTGTGAGTCCATCACAGCATCTGTCGCATCCAGAAATGGAGATGACCTTAACATCTTCTTCACATACGAGGGCAAGCCTGTAGCAAGCCTTGACTATACATATTTCGATGGCAGAAGATGGAGCAACCAGTATAGTGCAAAAGATGGAAAAGGTGTGCTTGAACTTGCACCTGGCGCACTTGGAGAAACTCTCCAGCTCAAGATAGAGTATGCATACAAGAACGAGGCACATATTGACCGAGAGATATATTCAGTTATCAGTATCATCAAGGCTACACCTCTCAGAAAGTCGAATATTACCATCAGCGGAAAGCCTGATGAGAAGACAGAGCAGTTTGCCTTTACTGAGGAAAAGAAGGCAAACAGCGTGGCAACAGCCACTCTTGCCAAACTTGACGATGAGTCATCCATCAGAGTTTCAATGGACAGACTTCTGACTGCCCTTCGAACAGCACATTACGAAGACATTCACGACATGTTCACGGCTGAGGGTCTGGACATATACCAGAAATTGATTTCTTACGGAAAGGCAAAAGTTGTCGGAACTCCTGCATACAACATATACAAGAACGCGGATAAAACCGTCGTCAGAGCAATTCCTATGTCATTCTCATTCTCGCAGGGAGTCAAGAAGTCCTTTGTAGAAGACATAGTATTTTCGTTCAACGAATCCGGTCAGATTGAATCTCTTGCATTCGGACTGGATCATGTCGCAACACAGGACATTCTCACAAAGCAGGATTGGCCGGAGCAGGCAAGAGTAGCGATCATAGAATTCCTTGAAAACTACAAGACAGCATTCGCATTGGAGAGACTTGATTACATCAGAACAATCTTCGATGACAATGCCGTGATCATCACCGGTAGAATTGCAAGAACGGCACCTCCTGCGAACTCTGAGAACCAGGTCATTTACACTGAGAACAAGTATGTCATCAGAACCCGTCAGACCAAGGAGCAATATCTCAAGAACCTTGAAAGGTGTTTCCAGAGCAATGAGTTTGTGAATATCCGCTTTGCAAACAACGACATCATCAGAGCCGGACAGGGTGGTGAACTTTACGGAATCCAGATCAAGCAGGACTACTACTCCACAAATTATGGAGATACTGGCTACCTCTTCCTTCTCGTTGACATGAATGAAGCCAACGCTCCTCTGATCAAGGTAAGAACATGGCAGCCTGAGCCAGATCCTGAACTGGGATTGTATGATATGGGTATTTTTTAAGGAATAATTGATGAAAAGGTTTCTCTGGATTCTCACCGTTCTTCTCTTTATTCCGAGCATTCTATCTGGACAAGAGTTTTCCATCAAATCCTTCTACCTTGCAGAAACAGACCTGACGGCAATGACTCCAGGTACTCAGGTTAAGGATCAGAATGGAAATCCTTGTGCATTGATCAAGGTGGAGAGCACTGATGATGATTTTATCTTCTCTGTGGGCATGCTCGGTGTAACGGAAAGAAAACGAGAAGGAGGAGAAATCTGGATCTACGTTCCATTCGGAGTAAGGAAATTGACGGTCAGTCATCCTAAATTGGGAATCCTCAGGGACTATCCGTTCCCTTGCCCAATTGAGCAGGGACGCACCTATATTCTGAAGTTCAACGGATTATTCAGCGCAAGAGTTTACGACTCCAGCCAAAAGCAGAAGCTTGTTCTACAAGTACATCCTGATACCGCAAAAGTCCAGATCAACGGTATCACAATGAATACTCCGAACGGATTGCTCGAGCAGGAATTTTCATTCGGTGTCTATGATGTAACTGTATCAGCGTCAAGATACCACACCATCGAGAAGACAATCGAAGTTAAAGACCCTGTCAACCCCCATCATTTCAACATCAGTCTGAAACCACTCTTCGGCTGGCTACAAATACATGCTGATGGAGACGAAACAATCAAGATTGAGGGCGAAGAGCATCCTGAAGCACACAATGGAAAGGTTGAACTCATGAGTGGTCATTATCATATTGAAATAGCCAAACCGTTTTATAAGCCATTTAACACTGTCATTGAGATCAAGGATAGCACTGTACTGGAATTGACACCAACATTTGAGATCAATTACAAGGAGCTGGACTTAAGAGTCGCCAATAGTGCAAACATATTTATTGACGACGTATGGGTTGGAAACGGCAGTTGGAAGGGCAAGGTCGAATACGGCGAACACCTGATTGAATGCAGACAATCAAATCACCGCACAAGTTCAATGACAATCAATGTAGAGCCATCAACATTGAGCCCGATCATGCTTGACGCTCCAGAGCCAATATATAGTACCCTCAACGCGCATGCAACACCTGCTGGGGCAGAAGTTTATATTGACGGAGAGATGGTTGGTCATACTCCTTGTACCGTCAAGATCTTGATTGGATATCGAAACATCGACATCATCAAAAAAGGATATGTACCATATTCTGAGAGAATATCAATCGAAGAAGGTAAGGCAACAGACCTGAATATAAAGTTGAGTGATATCTTTCCAGTATCCATACACTCCAAACCAAAAGCTACAATTCAAATTGACGGAGAATCCAAGGGCACAACACCGTGTTCTGTATCCATTCCTGTGGGTGAGCATAAATTGGTATTAAAAGCTAAGGGATACTATGATCTGAAAAGGACATTTAAGGTATATGAGCCAAATAAGGTCTATTCATATAGAATGAAACAGCGCTTCTACTACCCCACTAGCTTTTATTTCAATGCTGGTTATCATGCCTTGGGATATAGTGGATTGACAGGAAATTTAGGAGCATGCCTGAAGAATTTCAATTTTGAAATTGGAGTAAAGTACGGACTGAGCAAGAGCGAGACCATATATTGGAACAATCTGGAAGATTTTACAATTCCGGATGGTTATCAGTATACCCCAATACATAGTACTCTAAAATTCGGATATGCCCTGACACTTGGCAACAGATTAAGACTCATACCACAGGTCGGAGCCGGAATTTTAGCTCTCAATGGCAAGCGAGTAGAAGGTAATGCAAACGCCGTAAACGTTGACAAAGGATATTGTATTCCATTAAGCGCAGGTATGCGATTAGACATTGCACTTGCCCCACATATAGCAATCACTCTGAACCCTGATTATTTAATCCCTGTTCATACGAATGAGCTATATAGCATGGTGTCAGACGTTTCAAGTAAAATCATGTCATACGGTTCCGGACTGGGTGCATCTGCAGGCTTTAGTTTTATTTTTTAACAAGATGATGAAGGTAATCAAACATATCTGCTTGGTATGTTCGCTGCTGATTGCTACGGCATGCGAAGTCGACGTTCCGGACAATCTGACTCCGGGACTTGAGCAATATTACCTTTCTCTCAGCTCCCAATCCCTATACTTCAGTGCGCAACCGGAATCCAAGACATTGGATATAAAAACAAATTTTGACTGGTCATTTTCAGACTATGATCATTGGTTCAGTATATCACACAAAAATGGCCATGGAGACTGCGGTGTCATCATTTCAACGACAGAAAACGAGTCGGCTGACCTGACACGTGCAAGTGTTTTATATCTGAATGCCTCAAAAGACGAACTGGAACACACAAAACAGATCAGTATCGAGCAAGCTGCACCCCAACCATATATTTACGTCAATCTTGACGAAGGCTGGTTGGACATTTCCGGAGGAGCAGCCACATATCGAATAAATATTGAAGCCAACACGCTTTGGACTGCATATATCAATGGAGGAGACTGGTGCACCGTGACCCCTGCAGAGGACCTGTCATATATTGACATCTTTGTCGAAGAAAATATCACAGGATCGGAGCGCAGTGCGAATATCTCATTAATCGGAGCGACCTCTATCAATTTTGACGTAAAACAACAAACTGCAAAAATCACCACAAATAATACAGCGCTTTCATTCTCGCGAAACGGAGGATCCTATTTGATAAATCTGTCTTCTGATGCAAGCTGGTCTGCAAGCACTGATGCTCAATGGTTGGACATTTCGAAAACCAATGGAGAGGCTGGAGAGCACGAAATAGTCATTTCAGCTACTGAAAACTGGAGTACAAGTGACAGGGTAGGATATATATACTTTTATGTCGGACCAGACATCCTTTCGGTATTCATAAGTCAGGAGAAAGCATACATCAGTACCATAGATCAGATTTCAATAAGGGCCCTTGGAGACGAAAACACATATGCGGATGTCAAGTCAAACTTCCCATGGGAAGTGATTTCTTGCCCTGATTGGATGGAAGCTTCTGTAGGAGAAGGAATCTTTGATGGTCACGTGAGAATGAAGGTTCAGAATAACAGAGATTCCGTGAGTCGATCAGGAATGGTTACACTTGGTAAGGAGGGTTTGTCGCTAAAGGCAGATATACTAGTTACTCAAGAAGGTAAATACTTTGCTGTAAATAACGAAGCATTAGCACTGGAATCTAAAGGTGGAACCATGCAGGTCACGATCAACACAAACGACGCCTGGGATATTACCCTGAAAGATCCTGCGCAATGGCTTGAAATATCCGACATATCAGGCGAAGAGACAAGAACGGTCAATTTCACTGCTGGCGATAATCCATCTGTCAACACACGAAGCACCACAGCCAACATCGCACCAGGAGATCTGGAAGCAGTTGACATTGTAATCCGTCAAGAGGCCAGATACCTTAGTATTGATACATACGGCGTGAATTTCTTCAGCAAAGGAGGTACATCATCACCTATTGTGATTTCAACTGATGGTACCTTCAGTATCGAATGTCTTGACGACTGGATTTCAATATCTTATGAAACTGGCAATCAAAATAATGTTTTCTATATAACAGCACAGCAGAATAACACGGGTTATAGACGTGTTGGTAAGGTAAATATATATCTGACCGACCTTGTTGACGGAGAAATGTGTCTGACTGTCAATGTCGAACAATTGAAGCCAGGAGGAAATTTCAATAAGGAGGATTTCGACGAAGATATAGACTGGAGCAGCAATATCGACAACACATTTATTCTGAATGCAATCGGCTTCAGCGAGGAGGAAAATTGGGATACCCCTGATTATCATGGACTGTCACTCTCAATTACAGGGTTCACAAAAGATGAGGGCTGGGACGGCAATTTCGGATCTCTTGATGTGGACAAAGAAGATTATTCTGATGACAGTTCGATGGATAGTTCTGCCGGAAACGGAAATCTCGGAAATGAGGACTACGGTGACGATGACTCGTACGACTCATCCAATGGATCGGCAGATTTTGGAAAGGAGGATTTTTCGCCGGAAGACAACTATGACAATGACAATGTTTGATAAATAATAAAATATAAGATATGAAAAGCAATGTAAGACTATTCTTGGCAACACTTGGAGCTATGCTATTTGTGGCTGCATCCTGCACCAAGAATTCAATTGAAACCCCTGAAACAGAACTTGTACAGAAGACCTGCACAATGAAGCTGGTGGGTTCTCTTTCTGATTTTGACACCACTGACACAAAAGCAGATGGCGATGAAAGCACATGGGCCGACGGCAGCATCATCTACCTTCGCATGGATTCAGACGCTGGAACAACTTTCGGAGAGGCAACCTATGATCTTGCTAGCAATCTCTGGACTGTGAACTACTATGGTGCACTTAACGAGGAGAGATCGACAAAATGTATCGCAACATTCGTTGAGGATAAAATTGAGTATAATGGTTCAATGGTTACTGTTGATGAACAGTCAGCAATCTTTGAAGACACTAAAGGCACATATATCTACACCAACGGTGAATTGGTTGTAACCGCAAATCTGAAGCCTAAAACCGGCAGAGTAAGATTCTCAGGTAAAGCTAATAGCGTGGTAAAGGTATATGGAGTGACTCATTATACTCACTACAATATCGATACAGACACCTACTCTACATCTGCAGAACCCGTGAAATTGACAGTAGGCGCTGATGGCTACACTCCATATCTTTATGGATATTTCACAGACGCAGCCGAGCCTACATTCAAGGTGTGGGTGGATGCCGCTGAAGCATACACAAAGTACTGCTCAAGCAATATTTTCCAGGCAGGCCAGAGCGGTAAGCTGACAATTCCAACTGCAGAAGCACACAACGGTTGGATTGAAGGTCTCCATTTTAATGTGAATGGTGCGCGCTTCAAGATGGTTGCTGTTGAAGGGGGCACCTTCAAGATGGGTGAAGAGGACTCAACAGACGAGTACTTAAGAGCTCACAATGTGACTTTAACCGGTTATTGCATTGCTGAGACTGAGATGACTAATCTTCTTTGGAGTAAAATTGAAAGTCCAGATAATGACCCAAATCAACCTAATGTGCCTTATCCTAGTACGGGTTATATGACTAGACCAAGCGCTATTTCAAAAATATCAAGCTTAAATAACATAACTTATGCTAACTTTGACCTCCCAACTGAAGCACAATGGGAATTTGCAGCGAGAGGGGGCAATAAAAGTAAGGGATTCGTATACTCAGGTAGTAACAATATAGATGAAGTGGCTTGGCATATAGGCAACTCTCCAAATCACGTTCATTCGGTCAAACTGAAAATGCCGAATGAGCTAGGCATCTACGACATGAGTGGAAATGTTGCTGAGTGGACCAAGGACTATTATACCATTTATCCGAGTACGAATCAGACGGATCCATGTGTCGGTTCCTCTGGACTTAATTATGTAGCTGTTCGAGGTGGATTTTATAATTCAGACACATACTGTAAATGCACCAAAAGAGATTATAACTCATACAGTAGCGGCTATACTTCAGCAGGCATCCGTCTGGCCCTGAATTGGAACTAAAACAAAATTGAAACTTAATTAAATCATATATTCATGAAAATAGGAATCTGCAACGACCACGCAGGCGTGGAATACAAGGAAAGACTTGTTGAATATCTCACAAGCAAGGGTTACGAAATGGTGAATTTCGGCACTGACACAACTGCAAGCATGGACTACCCTGATGTAGCTCATCCGCTTGCAACAGCAGTTGAGACAGGTGAGGTTGATCTCGGTATCGCATTCTGCGGTACAGGAAACGGTATCAACATGACGCTCAACAAGCATCAGGGCATCCGCGCAGGACTTTGCTGGACACCGGAGATCGGAAAGCTCATCAAGCAGCACAACAATGCAAATGTTCTCGTGATGCCAGCACGCTTCATCCCATTCGAGACTGTGATCGAAATCACTGACGCATGGCTCAACGAAGAGTTTGAGGGTGGTCGTCATCAGGGCAGAATCGACAAAATCCCTTGTAAATAATTTCACTTTGGAAGCACTTATTCTTACTCCGGATTCCTTGCCTCTCACGAGGAATATAGAGGATTATCCGGAGGGGATTATCATCCCTATAGACAAACCATACAGATGGACATCGGCGGACGTGATCAGAAAGGTCAAGTACGCCGCTATCCGTCATTTCGGCAAGAAGAATCTCAAGGTAGGACACGCAGGAACATTGGACCCGCTTGCAACCGGAGTCCTTCTTGTGTGCATCGGCAAGGCAACCAAACTTGCCGAAACTCTTCAGTCGCACGACAAGGAGTATGTGGCTGGTGTCACTTTCGGTGCAACAACTCCCTCGTACGATCTTGAAAAGGAAATCGACCGCTTTTTCCCTCACGAACACATTACATCAGAGGCTATAGAGGCCGCACTTCCTGCTTTCATCGGCGAGCAGGACCAGATTGCTCCCCTCTTCTCTGCCAAATCTGTGGATGGAGTCCGTGCATACGAACTTGCCCGCAGACTGCACAACGAGGGCAAGCCTCTTGACGAGGCTGCACAGGAATTGATCCGTGTTGCACGTATCAATATCACTGAATTGGAACTTGTCAGTTTTGCAGGACAGACAACATTGACGGAGTGCAACACTAGCAAAGATAACGCGATAGAGAACAGTGCGTCGTCCAGGATTAATGTGACGGATAATTCGGCGCTGGGATTGCCGAGAGCTGAAATCAGGATGGCATGTAGCAAAGGAACATATGTAAGAGCCTTTGCCCGAGACCTCGGAGAAGTACTTGGCAGCGGTGCGCATCTTGATTCGCTCCAGAGAAGCCGTAGCGGCCAGTTCTGCGTTGAGAAAGCTCTGACAGTAGAGCAGGTCATGGATCTCTTTGCACCGAAACGTGAGGCGTAACATGTCAAGGAAGGCGAGGCAAACAAATGTCCAAAGCAATAGGAACATACTCATATAGCAATATCTGGAGGGTGGCTTACCCGATTCTTATCAGTCTGGTCATGGAACAGATGATCGGATTGACCGACACAGCCTTTCTGGGAAGAGTCGGAGAGATAGAACTCGGGGCATCTGCCATCGCCATCGTATACTACATGGTCCTGTTCATGATCGGCTTCGGATTCAGTCTGGGAGCGCAGATCATCATAGGAAGGCGTAACGGTGAAGGAAACTTTCGCGAGACAGGAAAGATATTCTGGAACGGGCTCTATTTTCTGCTTGGACTGTCTGCCATCATAATTCTGCTCTCAGAGATCTTCTCGCCATGGCTTATGGGCATGATGGTCTCGTCAACCACCATTTATGGCGCAGCCATGAGCTACGTAAGATGGAGACTTCCGGGCATGGTCTTCGCCTTCGTCACCACCATCTTCAGAGCATTCTACGTAGGAACCACACAGACAAAGACCCTCACCCTCAATTCTGTGGTGATGGTGCTCTCCAATGTGTTGTTCAACTACATCCTCATATTCGGAAAACTTGGCTTCCCCGCCCTCGGAATCACGGGAGCAGCCATCGGATCCAGCCTTGCAGAGCTTGTCTCACTTATATTCTTCGCCATCTACACAAGGGGCAGGTGCGACCTTAAGAAGTATGCCCTCGACAAGCCGGCAAAGTTCGACTTCACGGAAATAAAGTCAATGATGCCGGTCTGTTCATGGACAATGATCCAGAACACCATATCCATCTCGACATGGTTCATATTCTTCCTCTATATTGAACATCTTGGAGAAAGAGCTCTGGCGATTTCAAACATCACCAGGAGCATCTCGGGACTGATGTGGGTGGTACTTTCCGCCTTCTCAGCAACCTGCAGCACACTTGTCAGCAACATGATCGGAGAGGGACACACGGAGAAGGTGATGTCACTTGTCAGGCGAATCCTCAAACTTTCCTACGGAATCCTATGCGTGATGATCGCTCTTGTCTGCATATTCCCGGAAGCGATAGCACGCATATACACAGATATCCCGGACCTTATCCAGACCTCGGTTCCGGCCATCATAGTGATGACATCTGCATATCTGCTGAATGTGGGAGGACAGATATATTTTCAGGCAGTATCGGGTACAGGAAACACAAAGACAGCCTTCAAGCTTGAAATGATAGCTCTGGCTGTCTATATGATCTACTGTACCGTAATTATCGGGATTCTCAAACTTGATGTAGCAATCTGCTGGAGTGCAGAACATATATATGCCCTTGCACTATTTCTATGCAGCTGGATCTACATGCGCAGCGGTCGCTGGAAGAATCGTCAGATATAATTACTCTGTATATTTCTGCATCTTAGAAGTCACCTTCTGAATGTAGTCACGTGTCTCGGCGTGAGGCAGATGCACCTTAAGGTACTCGTACAACTGCTCGTAAGACATCGAATTCACAAAATCGGCAACTCCCGATGAGCTCTTTTTGCCAGTAAGGGCATAATATACATTACCCTGACCTGTATTATATGCTGCAATTGCACACAACATGGCCGCCTTCTTGTCACGTACTCCCTTGAAATAGACCTTCATCTGCTTCTTGAGATATCCTACACCAAGCTGTATATTGAAATCAGGGTCATAAAGTTCATGTGGCAGAGGAGACACATCGCGATTGTTGACATAACCATTGGCATCTCGTCCACCGGACTTCGGTATGATCTGCATCAGACCGTATGCACCTGCAGATGACCTCGCCATAGGGTTGAAGGCAGATTCCTGCTCAATGACAGCATATACCAACGGCTGGTCGATTCCATGAGTCGAAGCATGATTGGCGATGAATGTCTTGAAGCCTTCAGCACGCTTTGGAATATGATCCTCAACCAGTTTCATGCGGACTGACACCACCTGCTTCTGACCACTCTGGGTTTCAACTTTCTTGACCACCTTAGGCTCTTCCTTCACAATAGCCTCTGCAATCTTGTCATTGGTCTTGGCATCTGCGAACTTGCTCAGATCCAGCTGATCCTCAAGAATCGGCTTCTGCGAGACGGTCTCAACCTTAGGATCGGACTTGGCAACAGCCTTGACAACACCTTCAGACTTTGGCTCAGACTCAGTTTCGGCCTTGGACTCAGCCATATCATATACTGGAGTCGTTCCTTTATTCTCCAGAAGCTCGCCGATGGCTAATTCAAGCTGCTCGTCGATCTGCTCCGGTGTCGCATCAACATCAGCAAGTACCTCAACGGTAACATCTCCATTTTCAAAATCCACGATGGATCTGCTGTCATTCTCCTGAGAATAATCAACCCAACTCTTGTTTGTACTCTGGATGAAATCCGCATCACCCCATTTCTGCATGAGATTCTTGCAGTACGCATTGTACTTCTCGACCATTCTCGCCTGGCTTGCTTCAAGAGCCTCCGCCTGATCGTGCAGGCTTTTCTTCTGAGCCTTGACGCTTGCAGACATCTTAGCCTTGGCTTTAGCGACACTGTTTCCGTACGGACTCTGACCATATGACGCAGTGGCAAGAAGTGCCGCCAGTGAAAGAAGAATAAATTTTTTCATAGTGATCATTTTTATCTGATACAAATATAACTATTTTCCAATCTGTCTCAAACTATATCAGGCGATATTGCCTCAACACCTTGGTAATGACATAATCTGCAGGGTATTTCGCCTTTGAGACCGCTATCTTCCGAGCAAGTGCCAGTGCTTCCTCATCTTTCTCATCAATGAGTTTCAATAAGTTATCAGTCAGCACATGTTCAAGCAGAAGATGAAAGGCATGTCCATGGTCGTGATGACGCAGATGACAGAGTTCGTGCAGGAGAATATAGTCCTGCAAAACCTTTGGCAAACGCATTATATTGAGGTTCAGATTGATATTGTTGCGTACGGAACAGCTACCCCAGTTGGTGGAGTTATGCTTGATCGTCACCTTGTTGTATGTGAAGCCATATCTTGCGGCCAACTCAGCCAATCGTCCAGGCAGGTAGGCCTTCGCATCACTTCTCAACTGATCGATCACTTCCGGGGAAGGTTGTCGGACATCCTTGAACTTCTCCTTCTGACGGGCCATGGTCTCAATGATCCACCCGCGTTTAAGCTTGAAGAATGCTTCTGCTGCCATATAAGGAACAATATATGGAACTGAGACAGTGACACCCTTCACCGGATGCACTCTGATGGATATGCGACGCGCCTTGGTACTCTTCTTCAAAAGCACCTCCCCTATCTGTGGGTCATTGATTATTCTGCCAATCTTCTTTGCCATATAACTTTTACAAATATAACATGGAATTATAAAATATAGCCATTTCGCGAAAAATGATTAACTTTGTGGGTTGCAAACTGAATAATTATAAAAGAAAAACATATATGAAGAATTTTGTACAGGAACTCATGTGGAGAGGTATGATTCAGGACATCATGCCTGGAACTGAAGAGAAGCTTATGGAGGGTTCGACTGCTGCTTACGTCGGCATCGACCCAACAGCAGATTCACTCCACATCGGACATATGGTCAGCATCATGATCCTCAAGCACTTCCAGAACTGCGGTCACAAGCCGATCGCTCTCGTAGGTGGTGCAACTGGTATGATCGGTGACCCATCTATGAAGTCACAGGAGCGTAACCTCCTCGACGAGGCTACCCTCAACCACAACGTGGCTTGCATCAAGGCTCAGCTCAGCAAATTCCTCGACTTCGAGTCAGATGCTGACAACAAGGCAGAGCTCGTGAACAACTACGACTGGATGAAGAACTTCACATTCCTTGATTTCGCCCGTGAGATCGGTAAGCACATCACCGTGAACTACATGATGGCCAAGGATTCTGTGAAGAAGAGACTTTCAGGTGAGGCTCGCGACGGTATGTCATTCACAGAGTTCACTTACCAGCTCCTCCAGGGATATGACTTCCTCTATCTTTACGAGCACAAGGGCTGTACTCTCCAGATGGGTGGTGCAGACCAGTGGGGTAACATTACAACCGGTTCAGAGCTCATCCGCCGTATCCTCGGCAAGGAGGCTTTCGCACTCACTTGCCCGCTCATCACAAAAGCTGACGGCGGCAAGTTCGGTAAGACTGAGAAGGGCAACATCTGGCTTGACCCAGAGCGCACTTCACCATATCAGTTCTACCAGTTCTGGCTCAACGTATCAGACTCAGATGCTGAGAAATATATCAAGATCTTCACTATGCTCACCAAGGAGGAGATCGACGCAGCAATCGCACAGCACGCAGAGGCTCCAGAGCGTCGTGAGCTCCAGAAGCTCCTTGCTAAGGAGGTGACTACAATGGTTCATGGTGCAGCTGAGTATGAGAATGCAGTCGCTGCTTCCCAGATGCTCTTCGGCAATGCAACCAAGGATGCCCTCATGAACCTTGATGAGAAGACATTCCTCGCAGTGTTCGATGGCGTTCCTACATTCGAGGTTGCAGCTGACAAGTTCCCTCTCGGAATCATCGACCTTCTTGCAGGCGAGTCACAGGTATTCCCTTCCAAGGGTGAGTGCCGCAAGATGATTCAGGCAAACGGAGTGAGCATCAACAAGGAGAAGGTTGCTGACATCAACGCTCAGATCGGCAGCGAGTCTTTCATCAATGGCAAGTATATTCTTGCTCAGAAAGGAAAGAAGAACTACTTTATTATTAAAATAGCCTAGGCATAGGCCGATGAAGGGATAATATATTCCGGTGACCCCCGCCCTTGCAAGCAAGGGCACCCCCTGGCCGGGGGTGGCATGTCACCTCCATATATCACCCCTTCATCTACAATAGTGAATTTAATAATAAAGTTGGAGAAAACGCAATTGAATAATTATGGAGAAGAATATTGAAAGTACTCGCCAGTTGAAGGTGGGAAAGGAGATTCAGAAAGTGATGGCTGAGGTCATCCGCAGCAAGGGCATGGCGGCATTCGGTGGCGCGCTTGTGTCTGTGAGCGGCGTGAAGGTAAGTCCGGACCTTTCTATTGCAAAGATCTACGTGAGTGTGTTCCCATCTGAAAAGGCTGAGGCTGTGATGGCGGTTCTTGACGAGAATGCAAGAGCTCTTCGCGGTGAACTCGGAGCCAAGGTCGGAAAGCAGCTCCGCATTGTGCCGGAGATCACTTTCTACCTCGACAGTTCGCTTGACTATGTGGAGCACATCGAGGAATTGTTGAAAAAGTAGATTGCCACGACCCTTTGGGTCTCGCAATGACGTATGAGATTAGCAGGATTCATAGCAAAGAGATATCTTTTCGCCAAGAAGTCACATAACGTGATCAACATCATCTCGGCGATAAGCGCTATCGGAATGGCTGTAGGAACTGCTGCACTCATTATAATACTATCAGTTTATAACGGGTTCGACTCGCTCATCAAGACCATGATGAGCAATGTCGAACCTGATCTGCTTATAACCCCATCAACCGGCAAGACCTTCGTTCCGGATGACAGTACTTTTGACTGGATCTACGACCAGCCATCAGTGAAGAACATGTGCTGCATTCTTGAGGAGCAGGTCTTCATCAGCTACGACGGCAAGCAGAGCCTTGCCAAGGCTAAAGGTGTTGACTGGATATATGAGGAGGAATCCCCTCTTCGCAATCATCTCCGCGACGGTGAATTCAAGCTGCACCGCGGTGACATTCCACTGGCAGTTCTTGGTGCAGGCTTGGCTTATGAAATGGGCATCAGTCCTCGCTTCCTGGCCGGCATAGACATATACTTTCCAAGTCGTACCGGCAAGATTTCCCTTGCAAACCCTGCAGCATCTCTGGAGTTCATCCGAGTATTCCCTTCAGGCATCTTCTCAGTCAACAACGACGTGGATGCGGAATTGATGATAGTTCCGATCGAGCAGATGAGAGAACTTCTCGAATATGACGACGAGGTCTCTGCTGTGGAACTGAGACTGGTGGAAGACACCTCAAAAGAGGAACTCAAAACTCTCCAGAAACAGATTGCCGAGCGTCTCGGCCCGGCATTCAAAGTAAAGGACCGCTTCCAGCAGAACGAATCCCTCTACAAGATGATGAAATATGAGAAGGCGGCCATCTTCATGATCCTGATCTTCGTCATCATCATCATCGCATTCAACATCTTCGGCAGCCTCACCATGCTCATCATTGAAAAGCGCGATGACATCCAGACCCTCAGAAGCCTTGGAGCACAGGATGGCCTGATCCGACGCATCTTCGTCCTGGAAGGCTGGCTCATATCGCTTGTAGGTCTGGCCGGCGGCCTGATAATCGGAGTCGGATTCTCTGCCCTCCAGCAGGCATTCGGCATAATAAAGATGCCCGGACATTTCGTTGTCCAGGCATATCCTATAATACTCTCATGGTCAGACATTCTGCTGACCATCGTCGGAGTGGCTGTAATCGGCTACATCATAGCCCTCATCCCAGCACGTCTCCGTACAAGATAGAGATTAATGATCGTGGTGGTGTACCTCCTCAGGAGCCACAACGCCGCTGACCTCGTAACCGAGCTTCTCGATAGCAGCCTTGAGTGTCTCCTCTGAAGTCTTGGCAGGATCATACTTCACAGTAACAGTCTGATGGCCCTGGCAAACGTCCAGACCCTTCACACCCTTCTCGAATGAAATGTTCTCCTGCACCTTCTTTACGCAGTTCTCGCAGTGGAGATGCACGCTGAAAGTAACCTCCTTGACTTCCTTAACCTTCTTCACCTTCTGAGGTGATGCTGCAACAGCTGAAAGTGTCATAAGCGCTGCAGCAGCGAGTAAAATGATTCTTTTCATAGTATATCGTATATTTTGTTTCTATTTATTATGCCGTTTTCCAAAGTGTAAAGCGGAATCCGATATGAGCCTTGATACCCATGAGCGGTCCCCAGATGCAGCTTGCATCGAATGAAGGAACTCGAGGATTCACATAACCATTATGGGTTGTACCAAGAATAGGATTTTTCTGTGTAAAATTCGTAAGGTTCTCAGCACCCATATACACATCCCATCCCTTGAAACGGCGTGTCACCTGAGCATAAAGCATCGGATATACAGGAGTGCGTCCGTTCTTATAAATCAGGTTGCCATCAGTATCCTGAAGATTCTCCATAAAGTTATATACTCGGCACGAGCCATTGACAGAAGCAGTAAAATCGAAAATCCATCTATTCAAGTTAGTTGCATACTGAAGATTGAGCACACCCTTGAAACGGCTTGTCATCGGCTTCTCAACCAGGCCCTGGCCCTCAAGCTCTATCATCGCATTTGTATAGCGGAAAGTGGTTGTGATGTTGAATCTCTCGATAGGGTCGATGGAGAAGTCCAGCTGGAAATTGTCAGTAAACGACCTGTCGCCATTCAAGGCATAGAACCATATCTGATTCTGACCGAGCTCATAATCCACCACCATCTGCTGGTTAAACTGAGTCTTGAAATAGTCAAGGCTGATATATGAGTTTGATGACGCTCCGATAGGCAGGTAGTATGTAAGGTTACCACCGAATGTCCATGCATCTTCAAGAATATGGTCATTGTATGAGCCCATGAACTGCTTTCCTGTCGAGAACACACCGATATTGTCAATCAAAGGAGTCGAATATCTGAGACCACGGCCTCCGTTTGCACGGATCACGATCTCATCCACAGGCATATACTTGAATGTCACACGTGGAGAAGCCTTGAAGCCCTGTCCAGGGAACCAGTCTCCACGAAGGCCTGCGATTGCAGTGAACTTGTCACCGGCACGGTATGTATACTCACCGAACACACCTGCATTAGCAAGATCTGTAAGACCATTCTTGGCATCAGAAACAGGTCCGAGCACCCACACAGTTCTTGCAAAATCCTCATCATAGCGGTCGAAGGTACCATTCAGACCTAGTGTGAACTGATGAGAATCATTGATCACATTCTGATAAAGAAGATTTGCAAAGGCAGAATGCTGGTTGGCAAGATACTTTGTGGAGCCAAAATATGAATCCATATCCTGGTAACTGTAGTCTGCAATCAAAGCGATATTCTGAGTATTCTCAGGATTCAAAGGAACTCCGATCTTCACATATCCGTTCACCGAACGGTTGAGGATGTCCGAACCCCAAGGATCCTTCATATTATCCTCTGAAGTGATTGAATATGTATCCTTATCATAATAGATGTCATTTCCGTTCTCATCCTTGCCATAAGAACCACCAAGGCGGCTGTCCTGAAGCGCACGTACGCCGAAACGCACCTGAACGCCATTGTCAGCCATGTAGAGCCAACGGTTAGCCACATTGAACTGAAGCATTTTAGGGTCATCCAGGAACATATCTCCGTTCATGTCATGAGGCTCTCCAATGTTTCCAGAGACATGACCAAGAAGAACTGTGCTCCATTTATATCCCATCTGAATGGAAGAAGCGATATTGAAATCCATCTTCATGTCGCTCATCAGGGCCGCATTGATGAAAAGAGGTTTCTCATCTGTCGGCTTGCGATGCTCCATGTTTATCTGACCGGTCATACACTCGACGCCGTTGATCACAGAAGATGCACCCTTGGCAATCTGGATGCTCTCAAGCCACTGGCCAGGAACATATGAAAGACCGAATGGCGCAGAAAGACCACGCATCACAGGACGGGTCTCATCAAGCATCTGCGTATACACTCCAGAGAGTCCGAGAAGGCGGATCTGACGTGCACCTGTCACTGCATCGGAATAACCCACAGTCACACTTGCAGAGTTCTCGAAACTTTCTGCAAGGTTACAGCAGGCCATCTTGCAGAGTCCTGCAGCAGAAATCACCTCTGTACGGATCTCCTTTCCCTTTGAAAGGAAGTTTCCACTCTGACGTGACACATACACAGCAGCATCAAGACTGTCAGCACGCTCACCATAGATACCGGTAGTATCAAAATCCTGAGCGGATGCCACCACTGCTGCACAAAGTGCTAAAAGTATAGTAATATATTTTTTCATGTATATGATTTTGGTGTATTGATTCTATGTTATAACCACCCGACATGGTCAGGCATGACGCCACTATACTGAGGCATCGAATATAAAACTCAAGAAAATCAGATACGCCAAACGCCGAAAGTGGCACAGAGGTCACCCGGCGAAAGAACCCCGGAATCGTGTTCCAGGAACTGGACATGCTCAGCATGGTATCTTGCTGAAGCAATCAGTGAAACAGGTATTTCAGTCACGCAAGGGCAGAATGCCTTGACGAAAGAATATTTATCTTCAGAATCATTATCTGTGCGGCAGCCGGAAAGCACAATCGCCTGATAGTCGTTCGAGCAGCACGATTTGGTATCGATTGCCTGGGAAGCGGCATGTTCTTCAACCGGATCATGATGTTCTGCCGAGCAGCAGGATGCACCACAACAATGGTGTTCAGGATGGATGTCAGCGCATTCCAGGCCGTCAGCAAAAGTTGCGATGAAAGTCTCACCTGAACTGGTACAGGTGTGCACTCCGAATCCTATGATACTCAAACAGTACCATACGACCAGAAGGGCTGCGGACATATTCATCAAAAACTTTTTCATACAACCGACAAAGGTACAAATTTTCCGCCAATACTCAAAATTCACATTTTTTGTAGTAACTTCGCAATAATATATAAAACGAAGAAGGTGTATGAAGAACTTTCTAAAAATGACCCTTGCGACCATAACTGGTCTTATCCTTTTCAGCTTTGTAGCAATTTTCATTTCCGTTGCCATGATCGGCGCAATTGCAGCCCTTGGCGAGAAGCAACCAGTCATGCCGTCAAAGGCCATGCTGGTGATTGATATGTCAACCATCATGCTCAGCGAGCAGACAACAGAAACTGACATTCTGACTACTTTACAAAGCTCAGGCACACCTGTATCCCCTCTTGGCATATACAGCGCAATCAACGCCATCAACAAGGCTGCCATGGATCCTGCAATCAGGTTCATATATATCAAGCCTGACGGTTCACTGAGTGGAGTTGCTCATCTTGAAGAGCTCCGCACTGCCCTTGAGAACTTCCGCAAAAGCGGCAAGGCAGTAGTTTCATATATGGAAAACCCTACCAACGGCGGCTACTACCTCGCTTCCGTTTCGGACAAGATATATATGACTCCATACGATGGTGGCATCAACATGTTCACAGGTCTTTCTTCACAGCTCATCTTCCTCAAGGACATCCTTGACAGACTTGGGGTGAACATCCAGCTTATCCGCCACGGAAAATACAAATCAGCAGGTGAAATGTTCATCAGAAGTTATTCCAGCGCAGAAAACCTTGAACAGAACGAGGCAATGATGGACTCTATGTGGGACAGCTGGGCAGACCAGATCGCACAGTCAAGAGGAATAACCACAGAGCAGCTCAACTCAATCATCAACAACTTGAAACTTGTTGATTCAAATGATTGGGTGGAGAACGGACTTGTGGACGAACTTCTCACACGCGAGCAGCTCCTCGAACAGCTGGCAAACCTTTATGTAACAAGCAACTATGGCAAGGTGCAGACAATCAGCCTGCAGGACTATGCCCTTCTCAACAAGCCGGTTTCAATCGGTGCCAAGGATAAGATTGCCGTCATCTATGCTGAAGGAAATATCGTTGACGGTGATGCAAACAACCAGGTGGCAGGCAGCCGATTCGCAAGAATCATATCTGAAGTACGCAGAGACACAACTGTCAAGGCTGTTATCCTGAGAGTCAACTCTCCAGGTGGAAGTGTACTGGCGGCTGAGAAGATCAAGGCTGAGATCGACCTCCTTCAGGAGCGCGTTCCTGTGATTGCATCCTATGGAGACTATGCAGCATCCGGAGGATATTGGATCTCAGCAAACTGCGACAAGATCTACACCGATGCCACCACCCTTACCGGATCTATCGGAGTATTCAGCATCATCCCGGATTTCAGCGGAACAATCAGCAACAAGCTCCACGTGAACATCACTCCTGTGAACTCGAACAGGCATGCAGACATGTATAACTGCATGAGACCGCTCACTGCAGCAGAAACAGCATATATGCAGGCGACTGTGGAAAACGTATATAAGAGATTTGTGAACATCGTGGCGGAAGGCAGATGCATGACTCCAGACCAGGTGGAAGCACTTGCCCAGGGACGTGTATGGACAGGAGCTGAAGCAGTGAGAAACGGACTTGCAGATGAGATCGGTAACATTGAGGACGCCTTGAAATATGCAGCATTCGTGCTGAACGGAAATTCAGACCTTTCAAACCTTCAGATCGAGGAATATCCTAAGCCGCTCACCACTCTTGAAATGCTTCTTGAATCCCTCGACACAAAGAGCCCAGCAGTACTTGCCGGCACTCCATTCGAGAATATCGAGACAGCATTCAGCACAGTAAATGCCACTGAAACCGGCAAGACATACGCACGTATGCCTTGCGAATATATCATCCGATAACCGCCTCAAACATGTATAAATTCGAGATCTGCGCCAATTCGGTAGCAAGCTGCATAGCGGCACAGGAAGGTGGAGCCGACAGGGTGGAACTTTGCGCCGGCATCCCTGAGGGAGGAACAACCCCTTCATACGGCATGATCAAGAGCGCAAGGGAGAACATCAATATCGCCCTTAACGTGATCATCCGACCACGCGGCGGCGACTTCCTCTATTCCAAGGAAGAACTGAAGGAGATGCTCTACGACATCCAGACTGCCAGAAAACTTGGTGCAGATGGTCTCGTATTCGGCTGTCTGACGCCCGAAGGTAAGGTCGACATCGAAGCTATGAAGCCTCTCATGGAAGCTGCAGGAGACACTCCCGTCACCTTCCACAGAGCATTCGACCACAGCTCTGACCCGATGCAGGCCCTCGAAGATATCATCAGCCTCGGCTGCGCAAGAATCCTCACATCCGGCTGCAGACCTACAGCACTTGAAGGTGCAGACCTGCTCTCACAGCTCGTTGAAACTGCCGCAGACAGAATAATCATCATGCCTGGCTGCGGCGTCAAGGATAACAATATCGCCGAAATAGCAAGACTCTCCGGCGCAAGAGAATTCCATTTCTCAGCCAGAGAGTCTGTTGAAAGCGGTATGATATTCCGCAACCCTGAGGTTGCAATGGGAAGCGAAGACGACCCATACGGAACAGTTCAGACAACCGCCCGCAGGGTCGCTGCGACTATAAAGCCTTTGAGGTCTTGACCAGACTGTCTCCCAATCCGATATTATATCCCTGAGAGAAGAAGACCACTCGATTGAATGTATCTGCCATGACAACCAATGGCAGACGGCCATTCTTGTCCAGTTTCATCTCGGAAGCAATCATCTTTCGCATCTTGCCATCCTCATCGATTCCGAAGCGTACAGTTGACGGAAGATTGAAATCCTGAGCACGGAACTTCCTGAAGTCATCCTCGGTTGCAAATACAACAAGAAGCGGACGGCCCCAAGCCTCAAGCTCTGCAGCAGCACGGGAAATATCCATAAAGGCATGATTAGAAGGCTCAGTACCATAGTCAACCAGGGCAACAGCAAAATAACCGCGACCTGTGGTCTCAAGAACCGATTTCTCCACCCTCTTGTCTGAGCCAGGCTCGCATGAGATATATTTCATCTCCGAATCAAAACTTCCGATCACACGGATCTGATCCTTGATATCTCTCATGACCAGGTCAACGACAGTGGTCTTACCCTCCTCAACAGTGAAGAACTCAACATCCGTAAAGACATTTCCACCGGACATTCTGGATCCGCTCACAAGCATGTAATATCCGCAATCCATCTGTGCCGGATTCTTGAAAAGCTGGGACCATGTGCCTGAATCATAATCCATAAGTCGGAAAGTTCCTCCGTCATACTTGGAAAGAGTGAAATGAACCTCATACTTCGGATCATCAAGAAGCGGAATCTCCGAATATTTCAACTGAAGATGTCCCTTAGGCGCAACAGCCTGCTCCACAGCCTCAAAGTCCACATCATAGACCAGACCATCCTTCTCATATTTCAGGACACCTGTCACCGGATCAGTCCATGCAGGAACACCGAACGAACGGCACATCGCCACAAAGAATATCTCACGGGAAGTCTTGTCAGCAATACGAGTTTCCCACACCCTACGTGGGCTGATCTGGATATACCTCATGCTGATTGCATTGTAGAGAGTAAGATTCTCATTGCACCATGCAACCAGAAGGGCAGGATCCTGGCATATTGAATCCGCGAGTGACTCAGGAACAGCATTCTGAAGATATGCGCGATATGGTGTGAGCAGCTCAGTATTGACGCGAGGACAAAGCACCTTCTGCACATCAGCATACATGGATGTATTGTAGAGGTGATCCTCAAGAATTTCACAAGGAGTATCCCTGAGGTCCTTGGTCGAAATTGAGAGCAACAGGTCAAGCGCCCTCTTTCCAGCCCCACGCTGCGAAGCACCGACAAGGAAAGCAGAAATCTCGGCATGATTTCCTCTTGAAGCCACAAGCACTTCTGTTGTCTTCTTCGGATTCAATCCATACTCAGCAGCAAAATCAAAAGCCATTTCAGGAGTATAGAATGTTGCCACATAAGCATTTCTGAGAGAATCCTCATACTCCATACGGCATGTGTTCTCTGCAACCTGCTGGTCTGTCACATCAGGCAACTGGGCATTTTCCACAGGCGGAACTATCTCCATCTCAAGGTGAGGGATCTTGCTGCCTTCCTCATACTCCAGGCATATGCTCACCTCATCCTGCTTGCCATAAGTCACCTTCGAGAAGCCGAAACGTCCGTCCTTAGCCGCATATATCATCATATCTCCGAGACCTCCGGTAAGAGCGACCTTACCCTCTGCATCAGTCATGTCATAAGCCACGGTATTGAACTCGGAGTAGTTATATATCTGGAAATTCACCCTTGCATCCTGAACAGGCTGTCCCTGAAGATCCACCACGCGCACTGTCATACGGGCTGAAGCCGGTGCATAGTGCTCGATCACATTGATCTCCGTATAAAGAGCATTGCGGGAAACGACCTCCTCCGGACCGTCATACTTTCCGATCACATTCGTATGCATGAGCATTCCGCGGCTTGCTGGCGCATTGAACCATGCAAGATTCAGGACAGGCTCCGGCTCACAGGCACCAAGGAAGCACCATTCTCCATCCACCCAGGCCTCTACCCAAGCATGATTGCTGTCAGTGTGAGCCCAACGCGGAGTATATACCTGACGAGCAGGAATACCCACCGCACGCAAAGCCGCAACCAGGAGAGTCGACTCCTCGCCACAACGTCCGTGGGCGGTCTTTATTGTTGCCAAAGGCGAGCTTGTCCTGCGGTCCGAAGGCATATATACAGCCTTCTCGTGACACCAGTGATTCACCTCAAGCACGGCATCACGCATACTCATATTCTTGATTCGCGGTGCAAGTTCATCATAGAACACATAACGAGAGCTATCGAGATTCTCATTATTCACACGTATCGGAAACACGAAATGACGCACTTCCCTCTCAGGAATGTTTTTGCCCCACGGCATCTGAGCAAGTGCACGCTTGGTCATCCTATAATGATCAAGATAGTATTCCGGAGTCATGTTCAACATATCACCAAGCGGCATATATGCATACAGAAACTCCAGCGCCTCCCTCTCATCTGTGGCAAGCCCCATCTCATCAAGATCAATATCAGCAGCAACCATGATCTCCTGCCTTGTGGCCAGATCCTCAGCCACAGTGGCCCTGAAGGTTGCATCAGTTATAAAATGCTGATTACATGCAGTCAGAAGTACAAGTCCTGACAAAAATCCAAATATATTTTTCATCATAATATGGTTATTCTGATTATAGTTTCAGTCTCAGAGGTTATCTTATATCTGTCGTCCATTCTCCTGCCCAGGATTCCTGCAATATGCTGCTGCTCGGCAAGATCCCCCTTGCAATCAACGATCATCACAGCCTGCTCCTTCTGGACGCTCGTATATTTCATATCCGTGAACATGTCACTCACCTTCTTGCGTCCCTTCATTCCGAACGGAACCATCCAGTCACCCTGGCGCCATCTGCGGCAGACAAAGGGAAAAGTCAATCTTGCAGCATCTGCCAGCAACGCCCCTTCCGGCTGCTTCAACGACATATCAGCAGTATATTGCACAGTCTCCACCTGATATCGCAGGCCATTGAAATTATATATTCCCGGGCCATGAACCGTCACAACACGGTGATGCCCGGTAATATCTGGAGTACCTAAAGGAATCTCACCGCAGCATTGAACTGCTGTTTTTTTAGGACGTACGCATATATCGGTACGCTCAATTACAAGCTGATATGTATCCGACTCGAAACGTTTGCCTGAAAGGGTCCTGTCTGACTCCAGAAGTTCCTCCACAGATGCAACTGTCGCTGAATTGAAGCCATACGGCTCGAGCATATAATATAATAGGTATCGCCAATGCTTGTGGGAAAGAAGCTCAGGAATGGAGCACACCTTTATCTCTTCTCCTTGAACAACAGAGGATGGGACGTTAGACGAGCAATAATCATCCACAATCTCCGCCACCTCTGAAAAATATCCGATTTCGCGATTCAGAGTCCTTACAAAAGACGGATTTATCTTCTCAAAAATCGGGAACACCTCATTGCGGATACGGTTGCGCTTATAGTCCGGACTTGCATTGCTGCTGTCTTCACGATAGCTGATACCGTGAGCGAAAGCATATCCCTCCACCATCTTGCGGGTACATGACAGAATCGGGCGGATCAGAACCGGAGCATCAGGTCCTGTCGGCAACTGCGAACAGACAGACATGGCAGCCAGCCCGTTAACTCCTGTTCCACGCAGCATATTAAGAATCAGTGTCTCAGCGTTGTCATTGGCATTATGGGCCACTGCAACAGCAGCGTATCCATACTCTTTACATAGGGACTCGAACCATGAATAGCGCAGATCTCTTGCTGCCATCTCAATGCTCACGCCTTCCTTGACAGCATAAGCTTCAGTATCAAATGAGGTAACATGGCAATGCACACCTTTTTCCTCTGCCCATGCACAGACGAGGGCTTCATCCCCATCACTTTCCTCACCCCTCAGATGGAAGTTACAGTGCGCTATGGAAAAACGGTCCGGACCGTAATTCTGAAGAAAAAGATCTGCAAGGCACATGGAATCGACACCACCGCTGACAGCAACCAGCACCTTTCCTTCCTCAGGAACGGCTGGTGTACACAAATCAGCAGAAAGGGCCGACCAAATATTGATCAGCCCCCCTATCTTTTCCATTACCTTTGAGAAATGTCTCTGCATTACTTCTTTGAAGCAATTGTGTATGTGAATCCGAATGCGATAGACTCCTTGAACTGAACACGTGCCTTTGGCTCTGGATCAGCTGCTGTCGCGATCAGGATTGTATCATCATAGATGAGGTTAGTTGTCATTGTGAGAGAGAAGTACTTAGCAAGCTTCCAGTCAATACGGTTATCCCAGTTGATACGAGGGCACTTCTGACCACCGAGGTAGTTGTAGAAGAGAACAACCTGAGTAGAATACTTGAAGTTATCATTCACATTCACAGCTGCGTCCACCTTCACCTGGGCACCAAGCTCGAAACGTGAGCTCTTATACTGGCTGCCGTCAGTAGGCATTTCAGCCTCGTCCTTACCTTCGTACTCTGGTCTGAGCTGCATGCTGTAAGCCTTTCTCAAAGCCTCGTTCTGAACGATTACGAAACCTCCTGTGAGTGGTGCAAAGTTAACAGAAACCCACTTAGCTGGCTTGTAGTCGATACCAAGCGCGAGATTAGTATATGCCGGAGCAAGGAAACCTGACTTAAGTCCTCTGGCATCTTTCCATGCCTGCTTCAATGCATCACCCTCAAGCTGATTTCCATTCTCGTCTACAAGGCTGCCTGGAGTATTGTAGTCATATCCTGTTGAGAACTGAGACTTGAAATCGTAGTTTGCAGAGAAGTAGAGGTTCTTCATAGACTCTGTCTTATATCCCCACTTACTCTCCAAGTAGATACGGTCTGTGTTCTTCTGAAGAATCGGCTTTGATGATGCATAGAGGAAACCATAATCAAGCTGAAGACGGTTGTTCCAGAACATTGCATCCTTTGCATAGTTTGCGTTGCCGTCAACGAAACCTGCAAAGCTCACTGTATTGTCACCACCGGCAGCCCAGTTGGTAAGTGAAGTCTGACCCACACTGACATTTGTCATCAAGGACTTTGTCCAGTAAATCGGCTTGACAATTTCTGGTTCTGCCTCAGGAGCTTCTGCAATTGTTGCTGCAGCCGCAGCCGCAGCTGCCTGAGCATCCTGAGCATAAGCTGAAGTCATTGCACCGATCACGCAGATAAGTGATAAGAATATTCTTTTCATAGTCAATTATAATTTAGTAAGAAATTGCAAATAAAACACGACGGCTTGATGGCTTGCCTGAGTAGATACATGTGCCTTCCTCCTCACAGACAGCACTGTCAACAGGAATACAACGGATAGTTGCCTTTGTCTCCTCCTTGATCTTCTCCTCAGTCTCAGGAGTACCATCCCAGTGGCAGAGAAGGAAACCACCCTTAGTGATCTCTTCCTTGAACTCCTCCCAAGTGTCAACCTTGCGGATGCTGTCATCGCGGAACTTAAGAGCCTTGGCATAGATATTAGCCTGGATGTCATCAAGGAGAGCTGCAATCACATCAGCAACACCCTCCTGTGGATGAGACGACTTCTCGCATGTATCACGGCGAGCAAGCTCCACTGTACCGTTCTCGAGGTCACGACCACCCATCGCAAGACGTACAGGAACACCCTTGAGTTCCCACTCTGCGAACTTGAATCCAGGACGGAGAGTGTCACGGTTATCGATCTTCACGCTGATACCCTTAGCCTCTAGTTCCTTCTTGAATTCATACATCTTGTCAAGAATACCGTTGTTCACAGCCTCATCCTTACCAGTGATAGGAACCATCACAACCTGGATAGGAGCGAGCTTTGGAGGAAGCACGAGACCGTTATCGTCACCGTGAGCCATGATAAGAGCACCCATAAGACGGGTTGAGACACCCCATGAAGTTGCCCATACATACTCCTGCTTACCCTCCTTGTTGGTGAACTGAACGTCGAACGCCTTTGCGAAGTTCTGTCCAAGGAAGTGTGAAGTACCTGCCTGAAGAGCCTTGCCATCCTGCATGAGCGCCTCGATTGTCATAGTGTCAAGAGCACCTGCAAAACGCTCGTTAGGGCTCTTGTGACCAACCACAACAGGCACACCCATATAGTTACGTGCGAAGTCTGCATATACATTCACCATCTTCATTGTCTCTTCCTCAGCCTCCTGACGGGTTGCATGAGCAGTGTGACCCTCCTGCCAGAGGAACTCTGCAGTACGGAGGAAAAGACGGGTACGCATCTCCCAACGGACAACGTTTGCCCACTGGTTGCAGAGGATTGGAAGATCTCTCCACGATGTCACCCAATTCTTATATGTATTCCAGATGATTGTTTCTGATGTAGGACGTACGATGAGTTCTTCCTCAAGCTTTGCTGAAGGGTCCACAACCACACCGTTTCCGTTCGGATCTGCCATAAGTCTGTGGTGAGTAACCACCGCGCACTCCTTCGCAAATCCCTCAACATGCTCAGCCTCACGGCTAAGGAATGACTTCGGAATGAAAAGTGGGAAATATGCATTCTGATGACCTGTCTCCTTGAACATCTTGTCAAGCACATCCTGCATCTTCTCCCAGATTGCATATCCGTATGGCTTGATCACCATACAACCTCTGACTGCGGAACGCTCCGCCAAATCTGCCTTCACAACGAGGTTATCATACCACTGTGAGTAGTTATCCGACCTCTTGGTTACCTCTTTTGCCATTGTATTTTTGTTTTTAATATATTTTATCCTTATTATTGCAAGCTGGGCATATAATTTGCCAAGCATATCAAGTTGCGAAGATACGAAATTATTACAAATAAAGGAGACTTAGACATGAAAAAGAGTTCTATGCTACTCATTGCGGCGGCCCTGGTGCTCTCGTCATGCGCAGCAGCCGCTCAGTTAGCGTCGCCAGACAACGGACATTCGTTTCAGGACGGAATATACAGCAGTTCACCTTCCTTCAGATCAAAGACAGAAAAGGCTGAGGATCAGGCTGTCACAAATGCCCTTGTTGAAAAGACAAAGGCTTCTGAAATATATCTTTTAGGAGAGAAGAAGGACACAATAATGATTCCTGATAACTTCTCGGCACGTATCCAGTACGACCAGAAGTTAGGCGGAACTGTCATTACCGTCGGGGAGAATCCGTACGACTGGCGTTACGACCTTGAGAACAATTACGGATATTACTACGGACCATACAGCATCGGCTCATCATGGTACTGGAGCCGTCACTACAACCCATGGTACTGGGATGCATGGTCATATCACAGCCCTTGGAGATTCAACAGATGGTATTATCACAGCAGCTGGTACGATCCATGGTATTACGGAGGTTTCTATGACCCTTGGTACTATGGCGGATGGTACGGAGGATGGAATCCATACTACCCATATTATGCAGGATGGTACGGCGGCATCGGATGGTACCCTCATCATCACCACCATCATTATCACCCAGGCCATGTTTCAGGAGGTCCATCAGACAAGAATCATTTCAGAGGCCAGAGATACCAGACCGGTTCTGAAAGACTCGCATCAGGAGGAGGCAGCTCGCTCCGAGGAGGCGCCGGCGTGAGAAGCAGCGTCAGCCGCAGCACACCTACAGTTGCGACCTTGCCAAGCACAGGCAGAGGCACCAGCGGTGCAACTGTCAGCAGGACAACCACCAACAGAACCAGCGCAACAAAGGTTAACAGCACTTCTGGCAACACTTCGAAAGGCAGCGCAGTAAAGCCTGCAGGCAGTTCAAACACAACAACCGTGACAAGATCTGCTCCACCAGCATATCGCAAGCCAAGCACAGGTTCAACATCAGGTAGCAGTTCTGTTTCAAGCAGCCCATCATCACAGTCCAGCAACTCAGGACAGAGTTATAGAAGCTCTTCAACACAGACAAGAAGCAGTGCTCCTGCAAGCCGCAGCCACGAAAGTTCAAGCTACCAGCGCAGTTCATCGAGCTATAACAGAAGTTCAAGCGGAGGAAGCTATAACGGCGGAAGCAGCTTCAATAGAGGTAGCGTAAGCACAGGAGGCGGTGCAAGCAGAGGCGGAAGTTCAAGCGGATACAGAAGATAAAGACCTAGACATGAAAAAGATTACAGCAATTATATTACTCTCATTGGCATCTGTGGCAGCTTTTGCCCAGAATGCCAATGATGCATATATGTTCAGCGAAAATCTGTACGAAGGAACTGCAAGAACAATGGCTATGGGTAATGCATTCACTGCATTGGGCGGCGACCTCGGATCGCTTAACATCAACCCTGCCGGAAGTGCAGTTGCCGGCTACTCTCAGTTCACGATCACCCCATCGCTGACATTCACCGCGAACAAGGCGCAGGGGGCTCCACTCCCATTGACAAGCAGCGAGCCTGGATATTTCCAGAACAGAATAACATCCAGGACCTGCAACACAGGACTGCCTAACGCCGGCTTCACATTCAACCTTGAAACCGGTCGCGAAACCGGACTCAAGAACGTAACATTCGGTCTTGTATGTAACCAGACAAACAGCTGGAACAGCGAGGTTCTGGCCACCGGAACAAATGCAACGACATCCTTCATGGGTGCTGTTGCCAACACCGCATACCTGAACGGATATCTCGGCTCAGACCTTGGGGCAGCTGACGCATACGAATTCATGCCATGGAGAGAGGTAGCAGCATTCCAGAGCGGCATGATCTCCACATTCGGAGGCATGGACGACAACTTTGTAGGAGCCAGCGAGGCTGTGGAGTACGACTCCGAGAATGACATGTACAACATCTATCTTGCAGGCCCGCTCAATCAGACATTCAGCAGAGATGTGAACGGCTACAAGAACGACTTCGTACTGAACATCGGTGGCAACATCTCCGACTTCATCTACATTGGAGCAAACCTTGGATTCACATCCATCCTCTATAATGAGAACTGGTATTTCACAGAATCCGCAATCGACCAGAACGATTTCGAGATTGCACTTGACAATGGAGAGAGCATGTACTTCCAGAACATGAGATATGACTACGGATATTCAGCAGAAGGATCAGGAGTATATGGAAAGTTCGGAATAATCGTCACACCTGGCTACGGATTGAGAATCGGCGCAGCAGTCCAGACACCGACAGCATTCACAATGGATGAAACATGGACACAGGATGGCAAGACGGAGTTCTCGACTGGCAAATACAGTTCTTACAGCCCTTATGGTTCAGCTCAGTACTCATTCCGCTCCCCTATGCGTGCTAACTTTGGTCTCGCCTACACATACGGTGCACTTGGACTGATCAGCGTGGACTATGAAATGGCCGACTACGGCACCATGAGATACGACACAAGCAACGCAGACCGCGAGTACTTCTCAGAGGTGAACAAAGACATCAACAACAGATTTGGAGTATCTCACATGCTTCGCACAGGTCTTGAGGTGAAACCACTCCCAGAGCTTGCACTCCGCGCCGGCTACAGCCTCATAACATCAGGCGAGATCAGAGATTCATGGGGCAGCCGCCTTGAGCCGCAAAAGACCCAGACAGCATCGTTCGGACTCGGCTACATCTCAAAAGGATCATTCTTCGCAGACGCTGCAGTCCAGACCCGCTTCCTCGGGAAGGAATATTTCATGCCATATGAGGACTACACAGACGAGGCTGGAAACATCCTTGAATACGCCCCAGAAATCGTCAATAACCGCAGCTTCTGGAAAGTTGTAATCACTTTTGGATGGAGATTCTAAAATTCTGACGACAATCAAAACAAGATATAATCACAACAAATCATCTTGAATACAAAAGGGAGGCAGACTGCGAACGAGTCTGCCTCCCTTGGTATTATACGAATCTCTATTTATTGAACATCAGCACTTGTGAGAACATATACGTAGTCACCATTAGCAAGCTGCTTCACGTTAGAATTGCCGCTAACCTTGAGGTCTTTTGTCTGTTTAGAACCATTGTTTACGATGAAGTTCACTACGCTGACACCCTTAGTGATCTCAATATACTTGCACTCGCCATAACCTTCGACAGTCGCAGAAGCTGTCATCTTGTCTCCTGGCCAACCTGCTGAAGAATAACCACCCCAAGCATAGAAATTGAGGGTTGACCAACCTACATTATTCTGTACATAGAAACGATAGAAGTTTGAAGCCTCTGGCTGAGAAGCCTGTGCTGGAGTCTTGCCATCTGTCATGAAGTATACCTTTGAAAGGTCATTCTTAACGTAAACGTCATATGTTCCTGCTGTGCTCACCTTCATATTACCAGATCCTGCATCAACGAAATCATACTCAGTATTAGCTGCAGCAAGACCACCCTTGGCGATTCTCTGACCAGCATTCCAGTCACCGTTCTTGCGGAACTTGAAGTCATCAGTTGTAGAGATTGTCACACCCTTGGCAACAAGGTACTCACCCTCAGCTGCAAGTACTATCTCATCTGCCCATGAAGTAAATGAACCGATAAGAGCCCAGTAGTCAGCAACAACAACAGGTGCCTCAGGAACAGGGCTACCAGCAAGAACTGCCTGGAACTGTGAACCATCCAAGGTCATGTATACATCATATGCTACATTCTCACCAGAAAGGGTAATATTATTATCACCATTGAGCTTATGCCACTCACCAACGGCAAGACCAGTACCGGCAACACCCTTCCATCCGAAGTCTGCATGCTGGAACTTGAATCCTGGCTCAGTGCCATCCATTACCTTAACATTCTTGGCAACCAAGTAGTCAGTTGCATCAATAAGGAAAGACGAAGTATTCCAGCCGTTATATCCACCTGGGAGAGACCAGTTCGAAAGTACTGGCTCTGGCTCTGGTTCTGGTACAGGAACACCGTCCTTCACATCAAGAGTCAACTCCGGCATAACGAGGATACCTGAACGAAGAACCTCATTTTCTGCCTCATTGACAACTGTGTAAACAAGATTGTCTGCATCAAGAATTGTCACTGTGAAACCTTCAGTGAACTGAACTGGAGGAAGGGCAAGAATGAATGAAGTTGCCTCTGTCTCTGAAAGCTGAACGCCCTCACCACAGTCAAGAACAACTGCTGTAGGCTCAGCTGACTGCATCTTTACAGAAGGAGTATCATCTGCAGTCACAACTGCAGCACCTGAAAGCGCCTCACCTGCATTACCCTCAACCTTAACTGAAAGCACCTTCTGAGTACCCTTGAACTGAAGATTCATTGCACCTGCAACGTTCTTGAACTTCAATGCGCGGTTATTCACACTTTCAGTAACAGCTACCATAGGGAAAGCGCCATTAGCAAAACTGTTAGCAGCATATACCTGAGTCTCAGGAAGAACAACATTTGAAATCTCGAGATCAGCTGAGAGTGCAAGACCTTCTGCATAAGGATAATATGCAACATTGCAAGGAACCTCATTACCTGTTACCTTGTCACCTGAAACATACTTGAATGTTCCTGACTGTGAACCAGCCGACTCATCTGCCAACTGATATTCACAAGCTTCAAACTTACCACGGAAGATTGCAAGACGATCACCTGCAGACCAAAGTGTCTGCTTGTCTGAATTCATGGATGTCTTTGTCTGAGAAGCAAACTCCTCAACAGAAGCAGTGAAAGTGTCATTTACCTCCACAGGCTCCTCAAGAACTGGTTTTTGGCAACCGGCAAAACTTGCTGCCAGCACTGCCAACAAAACGGCTATTTTTTTCATTGATATTAATTTTAGTTTATACAAATATACAACGAATGCCCCAACTTTAATAGAGTTTCATAAAAAAGTTGCCATGCATGAACATGGCAACTTCGATTATGCATTTATAGAATATACTTACTCAGCTGGTACGTACTTGTCTACAGTAAGCTCTGAAGTAACATACTGGCTTACCTTGCCGTTTGCATCAACTGCTACAACATGAACACCAACCTTAGCTGCACCATACTTATTCATAGTACCAACTTCGAAGTTGAATGGAACCTGACCGTCAACAACCTGAGTTGCGTCTGTCAAATCTACAAACTCCCAACCAGTTGAACCGTCTAAGATGCTTACCACTGCGCTAGAAATCTGCTTAGCATCCCAATATCTTGTGTTCATGAATGTGTAGTAAAGCTTAACTGCTTCTGCAGGAACATTTACAACAGCGTCAACAGAGTTAGTAAGATCATCATACTCGAGAGCACCTGCGAAAGAAACCTGGAGATCATTGTTATAAGGAATTTCAAGAGTCTTAACATCCATTACGTGGAGAGATGTCTTACCCTCAGCATTTACAAGCATTACACAAAGCTTATACTCTGCACCTGGCTCAACGCCATAATCGTTGCTTACATAGATCTGGAAACCAGTCTCTGCATCGTATTCTGCCTCATAAGTAACAGCATCAATGTAGTTGTCCTCTGTAGGGAACTCGATAGGCTCACCTGTCATCCAATCTTCTTTAGGAAGAACCTGACCATCCTCAACCTTGAAGATCTCATACTTCACATATGTAACCTCCTCAGAGCCAGCAAATGTAAGGAGAGTTTCATTATAACCCTCTTCAACAGTTACTGCAGGAAGAGCAAGGTTTGCACCATAGCTGAAGCTGTTTGTAGACACTGTGAACAACTGAACATCTGCTGGAGTATATACTTCCTTACCCTCAACAACAGGAACGATACCCAGTGTATAAGTAGTATTTGGCTGGATCCAGTTATACATATCATACTCAAAATACTCAGGGGCAATACCGAACTCAGTGAGCTTACCTGTGTATGTCTGACCTTCGTAGAGATAACATGGCAACTCTGAACCCATCATACCTCCAAGGACCTGTGAGAACTCAAAGTATCCCATCTCAAGCATCATGAGAACATTCTCCCACATGCCTTCCATCATGAACATACCGTAGAAACCTGTATAGCCATCAAGAGTTACATTAAGGTCAGCATCTGTCATACTAGCCTCATAAGCGAATGTCAATGAAGGAAGCTTTACCTCTGGCATAACGAGAACACCTGAACGGAGAACCTCGTTAGCTGCAGCAGCCTCAACTGTATAAGTAGACTCGTCAGCATATGTAACTGTTACAGTGAAACCATTCTCGAATGCAACTGGAGCAACAGCAAGTACGAAAGCAGTTGGCTCATCGCTAAGCTGAACACCCTCGCCACAGTCAAGAACAACCTCAGTTGCACCATCTTCAGCAAGCACAACAGATGGAGTCTCAAAACCATCGTGAGCAGTTACAGTTGCAGCACCTGCGAGAACCTCGTTATTGTTACCCTTCAATGCAACAGACTTAACAACAGATTTACCTGTGAACTGGAGCTTAACAGCACCAAGAACGTTCTTGAATCTCAAAACGTGATCCTCCAAAGACTCAGTTACAGCTACCATTGGGAATGCACCGTTAGCGAAGCTATTCTCAGTGTAAGCCTGAGTAGCAGGAAGAGTAACATTTGAAACAACCCATGCCTCATCCTCTGAATAAGCTGCCAAACCCTCAGCATAAGGATAGAAAGCAACATTACGTGGGTCAGTCATTTCCATACCACCATAGAAATCATCACCCATACCAGCCTTGAGAGTGAAGGCACCACTTGCCAATCCCTCATATCCGTTTGCAAGCTCATAAAGATCTGCTACACCAGCACCCTGGAAAATTGCGAGCTGGTCACCTGATGACCATACAACATGATTTCCATCCATTGCTGTCTTTGTAGCGTCAAAGTTCTCTACAGTTGCAGTGAATGAATCCATTACTTCTACCGGCGCAACTTCGAGCTCCGGCTTCTGGCAACCAGCGAATACCGCTGCAACGGCTGCCAATGACATAAGCACTTTTTTCATAAATTTTTAATTTAAGTTATTATTTTTAGTTTATTAGTTTCCCCATTTACCCATGTGTTCAAAGAGGTCTTCGAGCTCCTTTTCCTCACTTGCGCACAGAACGCCCTCTGAATAAAGCTCAATGAATTCAACTTTAGGAGCCTGATACAAGCTCTTTACCTGATTTTGCATTTTCATATCTATTGTATTTTTGATTATTACTTTTTTTGCGAAACGCGATGAAGACACAAATTTAATATTCTTGTAGCATTTTTGCAATATTCCTGTAATAATTTTGTAACAAAATTCAGAAAAAGCCTCCTTACGAACTTCAATCGCGTTTATACCTTATATATAATATATAGCGGGAACGCCACCTGACATTCCCGCTATACTCTGTATGCAATCCTCGGTTAGAGGGTTCTCTTGATTTCCTCGATAGTGTATGCCTCGACCACGTCACCGATCTTGATGTCGTTGTAGCCTTTGATGTTAAGACCACAGTCGTTACCCATGTGTACCTCCTTGACATCATCCTTGAATCTCTTGAGTGAACCAAGCTCACCGGTGTAGACCACGATACCATCGCGGATCACGCGCACCTTCGCAGTTCTCTGGAGCTTACCCTCACGTACGATACATCCTGCGATGGTACCGACCTTAGAGATCTTGAATGTCTCCTGAACCTCGGCAGTTGCAGTGACAACCTCCTTCTGCTCAGGTTCAAGCATACCCTCGATACCGCTCTTGAGCTCGTTGATACAGTCATAGATGACTGAGTAGAGACGGATTTCAATCTCCTCCTTCTCTGCAAGCTTACGCGCAGACGGCATAGGACGAACCTGGAAACCGATGATGATTGCATCCGAAGCTGCAGCCAAGAGGATATCTGACTCTGAGATCGCACCCACAGCCTTGTGGATAACATTCACGCGAACCTCCTCTGTAGAGAGCTTGATGATTGAGTCTGAGAGGGCCTCCACTGAACCGTCCACGTCTCCCTTGACGATAACGTTGAGTTCCTTGAAGTTTCCGATTGCGATACGACGGCCGATCTCCTCGAGTGTCATATGCTTCTGAGTCTTGATGCCCTGGATACGGATGAGCTGCTCACGCTTGTTCGCGATATCCTTAGCCTCCTTCTCATCAGCCATGATATTGAATGTCTCACCAGCAGTAGGAGCACCGTTAAGACCGAGAACAGAAACCGGAGTTGAAGGACCTGCCTCAGTCACCTTCTGACCACGCTCATTGTACATAGCCTTCACCTTACCTGTGAAGCTACCTGAAAGCATGACATCACCCACTCTCATTGTACCGTTCTGAACGAGGACAGTGGCAAGATATCCACGACCCTTGTCGAGTGAAGACTCGATCACGGCACCTGATGCACGACGGTTAGGGTTCGCCTTGAGGTCAAGCATCTCCGCCTCGAGAAGCACTTTGTCAAGAAGCTGATCTACATTGATACCCTTCTTTGCAGAAATCTCCTGACACTGGAACTTACCGCCCCAATCCTCAACGAGGATATTCATATTTGAAAGCTGCTCACGGATCTTCTCCGGATTAGCTCCAGCCTTATCGATCTTGTTGATTGCGAACACCATAGGCACACCTGCAGCCTGAGCATGGTTGATTGCCTCGACTGTCTGAGGCATGATGCAGTCGTCGGCAGCAACGATGATGATAGCAACGTCTGTCATCTTAGCACCACGGGCACGCATCGCTGTAAAGGCCTCGTGACCTGGAGTATCAAGGAAGGTGATCTTCTGACCGTCAGCAAGCTCAACGTGATATGCACCGATGTGCTGGGTGATACCACCGGCCTCACCTGCGATCACATTCGCGTTACGGATGTGGTCGAGAAGCGAAGTCTTACCGTGGTCAACGTGACCCATCACAGTGATCACAGGAGGTCTTGACACGAGGTCCGCCTCTGTATCCTCAGCCTCACCCTGCGCAATCGCATCGGTAAGGTTTGCTGTCACGAACTCAACTTCATAACCGAACTCCTCAGCAACAAGCACGAGAGTCTCAGCGTCGAGACGCTGGTTGATGGACACCATCATACCAAGGCTCATGCAGGCACCGATAACCTTTGTCACAGGAGTGTTGTTCATAAGGGTCGCGAGGTCGTTTACAGTCACGAACTCGGTCACCTTGAGAACCTTCTGCTCAAGTTCCTGCATCTCCATCTCCTCCTGCATTCTCTGTGATGCAAGCTCTCTCTTCTCCTTTCTGTGCTTTGCTCCGAAGTTACCCTTCTTACCCTCGTTCATACGAGCGTAAGTCTCCTTGATCTGCTTCTGGATCTCTCTCTGCATCTCCTCCTGCTCTGCCTCTGTCATTGCAGGCTTGAACTTGTCACCGCCCTTGTCGCGACGGTTCTTCTTGTTGTTCTTTGCAGCATGAGGATCAGCATTGTTGCCGCCCTTGTTATTATTATTGTTATTGTTCTTCTTGACGTTGTTCACGGCCTCAACCTTGGTAACGTCCACCTTCTGGCTGCCACCCTTCTCGATTCTCTCTCTCTTCTTTTTCTTCTTTTTCTTGTCGAACTGAGAAAGATCGATCTTGTCAACAACCTTAGGACCAGCAAGTTTCTCCACCTGAACTTTCACCTCACGTGGTTCTGTCTTGACTGGAGTCTCCTCCACAACTGGTTTAGCTGGTTCTACCGCTGGGGTTGGGGCGGCAACCGGCTCTGCCACTGGTGCAGGCTCTGGCTTAGGAGCCACTACTGGTTCAACTGGTGCTTCAGCCTTTGCAGGCTTCTTCTCAAACTGAGAAAGGTCGATCTTGTCAACAACCTTAGGGCCAGCAACAGGTGCAGGCTCAGCCACAACAGGTTTCTCGACAACTGGAGCAGTCTGAGCAACTGGCTCCGCTATAGTTTCTTGGGCAGGCTGCACCTTAGGAGCATCTGCATTCAAGACATTGGTCTTGATCACAACTTCTCTCTCAGGCACCTCCTCTTCATGACTCGCCTTCTTCTTGGATCCCATCTCGATAATCTCCTTAAGCTTGATGGTCACCTTCTCCGAGTCCTTCTTAAGTTTCAGGTCCTCACCGAACTTAGCCTCGATAGCCGGAAGATACTCGTCCGAAATCTTTGCATTCGGATTCATTTCCACATTGGCTCCCTTCTCATTGAGGAACTCAACGAGTCTGGCAAGTCCGATACTGAACTGCTTTGTAAGTTTATTAAGTCTTATTTCTGCCATATAAATTACCCCTGTTTTAATTCTTATTCTTCGTCATCTTCAAACTCCGCACGGAGGATATCAAGGATCTCCTCTACGGTCTCGTCCTCAAGGTCAGCTCTCTTTGCGATATCCTCTGCTGAAAGAGCAAGAACACTCTTCGCAGTGTCGCAACCGATGCTCTGAAGCTTCTCAAGAATCCATCCCTCGATAACGTCATCGAACTCGCTGAGGAGCACATCCTCTTCTGCATCATCCGAAACATCTGTAGAAAGTTCTCTCCAAACCTCAATCTCCTTGCCAACAAGCATACCGGCGAGACGGATGTTGCAACCACCCTTACCGATACCCTTCTTAACCTCGTCAGGAAGCATGTATACCTTGATCTTGTCTTCCTCGCCTCCAAGAACGATAGAAGAAATCTTTGCAGGATTGAGTGCTCTCTGGATGAGGAGCTGAGTATTGTTTGTCCACTGAAGGACATCGATATTCTCATTACGGAGCTCACGAACGATTCCGATGATACGTGAACCCTTCACACCGATACATGCTCCGATAGGATCGATTCTCTCGTCATAAGACTCCACTGCAACCTTAGCACGCTCACCTGGTACACGAACCACCTTCTTGATGGTAATGAGACCGTCGTAGATCTCAGGAACCTCCTGCTCGAAGAGCTTCTCAAGGAACTCAGGAGAAGTTCTTGAAAGAACGATATATGGAGTTGTGTTGTTCTTCATCTCCACGCTCTTGATGATGGCGCGAACTGTATCGTTCTTCTTGAAGTGCTCACCAGGAATCTGCTCGAACTTAGGAAGTCTGAGCTCGTTTCCATCCTCGTCAAGGATAAGAACCTCCTTTGCCCATGTCTGGTAAACCTCACCTGTGAAGATCTCACCGATCTTGTTCACATACTTGTTGTAGAGGTTTGCCTTCTCGATGTCCATGATGCGACCCTGAAGATTCTGACGGATATTGAGGATACCACGACGACCGAAATCCTTGAGCTCGATCTTCTTTGCATAAGTCTCGCCGATCTCGTAATCATCATCATCAAGATCCTCAAGAGCGATCTGAGTGTTAGGGTCCTCAACTTCCTCAACCACCTCTCTGTTCCAGTAGATCTCACAGTCACCCTTGTCAACGTTCACGATGATATCGAAGTTGTCAGCTGATCCGTAAGTCTTAGTGATCTGAGTTCTGAAAACGTCCTCAAGCACACCCATCATTGTTGCTCTGTCGATGTTCTTCTGGTTCTTGAACTCGGCAAAAGCGTCTTTAAGTTCAATCTTTTCCATTTTCTGTTTTATATTTTTATTAATTAAATTCGATGAAAGGGCGAACTGTGTTCACCTGATCCATAGTGAAGCGGTCAACATGCTCCACGAGTTCCTTTTTCTTCTTGCCTTCAACGGCTTCCTTTACTGAATATTTCAGCGTCACACTCTCCTCGTCTGCTGCTTCAAGAAGAGCAACCATCTTCTTGCCACCCTTGAGCTGAACCTCAACCTTTGTTCCTACAGCCTTTGCGAACTGCTTGAACACCTTGAACGGCTGGTCAAGACCAGCAGAAGTCATTGTAAGGGCATAATCCTCCTTCTCGCGGTCGAACTGAGTCTCGAAATAGCGGCTGAGAGCCACACAGTCATCCAACTCAATTTTTCCCTCTTCGGATTCGATTGTTACAACAATATCATTATCTTTGCTGACAGTAACATCAACAAGGAAGCATCCACGTGCAACCAATTCACTCTGGAGCGCATCTTTAATCTCTGAAACGTTCATTTGACTTCGTGTTTATGCATAAATAAAGGGGGCTATCTGCCCCCTGATCATTCTCACGGTGCAAATGTACGAATAAAATCAGAATAAACAAATTAAACTGCACCTGCAATAACATGAAATTCAAAGCTAAAGAGATAGCCGAAATACTTGGCGGAACAGTGGACGGAAACCCTGAGGCAACCGTCACTTCCTTCGCACGAATCGAAAGTGGAAAACCCGGAACAATCTGCTTCTTTGCAAACCCGAAATATGAGCATTATGTATATGAATGCCAGGCAGATATAATCATTGTCAACAACACTTTCGAGCCAGCACAGCCGGTATCGGCAACTCTTATCCGAGTAGAAAACTCATATACAGCAGTCGCAGCCCTTCTTGAGCATGTCACAGCAATGAAGCGTTCGTACAGGAGATACAGGGGCTGCAGAAGCAGAATCCGTTGGAGCGCGAAGCTCGGAAAGAAGGTATATGTGGGCGATTTCTCATACATCGGACGCAAGGCTGTAGTCGGCGACTACACTAAGATCTACGAGCAGGTGTTCATCGGAGACAATGTAAAGATCGGATCCAACTGCATAATCTATCCTGGCGTGAAGATATATCCCGGCATGGTGATCGGAGACCGCGTCATCCTCCATTCAAATTCAGTCATCGGAGCAGACGGATTCGGCTTCGCTCCGCTTGAGGACAACACATGGAAGAAGATCGAGCACACAGGAAATGTCATCATCGAGGACGACGTCGAGATCGGAGCGTGCGCGTGCGTGGACAAGTCCCAGATGGGTTCAACCATCGTACACAAAGGATGCAAGATTGACAATCTCTGCGCAATCGCCCATAATGTCGAGTTGGGAGCCAACACAGTAATGGCTGCGCAGACCGGAATCGCCGGCTCAGCCAAGGTGGGAGAACACTGCATCTTCGGAGGACAGTCAGGAGTTGCAGGACACATCACAGTTGCAGACAACACCACCCTTGCAGGCCAGTCCGGAATCCTTGGAACCATCAAGGAGAGCGGCAAAGTGTTCATGGGAACTCCAGCTATTCCTTACAAGGATTACTTCCGTGCATACGCCGTATTCAAGAGAAACGGCGTGAAGTAGAAAAGATTGGATAATCATCAGATATTTGTTATCTTTGCAGGCTAATTTGTTGGAATTTAGGTAAGAAAAGGAAATGCAACTGCAACAGACTCTAAAAAAGAGCTATTCGTTTGAAGGGAAGGGACTTCATACAGGAAGAGTGGCGAAGATGACAATCAATCCGGCACCTGTGGACACAGGTATCCGTTTCAGAAGAACAGACCTCAGCGAGGATTCATATATCGATGCTTTGGCGGAAAATGTATCAAACACCGCCAGAAGCACCACTATTTCATGCGGCGTTGCTTCAGTATCCACAATTGAGCACGTTCTTTCAGCTCTCACTGGCATGGGGGTTGATAATGCACTCATTGACATTGACAACGTGGAAGTTCCAATCCTGGACGGAAGTGCAAAACCATATATCGATGCGATATGGGCAGATGGATTCCAGCAGCAGGATGAGCCGCGCAAATACATTGAGATAAAGGAAACTATAGAAATCAGGAACGACCAGACCGGTTCGGTGGTACGCATTGAGCCTGCTGAGGAGTTCTCATACGACATAAAGGTGGATTTCAACTCAAGAGTTCTCGGCGTGCAGACCGCACAGTGGAACGATTCTGTCGTATATGCCGAAGAACTGGGAGTCTGCAGGACATTTGTTTTCTTCCACGAGATTGAGTTCCTTTTCAACAACAACCTTGTCAAGGGTGGAGATGTGGACAACGCAATCGTGATTGTGGAGCACCCTGTGACAGAGGAGCAGGTAAACAGAATGTCACAGCTCTTCAATGTACCAGCACTTCAGGTGCGCGAAGATGGATACCTGAGCAACCTTACACTCCGTTTTCCTAACGAGTGTGCAAGACATAAGATGCTCGACCTGATCGGTGACCTCAGACTTTGCGGAGGATTCCTGAAGGCGAAGGTAACAGCAGAAAAGGCAGGACATGGCATCAACACTGCCATAGCCAAGGTAGTAAGATCGAAAAACAATTAAAAAAGATATAAAATGGCAAATATTCACCCACTGGCGACAGTACACCCGAACGCTAAGCTCGGCGAGAATGTGGAGGTAGGACCATACGCATATATTGAAGAGCACGTGGAAATCGGAGACGGCACAAAGATTCTCCCTCACGCAACCATCTTCAACTACGTTAAAATGGGAAAGAACTGCTGTGTGTTCCCGGGAGCAGTGATCGGTGCAGTACCTCAGGACCTCAAGTTTGACGGCGAGATCACTTATGTAGAGATCGGCGACAACGTAAACATCCGTGAGTGCGCAACAATCAACCGTGGTACGAAAGCCAGCGGCAGAGGCGTGACCAAGATCGGCAACAACGTTCTTCTCATGTCATATACTCATGTGGCACACGACTGTACAGTAGGAAATCACTGCATCCTCGTGAGCTATGTCGGCATCGCAGGTGAAACAGATGTTGACGACTGGGCAACAATCGGAGGAAGTACAGTGGCACACCAGTTCTCAAAGATCGGTAAGCACGCTTTCGTTGGCGGTGGTTGCAAGATCAACAAGGACGTTCCGCCATATGTTCTCTGTGGCCGCGATCCTCTTTCATATGCAGGCGTGAACATCGTGGGACTCCGCAGAAGAGGCTTCACCTCAGACCAGATCCGCAACATCAAGGATATGTACGATATCATCTACAACAGCGGCAACAACTTCTCAGATGCCCTTGCAAAGATTGAAATCGGATTCCCACAATCAGAAGAGCGCGACAACATCATCGAGTTCATCAGAAATTCAAAGAGAGGAATCATCAGAGGCGCTGACCGCGACTCAAAAGGCGGCATCGACTAATGCCGAAGCTCCTTTCAACAGCATACTTTCCGCCCGTCTCATACTTCGCCGCCATGGCACAGGAGATGGGCGGTCTGGTTTTGCGCCGCACGCAGGCTGATGGCAACCAGGAACGTCAGGCAGTAGCTCCGGCACTGACCCCGGCGGTCATATATATTGAAGCCTGCGAAAACTTCCAGAAGCAGTCCTATCGTAACCGCTGCTACTTCTATGGAGCAGACGGCGTACAATCTCTGCAGGTTCCGATTCTCCACGAGGGAGGCACGCACAAGCAGCCGATTTCGGAAATCAGGATTGACTGGTCAAAGCCATGGCTTCTACAGCATAAAAGGGCTATTATCTCTGCATATCGAACCTCCGCATATTTCGAATACTATCAGGATGAGCTGTTCACCATCCTTGACAGTCAGCCGGAAAAGCTGTTCGATCTCAACATGGCCATCATAAGATTTTTCATCGAAAAGACCGGGCTGGCGATCGACCTCCACACAACTGAAGAATATTCACATAACGGCCAGATTCAGTCATCAGATGGCCTGATTACCATCTGTAATGACCTCAGGAACACGATACATCCCAAAAGGGACAATAGTATCCTCGAGGACCTGAACATAAAAAAGCCGTACTTCCAGGTCTTTGCCCAAAAGCACGGCTTTCAATCGGATCTCTCCATCATGGACCTCCTTTTCAATGAAGGGCCGGAGAGTATATGCTACTTGAAATAGCTGTCTGTTAGAATGATGCTGTGAGAGTAAGGTTTGCACCTGTGTATGCAGGAATCTCACGGCAGACACCACCTGAGCAGATGAAACCTGCCTTGTAGCGGCCATAGCCCGCAGACACTCTCAAATGTTCAATGGTATAGCTCAAACCAGCATTATAGTAATGCAGCTTAGTTGAGCCGTGATTCCACATATCACTTCCGAACACACTCCAATGTGGTGCAAGATTGAACTCGAGGAGTCCAGCCATCCAATCACCTTCAAAAGACTTCGTTGCAAGATACTGCAACTCCATTCTTGTCGAGATGGTTGGTGTCCATTTATAAAGAAGATCAGCAACTACGATATGCGATGCTGCTTCTCTGTTGTTGTTATCCTGCATCGAATATAAGAGCATTGACTTGAACTTCTTTGTCCACTGCTTCTCGACGTCAAAGCTGAAATCACGGAAGAGGAAATCCTTTCCATTTGCACGGCCTGATTCGTCAAGACCATAATAGGTCGAGAAGTTCGCGTGAACCTTCATACCTCTCTTGCCACCGATCTTGGTACCTCTTCTGAAATTATAGAACGCGTCAATCTGTCCACCGATCTCACCTGCTCTTACCACCTTGTCGCCGACCTCGCAGCTATATGGATTGAGGGTTGTGAGCATATAAGTATACTGAGTACACATTGCAGGGCGGTATGAGAGCATGTTAGCTGTCGAAGCATAGCCAAGGTGTGCACCATCATACGCATAGATCTTCTGGTTCATTCTGTCCATTCTACGTCCAGTCAATGTAACTCCGAGACCTCTACCGTTATATCCGAATTCAATGAGCTGTGCGTTACCCTTTTCAGCCTTTCTTCCCATGGAAACAGCATTGACATTCACGATCTGCTGACCAGCATCCACGTACTCACCCTTTGCAAAGAAACCGTTCATATCAAAGTTGACACGGCCGGACCAACCCACGTTGTTTGTCTTGCAACCTGCCAGTGCAAAATAATCATCCATCGCTTCATGCTTGTTCATCACAGAGCCTTCAAGTGCGAGGGTCATCGCATCCCATCCGAAAATATTCGAGAGCGAGAGGCTAAGGTCTGCAGCCGCAACGTTGACATCAGTGAGTCCTAATCCGAAGAACTTAGGAGTATAGGTGAACGCTGCTCCATCAGACAACTTTCCAAGACGGGGAATACCCCAGAAGGCTCTCAGCGCCAACTTGTCCTGGAAATTATATGTCGCACGCGCACCAAGCATCGCATTGTTGAGACCGAGCATTCTGTCCTCCCAGCTTCTGAAAAGCAATCCGCTTCCGAGCTGCTCGTAGAATGTACCGGCAGTAACCGAATACGATTTCTCGCGCCATGTCACATAAAGATTGCTGAGTGCAAGTGAACTCTCAGAAACAGGATAACCGACAAGTGACGGAAGGTATCCCTCGAGCTGCATTCCTGCAGAAAGGGAGCCCTTGTAATAATCCAGCTTGAGATAGTCATTCGATGCGAAGACGTTTCCATCCCTGAGCTGCGGATGAGTCGAAGGATAAAAATTATTCGCAACGTCCTCTACATAGACATGATTGTTGGACTCCAGACTTCCTGTCACATATCCCCAATCCTTCTTCTTTGCATCTTCCTGAGCGAATGCTGACGGAAGCGCAACAAGACAAAGCAAAAGATATAGAATAGTATTTTTCATCGTAGGTATTTCAGTTGCTACTTAAGCGATTTCTTGATTGCCTCGAAAAGTTCGAGCTCATTGCCCGGAACATATGAAGTGTGTGAATATACAACCTTACCCTTTGCATCCACAACAAATACATGAGGAACGACTGACACGTTCATCGCTCTCATGAAGTCCTGGTTCTTGTCGAAAAGAAGAGTGAAGTCTTCACCCCAACCACGACCTTCTGCAAAAGACTTTGCCTTTGCCAAAAGACGGCTGTCATCAGTTGAAACAGCTACAACGCGGAACTTTGCCTCTTCCAACCAATCAGGAAGGGCATCGTAAACTGCATCAAGCTCACGGATACATGGCTTGCATGAAGTTGACCAGAAAGATATGATCATCGGAGTTCCTTCTTCAAGAAGGGACTTTGTCTCAAATGCTTCACCCTTTGCGTTCTCGATGGTTACTGAAGGGACCTGTGCTGCAGCGATAGCAGAGATAAAGAGCGCAATGCTCAAAAGAAAAGTTCTCATATTGTTTTTGTTATTAGTCAAACACACACCCGAATCGGGTGCTTTAACGGCAAAAATAATCAATAATATATTCACCTACAATTTTTAGCTTCAAAAATACGATAAAGCTCAACTGTCTGACAAGCCTCAGCCACATCATGAACCCTGAGAATATCGGCTCCTGAGAGCAGTGCCCTGTAATGCAGGACCTGTGTCGCAGGCAAAGCTTCTTCCGGAGATATAGAAAACTTTTTATATATCATACTCTTTCGGGAGACGCCGACAAGAAGACGAGGCGTGCTTCCATCCGCACAACTCACAGACCGGAACTGGCCAAGTTCCTTCAACAACTGATAGTTCTGTTCCACTGTCTTTGCAAACCCGAAGCCAGGATCCAGAATCCAGCTCTGTATGCCATATTCTGCAGCCTTGAGTGAAAAGGCCTTGAAGTACTCGACAACTTCTTCAGTCACATTATCATAACCGGTCAGCGACTGCATCGTCATTGAGTCTCCCCTCATGTGCATTGCTATGTATGGGAGCTTCAGACGGCCGACGGTCGGAAGCATTTCTGGGTCTGCCTCTCCTGCGGAAATATCATTCACGATGAACTCACCTATCAGGGAGTAAGCTCTGCTGATCACTGACGCCCAATAAGTATCAATAGACAATCTGATTCCCGGAAATTCCTTGACCACAGCCCTCAGGAAAGGCTCCAGACGATTCCATTCGATATCAGCACCAAGCGGCTCAGCACCAGGACGTGTGGAACATGCTCCTACATCTATAATATCAGCTCCTTCTGACAGCAGTTGGGCGACTCTGCCCAAAGCGGAAGTAACATCAGTACACCTGCTATCAGCAAAATAGGAATCATCAGTCAGATTGATGATTCCCATGATCTGGATATGTCTATTCGTATCTATCATAAAAGAAGCATGATTGCAAACACATACAGCATGAATCCCTGAAAAGCAAGACGGCCTCGGGAATCCGACTCTATGATCACCTCCGTGTCATCTCCCACATATATATCGCTCAGTTCCGCCATATCCGGAGAATCTCCACAAGCCCATTTACGCACAAGGTAGCCATCACTGAAGTAGGTTACTCCACCATTCGAGCGATTCATGGCAATCAGGGTCTTATAGTCGGAATAATACATAACGTTACTGAGGGTTTCAGCCAGGTCAGGATTCTTCTGGAACACGGATTCCATCTGCTCGGCAGATGCAGACACAAGCAGCAAAGGACGAAATCCAGCTTCCTCTACTCTTGAAATGAAAGAGGCTGTTGTTTTCCACTTTGTCTTCATCTTAGGATTATATACAGATATCACCATGACTTTACCTTTGACTGCAAGAGTATCATGATATACCCCGGAAGCATCATAGAACGAAAGATCTGCGGAATTACCGTTGAGTCCCTCCTTGGCGACTGTCCTTGCTTCCACAAATGACCATGTGGAATCTGGCAAGTTCTCAAGAGTGAACTCCTGTGATTCCCCATCCTTCTCATATACGAAGACGGCCTCGAACATATCCTCGGTTGTCACGCTGAATGCACTTCCTGCCTTAAGGGCTGAAGCCGGCTTGAAATCCGTATAATCAATCAGGGGAACTCTGACCCATGAATATATGGCAAACGCTGCAACTGACATCACCACTACTCCGAATGAAACATACTTGAGTTTCTTTGGAAAACCCAAATGGCGAAGAGGAAGGGCATACAATAAAAGGAGTGAGAGCAGAAGGATATTCTTGAGGAAGGTCTGCAGATGCGAAAGATGTATGACTTCTCCAAAACAGCCGCAGTCCATCTCAGGATTGAAGATCACAAGAATCAATGTGACGAAGGTGAAGAACGCCTGAAAAGCAATGGCCGTGATGGCAGACAGGCGTCTGAATACGCCTGTGACGAGGGCAGCTCCGACCACAGTCTCCAGAAAAGCCAAAGCCACAGCCAGAGGCTTAGCCAACACGGACATGAATCCGAGATGAAAGAAATCCAAATATTCCTTCATCACGAGTCCTGCTCCGACAGGATCCAGCAGTTTGAAGATGCCGGCTATAAAGAAAACGAATCCTGCGACAAAGCCGCAGAATCGTTTCAGTCTCAAATAGAGATACTTCATTTCAAATTATCTTAAGGCCGAATCAACGACGGCTTTTACCTTGTCAAAGATTGCGCCCGGAGGGAGCATCATGCCATACTCATCAGAACAGTCAATCCTTATGAACTTAGGATCCAACTCACACTGACGCTGGTAGATCGCCCTTACCCTTTTCTGGAATTCCATATCTGCCTCGTGAATATCCTGACCTCCGGCGAGATAATCTCGGTCGTCTCCGGCACGATTCGCCTTAAGTTTTGACTCCACAAAGCTGATAGGAACATCAAGGAAGATGTTAAGGTCCGGCTTAGGGAGAGCGAAATCGCCATATTCTGTATTGAATATCCAATCTCGCAGCGCCTCAGCCTCATTATCATCCTTCAGCTTTGCACACTGATAGGCAATATTGGAATACACATATCTGTCCAGCAAGATCACGCCACCTCTGTCAAGAGTCTCCTTCATTGCCGGCGCTGCGCCATGACGGTCTTCCGCAAACAGAAGTGCCACCAGCTGAGGGTGGACAGCTTCATTCGAACCGAAGTCACCTCTGAGGAAACGGCTGATCAGGTCGCCGTAAACAGGGGCGTCATAACGCGGAAAATGGACATATTCCAGAGAGCCATAGAGGCTCTCCAGATATGTCCTTAGTTTTTTTACCTGTGTGGACTTGCCAGCCCCGTCCAGGCCTTCAAGAACCACAAGCATTATTTCACGTATTCAAATGATGTAGGCGCGTCGATTGGAACGTCAACTGCGTTGCAAACTGTGTAGGCAATCTTTGAACCCTGAGGAACACCCTGAGAAGCAAACACTGCAAGGTGCATGTTCTCAACCTTCCACTTGTTCTTGATATTCATCACAAAAGTCTTCTCAGCAACCTCACCAGCCTTGATCTCACCAAGAAGATGGCCGAAGAATGTTCCCTTGTAGCTCGAATCTGCAATACGTACGCAGTTCTCATGAGTATCATATGAATCGTCACCAACGTTGTCATAGTCACTCTGCTGGCCATAGATACCATCCTCAAGAAGCCATGCACCAACGTTGAAGATACCATCAACAGCAGCCTTCACAGCCACCTTAACAACAAGCGTCTTCTCGTTCTCATAATATACTGGAGAAACAGAGATACCAGCTGCAGCAGAAGATGCAATACTGTTGTTGATAAGAGAGTAAAGAGCGTTGATACCTGTATTGTGAGTATAACCGTTCACAAGGTCCACCTGAAGGAAAGGATATGATCCACCTGGAGCCTGAGGTGCATTGATTGCAGCAGGGTCCGCCTGGTTGTATCCTGAATGCGCGGCAGCAAGCACAGCCTTGTTAGGGATTGTCTTCTCCTCATCATTCATGAGCTGTCTGAGCTGATAGATCATGTATGGGCAATATCCACAACCTGTACCTGTGTACTGAGTAAGGAATGCGCGATGAACAAATGAAGTGTTAGCTGGCTCTGGGTCCACTGCAGCTGCAGGAACTGCAACATTGATGGATTTGATTGTAAACAGACCATTATCATCAGCACTCTTGTTGAAGGTTGTCAATGTTCCATAGTTTGCATAGAACTTATACTCTCCAACCTCTGAAGCTGTAAACTTACCGTCCACAAGAGTAAGAAGATTATCTTCCGCATCGAAAATCTGAGACTCTGCAGTCACATCCTTGTCACCATGCATGACCTTCAAGGTTGCAGCATCAGTTCCATTAGCCTGGATTACATCCTTGTCACTGACAATTCTCAATTCTGCGGTCTCAGTATCAGGACCTGGCTTCTCGCAAGCGAAAAGCATCACTGCTGCAAAGAGCAGTGACGCGATTTTAAAAATATTTCTCATTATCTTGTCTGATTTAAGAATCTCTCAACCAACTTATCTGCTCTCTCCTTGAACTGATCACCAGAGATCAACTCAACCTCAATAGTCTTGAGCTCAGCAGCAGGCTTCAACTCAGTCATCTTCTTGTAGACACCCTTAGGGAGATTTGCGCGAACTGGAGCATTTCCAGCAGCACGAGCAGAGCTCTTGACAGCTGCAGTCTCAGGCTCAGTCCAACCTCTTGTGAGAACGATCTCAGAAACAACAGGGTTCTCAAGGATAGATCCGCCTGATGATGTGTCGTAACCAAGGATGTTAGGATAGTAATTCACATCGTTGTATACAAACGGCTTGATTGTCACTACATCGTTCTCCTCGTCGTACTCAACAGGGAAGAAGAGTTCGCCTGCCACCTGAGGAGCTGTGAATGCCTGATATGTGCCTGGATCCAAAGCTGCCATATAGAACGGAACTGACCATGCTGCTGCAGGCGGAAGAAGGTTCTGGTCAACAGGGATGCGGAAGAGAACCTCATATGTCTCAGGATCCTCATAAGCCTCAAGATACCACTTAGGACCGAAGTCGTTGTAGATTGAAGATACATCCACAGAACTGTAGTCCTTGGCGATGAAGAGGTCATAAGGTGTGCGGAGTGTGAGACGGTCGTAAGAGTCGTCGTCAAGCCATCCTGTTCCGAGGATTCTGTTCATGTTAGCAAGTCTCTTCTCTGCATATACCTCTGCGAGCTCCTTGAACTCTGCATAGAATGCATCAACCTCGTCCTTCTCCTTTCCTCCTACTTCCTCATAAAGTTCGTATACCTCAGCAGGGAGTGTAGAAGGATAGTTATCAAGGTTGTCAGCAAGAGTAACCTTTGACTTGTGAACAAATCTAGTCTCTGTACTGCTGTTCATGAGAGTTGCAGTTGCAGTCCACTCACCGAGAAATGGCTCGAACTCTCTTGGGCTGATCCAAGGAAGTTCCTCAGCATAAAAATCAGAATAGTATGGAGTTGTCACTGTAGCAATTGCAGGGCAATCCTCAACATACTGGAATGTTGTAACATCGTTAGGTGTGAACTCTGAGTTATAACCGAGAACAGCAAATCTTGTAGCCTCACCGTCGATTGAAGAGATGTATGTAGTAAGACCCTCCTCTGAGTTGATCTTCTCAAGGTCAGTAGAGCTGAACTGGTTGTTGCCGTTAAGAAGGCTGAAATATGTAGCACCACCGTTGAGTGCAAGTTCCCAGTCTCTTACATAGTTGGCAGCATAATATGCCTGAACTACAGGGTTATCCTGGTATGTTGTACACTTGATGTTGAATGCAGCTCTGAATGGAGTTGTCTCATCCATAACTGGCTTAACCTCGATAACAGGCTCATCAAGAACCTTTGAAGTTGTGCTGAAAGTGTACTGACGGAAGCTCTGTGCAGTACCTGCCTGGTTACCCATTGCAGTCACGAACACATGATACTTGGTATCCTCCTTGATAGCCTCCTGATAGTAGAATGTTGTGAGGTCTGCACGAACAGGACCTGAAGCAACCTTTGTTCCGAAAGTATATGCTGCGAAATATGAAGTAACTGCCCACTGCATATACTCAGGATTTCCATTCAACAATGGAAGAATCTGGTTCTGATATGTATTGTCATCGAATACACCGAAAGCATACTGTTCTACACCTTCCTCAGGATAGAACTCCAATGTAAGATTGATTGGAGAAGCATCTACACACTGCACATCCACAGAAGCCTCGAGCACCTCAGGCTGCTTGATGAGGAAGTGCTTGCGCTGGAATGCGCCAGTCCAATACTGGTCCATAGGATGTGTAAAGCCCCAATCAACTACACCCATGCTGCTCTGTGATCTTCCACCATTCTTGTAATAGTCAGTGTTGATCATAGGGAGATAGTAGCCGTTTGGCCATCCGCCAGGGAACATGAAGAATTCATTCTCATACTCCTTTGTATCCTCCATCCAAGAGAACTCACCTGCTACGAATACGATAGGCTCACCTGGAGAAATAGGGTTCCACTTTGTATCCCAGTCGATTTCGCCATTTCCATCAGAGTCATCACCTGTCTCATACCAGTTTGTATCCTCAGAATACACAACAGTCTTATCCTCTGTCGTAAATGCCTGACCGTTATAAAGCAATGAGCTGTAATCGTTGCCACCGGTCTGCATCATGTAGTTGTACATCATGATACAGCACTGGTTGTAGCGGATAGCGTTGCCGTTGTCCTTTGTCTCCTTAGGAAGAGTCAGACGCACCTTATATCCATCATAGTACTGATCAACCACTGTAACAAGTTCAGAAAGAGAATACTCGGTTGTTGTAAAAGGAACAGTAAGAATCTCTGAGAACTCTGTGTCACTCAAAGCAGCTACTGCATAGAGATAATGAGTTGTATTCTCCTTGATACCAGAGGAGATTCTCAACACTTCACCGCCAGGAACGGTAACTTCAGTACCATTCTTGAAAAGTTGATGAGGGCTGTTCATCAACTGCTGCTTAGTATCGATCATATAGGCCATGCGGACTACATCTCCACCTCTGACCAATACTTCTACATACTCAGGACCCACCTCTTTCACAGAGATGTCAAAACTCTTGTTGTTCCTAGGCTCACAAGCTGTAAGAACAAACATTGCGAGCATAGAAGCAGCAAAAGTCAATTTTAAAAAGAAATTCTTCATTATTATAATATTTTGGTTTTTTAACGAATCGCGCAAAGATAATTATTTTTCAGTTTTTTACAATATATATTATATTTGTCGCAGGATTTTAAATACGAATAAATGGACAATCATTCACTTTTGGCGGTTTCGCCTATCGATGGACGCTACTCGCGTCAGACAGAGCCACTTAGAGAATATTTCAGCGAATATGCACTCATCAAGTACCGTGTTCGCGTGGAAATCGAATATTTCATCGCACTTTGCGAGATTCCGCTTCCTCAGCTTGCTGATTTCGACAAGTCGAAGTTCGAGGCCATGAGAGACATCTACAGGAACATGACTCCTGAGGATGCTGCCAAGGTGAAGGAAATCGAGAACGTCACAAACCACGACGTAAAGGCTGTGGAGTACTTCATCAAGGACCGTTTCAAGGAGATGAATATCATGCAGTGGGGCGAGTTCGTTCATTTCGGTCTCACTTCGCAGGACATCAACAATACCTCTGTTCCTCTTTCATTCAAGGAGGCGATCGAAGATAGCTTCATGCCGCTTCTTCAGGAGGTTCTCGGGCTCATCAAGGGAATGGCTGCAGACTGGGCAGAGATCCCTATGCTTGCGAAGACTCACGGTCAGCCGGCTTCCCCAACCCGCGTTGGCAAGGAGTTCAACGTTTTCGTTGCCCGTCTTGAGGAACAGATCCGTCAGTTCTCCCTCCTGACCTATCCGGCAAAGTTCGGTGGAGCTACAGGAAACATGAATGCACATAAAGTGGCATATCCTGCTGTTGACTGGATTGCTTTCGGAGACAGATTCGTTGATTCTCTCGGACTCAAGAGATCATTCCCGACCACTCAGATCGAGCATTACGACAACCTTGCATCACTTTTTGACTGCCTTCGTCGCATCAATACAATCCTTATTGACTTTGCCCGTGACATCTGGACATACATCTCGATGGAGTATTTCCGTCAGAAGGTAAAGGCTGGTGAGGTTGGTTCTTCTGCAATGCCTCATAAGGTGAACCCTATCGACTTCGAGAATGCCGAGGGTAACTTTGGAGTTGCAAATGCACTTTACACTCACCTTTCAATGAAGCTTCCGATTTCGCGTCTGCAGCGTGACCTCACAGACTCGACAGTTCTCAGAAATATCGGCATGCCACTTGCCCACTCGATGATTTCACTCAATTCATTGAAGAAGGGTCTTGGCAAGCTCATCCTCAACGAGGAGGCTATCCGTGCTGACCTTGAAAGAAACTGGGCTGTGGTTGCTGAGGCAATCCAGACAATCCTCCGTCGCGAGAACTACCCTAACCCATACGAGACGCTCAAGGCACTCACACGTACTGGTGCAGGTATCAATCACGATGTGATAGCTGACTTTATCGAGACTCTCGAGGTAAGCGAGTCAGTGAAGGAAGAGCTCCGCGGTATTTCACCTTGGACATATACAGGATTCTAAAAAAGATTGCCGGTCACTCAGACCGGCAATCTTTTTTACTCAACGATATAGACATCTTCGCCAGGGACAGCAAAATGAAACTGCTCTCTGGCGAATTTTTCTAATGTATCCTTATCATTCTTAAGGAGATGCAGACGCTGCTCCATCTGCGCATTCTGCTCATCATAATACTCCATCAGCTTCTCCTGCCTGCGGATTTCTCTGCTGGCTTTGGCCCAATGTATCACAGTATTTCCCGGACCCACAATCCATACAAAAAGAAAAACTGCTGTCGCTAATGTCGCGAACCAGAAGAAACTGCGTCTTGGACCGGTATAGGCCTTCTTGATTTTCTGTATAATATCCGAGAATTTCATATTCTTTGATTTTATAGGGTCAAACTGTCGCAAAAATAGTTAATTTTGGATGATATTTGTAATCGCTAACAAGAATTTTATCTGATATGGGATCAAGACATTTTTTCAAAAGACATCAAGGACGGGCTTCATACGACCTGTTTGCTTCTTACAGTTATTTTCTTCCAGGACTCAAGGGAATGATCATGCTGCTGGTCATGTTTGTGCTGGGAGGTCTGCTAGGCAATATTGTTGTCCTCGGACTTACTTTCGGTATTTCTGCTGAATTTGCACAGGCATATGGGACAGTGATTTCATATCCTTTGATGTTCGTTCCACCTATGATCTATGCTTCATATCAGAGCCGCAAGACAGAGATCTGGGGCGAACTGGAGGGCATTCCTGAAGGTGGTATTCCATTGGATAGCAACAACTTCGGTCAGCTGGGCGGTTTCAAGATTGCCCTTATAGTTTCTGTTGCGACATTGGCAGCAGCCTTCGTTGCAGAACCGGTGAACATGCTGCTTCCGGAGATGCCGGAATTCCTGGAGAAGGCATTGGAGCAGCTCACAGAGGGACCTCTATGGGTGACTCTCCTTTCAGTATCCATCTTCGCACCACTCTTTGAGGAATGGCTTTGCAGAGGTCTGGTTCTCAGAGGACTCCTTCAGAAGTTGAACCCATTCAGCGCGATTGCAGTATCTGCAGCATTCTTTGCAGTGCTGCATATGAACCCTTGGCAGGCTATTCCTGCCTTCCTGTTGGGACTTCTTTTCGGATACGTTTACTACAAGACAGGCTCACTCAAGCTCACAATGCTGATGCACTGCGTGAACAACACATTCGCAGCACTTATGACGCGCATTCCTTCTCTTGCTGAGGCAGAGACGTTCATGGACATCATGAGTCCTTGGGCATACGTCTGCATCTTTGTGGCTTGCCTGGCGATTATCGGCAGCAGCCTGGTTCTTGTCCGCGGAATTAAAGATTAGTTACTTTTGCAACCATTTCCTCGGCACGATCGATGGTCTCCATCTTACCGACATCCAGAAATGTAAGATTCTGAGCCTCTACGCCATAGATCGGCGCACGTGAGCAGGCCCAGAGATAGAAATCCACGATAGGGAATCTCGTTCCGACCTCTTCGTCGGCCGGGAGTCCCTTCTCTTTTATATACTCATCCATCAGGTCGAATATCCTGTCCGAAAGGATATGGATTCCTGCAAATGCAAGCATACGGCAGTCCTCCTTCTTGAGAGAAGGATCTGCCATGAAGGTATCACCATTGGTCGAATTATACCAACCCACCAGGCGCATGTCTGCAGGATCAAAGAGGAAATATCTGGAGGTCTTTCGGTCGCTGACCATCAGAGTTGCCATCGAATCCTGAAGATGCTGGACTGCAAACCAGCTGAGGTCAGCGCTGGTAAATATGTCTACATTGTGGATAAGGAATGAGCCACAGCCCTCAAGGTATTTACGGGCATGATGGACCGCACCACCGGTTTCGAGAAGCTGGGCAGTTTCATCCGAAACATCAATTGCAAAGTCCTTGAGCAAAGCATTTTGTGCTGCGCCATCAATCCGGTTGTCTGTCAGCCATGCAACAAGCTTCTCCGCAAAGTGATGGACATTTACCACAAATCCATCTACCAGAGGACCGCCATCTGCATTTTTGGCCTGTGCCACCTTAGTCATAACGTGCTCGATGAGCGGCTTTCCAGCCACCGGTACGAGGGCCTTTGGCAGAGTATCAGTTATCGGTTTCAGACGGGTGCCAAGTCCCGCTGCAAATATCATCGCTTTCATAATCTTCAATTTATTTCACAAATTCCATATTCTGCTCTCTATGAGAAAGAATAATGTGAACATCAGGGTACTTTGCCCGGAGATGACGTGCGAGACTTTCTGCACAATAGACTGACCTGTGCTGACCTCCGGTGCAGCCAAAGCTGACCATCAGACTTGAAAAACCGCGGCGGGAATAAGTCTCAACATGCGGATCAACCACTCCATATACATGATCAAGGAACTGGAACACTTCCCCATCCTCTTCCAGAAACTTTATCACCGGTTCATCACGTCCGGTCAGTTTCTTATATGGCTCATATCGACCAGGATTGTGAATCGAGCGGCAATCAAAAACATATCCGCCACCATTTCCAGAGAGATCCACCGGCACTCCCTTATGGAAGGAGAAGCTGCTTACCTTCACAGTCAGTTTTCCGTCGCCAGCTGCAACACCATGGAACTTCGGCATCTGCGCCAATCGTCCAAGCAGCTCGACAAGATAAGGATACGGCCATTCACGTACAGCCAGCTGTTCACGCAGAAGGTTCATTGCAAGAGGGATGCTGACCATAAAGGCCGCCTTGTTCTCAACCAGGCCTCTGAAACCATATGCTCCTAGCAATTGCAGGAGTCTGAACAAAATGAACAGTCCGAGCTTCGAATCGAATAAAGGTCTGTCAATAGTCATATATTCAGCAGCAGCAGACACATAGGCATCTACCAGTTTCTGACGAAGTTCATCAGAAAATCCAGCACGTGGCTGCCACACGAAAGAAGCCAGATCGTAATATATAGGTCCGCGGCGGCCGCCTTGAAAATCAATAAAGCATGGCTGACCTTCATGAATCATCACATTACGGGACTGAAAATCCCTGTACATGAATGTATCATCAATATATTCCTGAACATCATGACCACCAAGAAGATCATCCGCAAGCTGTTCAAGCTCATCCTGCAGGCGCACCTCATTGAACTCCAGGCCAGAAGGTTTCAAAAAGCAATATTTGAAATAGTTCAGATCAAACATGACCATCCTGCGGCTGAAAGACGGCTCAGGATAGCATACAGACCAGTCCGCACCCTTGCCCCCAAGAAACTGGAATTTAGGAAGCTGTGCAATGGTCTTGCAGAGCAGCTCCTCCATATCTGACATTGTACCGGACTTAGTCGCAGCTACCATCATGTCATACAGTACGGTTGAGCCCATATCTTTCTGTATATAAGCCATACCATCATCACTGACAGCATACAGGTCCGGCACAGGAAGACCGGTCTGTCTGAAATGCCTTGCCAGCGCTACAAAGGCCCTGTTCTCGTCGCTATCGGTACCCACAACTCCAACGCACGAATGCTCGCCATCCGACAGACGGAAATATTGACGATTGCTGGCAGAACCCTTGATAGGAATCACCACAGAAGGTTCATTGCCGTAATATTGTGTAAATAGTTGTTTTAACATCAATGCCACCATTAATATTTTTGCGAATTTAAGAAATTGTTGAACAAAAATCATTAAATTTGGAGGATTTAACAGACAAAACCCTATGCTTAATTTCGCATATTGCTCAGACAAGTACCAGTATACAATGGGAAAGTCATTTTATGACAGCGGCATGAAGGACAAGCATGCCGTGTTCAATCTTTTCTACAGAAAGGCACCGGAAAACAACAACTGGGCAGTTGTCAGCGGAACTGACGAGGTGGTGGAGATGGTGGGGAATCTCGGAAACATGGATCCGGAATTCTTCAAGAAATTCCTCCCTGGTGAAGAATACGCCGAGTACAGAGGCTACCTTTCTTCTATGAAGTTCACCGGAACCATATATGCAATGCGTGAGGGAGAGATCGCGTTCCCTAACGAGCCTATCATCATTGTTGAAGGCCCTCTCATTGAGGCGCAGGTTCTCGAGACACCTATGCTTTGCATCATGAACCATCAGATGGCCGTGGCGACCAAGGCGTCCAGAGTATGCCGCGCGACCAACCGTCCAGTCAGCGAGTTCGGTTCAAGAAGAGCACACGGACCATGGGCTGCGACATACGGAGCCAAGGCGGCAGTAATCGCAGGCTGCGCCAGCACATCGAATATCCTTGCTGGAACGATGTTCGAATATGGATCGACAGGAACAATGGCGCACAGCTATGTGACCTCATTCGGCAGCAGCGTCAAGGGAGAATATACAGCGTTCGACACATATATCAGGACCCACCAGAATGAGCCACTTGTCATGCTCATCGATACATACGACACTCTTCGATGCGGTATTCTCAACGCAATCAAGGCTTTCCGCGACAACGGCATCGGAAATGACTATGCAGCAGGATACGGAGTACGCCTTGACAGCGGTGACCTTGCATACCTCTCTGCCGAGTGCAGAAGAATACTCGACGAGCACGGAATGACCGAATGCAAGATATTCGCGACCAACTCGCTTGACGAATACCTGATCACAGACCTTGAACGCCAGGGAGCCTGCATTGACTGCTACGGCGTCGGCGACGCAATTGCAACCAGCAAGGCTGCACCATGCTTCGGCAACGTTTACAAACTTGTGGAGATTGACGGCGAGGCTGTCCTCAAGCGTTCGGAAGACAAGATCAAGCTCATCAACCCTGGACGACAGATCACCTATCGCATCATGATTGACGACCCGTCAAAGGGTGAAATATATAAGGTGGATGTAACATGCCTCAAGGGAGATGGTCTCAGCAGAAAAATCGAGGCAGGTGAAGGATTCACTGTATGCAACGAGCATGACAGATATCTTACCAAGACATTCGAGACCGGAGAATATACTGCCTTCACAATGCAGCATAAGGTCATTGAAAACGGCGTGAGATGCGATACAAAATACACTCTTCAGGAGAAGAAAGAATATTACAATCAGGTTCTCAAGCATTTCAGCCCAAGCGAAAGACGTCTGATCAACCCACATTATTATAAGGTGGATATTTCAGACGACCTTTATAACCTCAAGATGAGTATTATTGAGAAGCTGGTTAAAGAGATTAAAGATTTTGACAAAATATAGATATATGCAAAATTCGGCTTTAGTTGTTGTGGACATGCTCTATGACTTCATTGATGGAAGTCTCGCATGTCAGAATGCAGACACTGCAGTGGCACAGGCAGTGAAGTTCATAGCATCCCAGACCAAGGGAATGGGAGGAGACGAGCACGAAATTCTCGACACCTTCCCTATCCTGTTTGTACGCGACCATCATCCTGCTGACCATTCATCGTTCCAGGAGAATGGCGGAACCTGGCCAGTACACTGCGTGGCGGGAACTCATGGCAGCGAAATCCACAAGGACCTGACACCATACGTGAACGAGGAGCTCACTTTCGACAAGGGATGTGAGAAATCTCAGGAACAGTATTCCGGTTTTGACGGCGTGAATGAGGCAGGACAGACTCTTGGTGAGATCCTTGAGCTGCTTGACACCACAGATGTATATGTATGCGGCATCGCAACAGAATATTGCGTGCGCAACACTTGCGAGGACCTTGCAAAAGCCGGATACAAGGTACATCTTCTTAAGGATTGCATCGGCTATGTGAATCAGGAGGGACACGAAAAGGCCCTGGAGGAGATGGCTGAGAAAGGTATAAAAATTGAGTAGGACAATGCCTTGCGGCTGAGTTTCAATATGTTAATCGGGAGGCGCAAACCTCCCGATTTGCGTTTTTAATAGAATATCCGTACCTTTGCTGGGTTGTTATGAAACGTTTGATGGCAAAAATATGGGTCCCTACCCTGCTTGTTCTGGTGGCTGCAGTGCAGTCATTCGGTATTGACACAGCCAGGGCTATCAGCTATAGAAAGCAGCTGGACTCATTGGAATTCAACAGGTTGGACGATTCAATCGTTGCAGCCCCTGTTGCCGTAGACAGTTTCGTCCTGGAGCAGATCAATGACTCCACAGTGGTCACTGATACAACTGCTGTCGATACGCTGATCCTGGCAGCCCGCGACACCATCAAGGTTCCGGAGGAACTCAGAGAAACAGACCCATTCAAATACAAATATTACATCGCCATCAAGGACTCCATCACAAGAGTTCAGGTTCGCGATTCACTCCTTCAGGCTGGAGACACGTTGGAGGTTCAGAAGCTTGACTCCTTATACATAAAGGACTCGACTGAGGTGGCTGTAGCCAAATTCAATGCATGGTATGCTTCACTCAGCAGAATGGAGAGAAAGAAATATGATGCGGAGCAGGCACTGCCTGGACTCATCGCCGCAGCGAACCGCAAGATGGAGATCAAGGACAGCATCAGGGCACACAAGGACAGTGTGATTCAGAACACCCCTCGTATCCTCAACACCTTTGCCATTCCGGATTCAATGCATTACAAGAGAATCATAACATGGAATGCAAACCGCAAATTTGTGGACATCGAGAATCTACGCGACCAATCGATAGATACATCATATCATAGAAATTTCTATGACTATCCGTTCATGAAGAACGACGTGAATGCGACCTGGCTCGGAACATCCGGATCGCCGGTTCAGTTCTTCAATTATTTCAAGAGGCAGGAAGAAGACAATGCAATCTTCTACACTCCTTATGCATCCTGGTCATTCAGCCCGGAGACACTTCCTCAATTCAACACAAAAACCCCATACACAGAGCTCTGCTACTGGGGCACCCTCTTTGCAAACATGGAGAAGGAGGAGTCGAACATCAGGATTCTGACTACTCAGAATATAACTCCTAAGTTGAACATGCTTATCTATTACCACAACTTCAAGGGTAATGGTATGTTGAAAAGAGAGGACACAGGAAACAGAACATTGACTGCCTCTACGAACTATCTCGGAGAGAGGTATCTCATGCATTCCGGCTTCATCTACAACAGAATCGAACGCAGCGAGAACGGCGGTGTAGCTGACCCATCATGGATCCGCGACACCATTGTCGACCCTCGCGAGATCGATGTATATCTGAAGGATGCCGGAAACAAGATGAAGAAGAGAACACTCTTCCTCGACCAGTCGTACCGTATTCCTTTCACCTTCCTTGACAAGAACGTCAGAGAGGCACGAAAGGAGGAAAAGCTCAAGATGGCAGTGCGCGACAGCATCATGGCAAGCGGTGACTCTACTGCAATTGCTGCATACCTGGCCAAGGAACAGGCAGAGCAAATGCTTGCAAGCAATGAAATGGAGGCGGACACACTCACCACTGACGTTACGACAGCATTCATCGGACACACAAGCGAATGGTCTGTCATTCGCAAGAAATACACTGACAACATCACAGATGAACTTGGTAGAGAATTCTATCACAACCAGTTCTACCTTAACCCTACCAAAAGCTCAGACTCCCTCAGAGTGATGAGATTTGAGAACAGGGCCTTCATCAGACTCCAGCCATGGAGTGATGATGCCATCATCTCCAAAATCGACGTGGGAATCGGAGATAAGATGTTGAGTCACTACAGCTTCAGCCCGACCAGCTATCTGACCGGTCCTAAGAATGTGATCCAGAACTCTGTATATCTCTATGCAGGAGCAAATGGACAGTACAAGAACTATTTCACCTGGAATGCGGGAGGAGACTATACATTCGCGGGTGCAGAAATAAACGATTTCGGTGTTGACGGAAACATCACCGCCAACTTCTATCCGTTCAGAAGATACCGCAAAAGCCCGTTGACTCTCAGTGGCCATTTTGAAACGAGCCTTAGAGAGCCTGATTACTACGAGCAGCACATATATACAAACCATTACAAGTGGGACAACGATTTCAGCAAGATATCAAAGACGAAGGTCGAGGCTTCATTGTCGATACCTAAATGGAAGCTTGCAGCATCTTTCGGATATGCCTTGCTGAATAACAACATATACTACGACACCCTTGGTATCGTACGCCAGAACACAACACCGATGAGTGTGATGACAGCGGAGCTCAGAAAGGACTTCAAGCTCGGAAACTTCCATTTTGACCATAAGGCTCTTGTGCAGCTTTCATCAAATGAGAAGGTGATGCCGCTTCCGCTTGTCGCACTTAATTTCAGGTACTATCTGCAGTTTGACGTCGTAAAGAACGCCATGCAGATGCAGATCGGTGCCAATGGATGGTACACTACGAAATGGTATGCCCCCGCATACAATCCGGTAATCGGAGTGTTCCACAACCAGGAAACAGAAAAATACGGAAATTGCCCATATATCGACGTTTTTGCAAACGTCCAGTGGAAGAGAGTCAGTCTGTTCGTCAAAGCTGAGAACATAAACATGGGATGGCCGATGAAGAAGGCCGACTACTTCACGGCTGACGGATACATTCGTACTCAAAGGGCATTCAAGTTCGGTATAACCTGGCCTTTCTGGATATTACCGGGCAAAAATAATTCAACAGGCATTTCGAATTCTTCTGGGTCGGGAGGAAGCAGAAGTAATTCAGGTCTGCCTGGCGGGCTTACCGCCGGGGGCAGCAGACAGAGTGCCCAAAATATGAGATGATGAATTTTAGTGGTAAAAAAGCAAGAAGATTAAGAAACGTAGTTATTTCATTGATGATCATCTGCATGACGCCTCTTTGTGAAAAGGGTCGTATGCTCAGCGGAGCACACTCCGTGAACTCTCTCGCAGGAAAAGACCTGGTATGCGCCATCGACCTCGGAAACGACATGTATGGCAGCCATGGACTTGAAACGGGACTCAACTACGAACTGATGAGCAGATTTGCTCAGGACAATCACTGCAACGTGAAGATCATTGCAGCTGGAAGAAAAGACAATTACATCGATTCGCTCCGACAGGGCAAGGTGGACATAGTCATAACTCATGACAAGGATTCATTCGTCTGCGGAACGTTCGATATCCTCAGAACTCTGGACAGCTGCTCTGTGTGGGCTCTCAACGCTGACGAGCAGCAGACAAGACAGTTCAACAGATGGATCAGCCATATTGCCGGTACAGAGGAATACAGCCGTATGAAGGAGAAGTATTCCTTGACATATAATCCACACAAGCGTGCGGAAAGAGGCGTCAGAACAAGAACTCTAAGTCCTTACGACAGCCTGATCCGCAAATATGCAGCTGAGTTGGGTTGGGATTGGCGAATGCTGGCTTCTGTTCTCTATCAGGAATCACGCTTCTCCATCGGATCCTCATCGCACAGAGGTGCGCAAGGCCTGATGCAGGTGATGCCTTCTACAGCAAAGTATTACAAAGTGGAAAATCTCCTGGATCCGGAAGAGAACATCATTGCCGGAACCAGACATCTCAAGAGACTTCAGAACATGCTCCGAAAGGATGGACTGGAGGGAGAGGAACTCATAAAGTTTACCTTGGCAGCATATAACGCCGGTGAAGGTAGAATCATAGACTGCCGCAACCTCGCTGCTGACCAGAACTTTGACAACTGCTCATGGAGTGAAACAGTGAAGGTTATCCCTATGATGAGAGATGACTCAATTCTTGAAAATGAGGTGGTCAAGCTTGGAAAGTTCAAGGGACACGAGACCATCGCTTACGTAGACCAGATACTCTCACACTACGAAGCTTTCTGCAGCATCTGTCCTTCTATCTGACCCTGACAGTCTCCGCAGGATCGACCTTGGAGATGAATACGCAAGGTATCAGAAGCAGAAGCATGATGGCTGCAAACGACACAACGTCTGCTGTCAGAATCAGTCCCAGATCCAGATGCACAGGGACATACGAAACAAAGTAATTTACAGGATCCAGTTTAAGGATATGCGTTGACGATTGTACAACGCAGAAGATAATGGCCAGGGCATTGCCTATGGCCATTCCTTTTATGGCAAGGACCGCTGACGACGAAAGGAAAACCTTGGCGATCGACCTGTCTGTCATACCAAGAGTCTTGAGGAGCCCGATTGTGGATATGTTCTCGAACAGCATGATCAGAAGACCTGAAATCATATTGAATCCCGCGACAATGGTCATAAGGACAAGTATGAAGAACACATTAAAGTCCATCAGATTCAACCAGTCGAAGATCTGCGGGTAACGCGAAACGCAGGATGTCGCCAACACCGTAGTCTCATCTTCAGCCGTGTAGGCATACAGTGCAGCTCCCACTTCCGAAGTGATATCTGCCATCTTTTCCTCGTTCCTGCTATCCTTGTCCAGCATGACCTCCATTGCACTGACCTGATTCGAGTCCCATCCATTAAGCCTCTGAAGATCTGCCAAGTCTGCATATACGACCAATCGGTCGTCTGTCTCAAGCATGGACTCATACACCGAAACAACATTAAACTGACGGGCTCTTACCTTTTCTCCGATAAAGTAAGTGAGCATTCTGTCTCCCTCTCTCAAACCGATTATCTCAGACAATCTGCGTGGTATGGAAACTGCCAGGGCAGCTGAGTCCGGATTGGAAAACGGTAAATGGTCCGCAGGCAATCCTTTGAGAAGGATTCCATGTATCTCTTCATCATGACGTACAATACCAGCCCTGTATATTACAGGAATGACTTCCTCTACCCCATCAATTTCCTTGACAAACGGAAGGTATGAAGCATCCGACTCCACCGGCGAGGCATCATCAAGCAGGTTCATGTTCAATGGCAGCAACTGTATATCACCTGAGACCGACGATATTCCCTCACGGATGGCATGACGGAAACCTGATGACACAGACACGGCAATGATCATCACAAGGAAGCTGACTGCAATTGAAGTCATTGCAATCTTTCCCTTGAAACGCAGTCTGCGTGATATGAAGAGAGAAGCGTCCATTTATCTGTTTATATCCATTCTGATTCTGCGGCTCTGCGGATGCAGGCTGTTGCAGCGGTTTCCAAGATTCTTTACAAATCCAAGCGGAAGTCCTTCATGTCGTATTATCACATATCCTTTCTGTGTGTCAGAAGGTAGTGTTATTGCATCCCTGTGAAGATATGACAGGGCTGTCATCCTGTCCACCTCAACCGATGGGAAGGCCTCCTCATTGAGCATAAGCGACAAGGCCAGGTCCGCATCCGGAATAAGCAGACTGCCCTTGACTGTTCCGAGAGCACATCCGGCTGCGACAATATGAAGACTCTGTTCCAGGGTTGCAACTGATGCCGTCAAAACTGAAGGAACAGCAGTAACAGTTTCACCCTTCATTCTGAACGATACCTCTCTGTTCAAAAGCATCTCCAATCCTTTCGGTACAGGAGTCTCCTTCCCTCCCTTACCCGGACGCTGCTTGCGCAGAGGCATATCCTTATATTCCGCTTCTGAAGTCTTCCTTAGAGCAGCGCAATATTGACCTTCACCTTCCACAAATCCAGGCACAAGGCTATATCCGTACTGAGTCTTTATGACTCCATCACATTCAGAAACAATATTTACATCAGTCAGAAAGTCAGCGCCAAGCTCATTGGCAATCCACTGGACATTAAGATCATTCTCCTGGCGATTGAATGTGCATGTGGAATATATGAACAATCCTCCTTGAGCCAAAGCCGGCCACACATCCGCCACAATCCTCTTCTGACGTGCTTCACACAAGGCAACGTTATCTTCCGACCACTGCTTCTGCGCTTCCTCATCCTTGCGGAACATTCCCTCACCTGAGCATGGGACATCTGCAACTATCACATCGAAGAATCCTGGCAAAGCTGCGAATGCACGCGGGTCATCAGAGGTCACAACCACATTAGGATCTCCCCATAAAGCCACATTGTCAGCCAGAATACCGACTCTCTGCTTCATGATTTCATTAGAAACCAGGATATAATCATCTCCGAAGGCTTCCCTGAGCGATGCAGCCAGGTCAGTTGTCTTTCCTCCGGGAGCAGCACACAGATCCAATACCCTCACAGGACGACCCATCGGGCGGTTGATCTGACCGGATAGCGCCCTGAACACATGACCTACGAACATCGATGACGAATCCTGCACATAGTAGGCTCCACCATGGAAATGAGGATCAAGCGTGAACTGCGGGCGCTCTGAAAGAAGTCTTCCATGCCTGCACCATGCCACCTCACGTCCCTCAGGCGTCTTTCCCACTTTGAACGGGTTGCGTCGCACTGACACAGATGCCGGAGCGTCAAATGCAGAAAAGGCGACGAGAGCATTTTCGCATCCTATCGCCTCTTCAAGATATTTTCTGAATGATTCCTTTATCATTACTTCAAATTCGAAAGATCCACTCCTTCAGGCATGCGGCCTTCTGAAAGATCAACAAGCGAATCAACCACCTTATCAAGAGCACCCTGAATCTTTGAACCCAGGAGCATCTTCATCATGAGATTCAAGTCCGCATCAAGGCTGATCTGAAAATCTGTCTTATACGGATCCGATGCAGCATCAAAGGTCATTGTCAGTCTGAACTGGAAAGGTGCGCCGTCATCAGCAAACTCAATCTTTGAATACGGAACCCTGTCAACCACCTTGACACCGATGGTGAAACCCTGCACGGTAGCCCTGATACTGTCGTAATCTGCGGTCACACCTTCCTTCTTGTCCTCAGGAAGGAACTGCATGAAGTTACGCATATCCACAAAGGCCATATACAGCTCATATGGAGCCTTGGATACGACAGCTCTCTTGCTCTTATAATTCACCATGGATTATTTTCCCCAAGTTGATGGTGAAACTCTCCACTCCTTGAGTACAGCGATCTCAGACTCCTTTACATATCCGGTCTCTGCTGCAACCTCGATGAGTGTATCATAATTCGAAAGTGTAGTGAGCTCCACATTAGCGTCCTCGAACGCCTTGCGTGCGTGATTGAAATTATATGAGAAGATAGCGACCATACCCATCACGTCTGCACCAGCCTTGCACAAAGCATTATGAGCTGCAAGACTGCTCATACCTGTCGAAATAAGATCCTCCACGATGACAACCTTTGCTCCTTCAGGAAGAAGACCTTCGATCTGCGAGCCAGTGCCATGATCCTTCGGTTTCGGTCTCACGTAGCAGAACGGCTTTCCAAGCATATGAGCAACGAGATATCCATGAGCGATCGCTCCTGTAGCCACACCTGCAATAACTTCCACATCCGGATACTTCTTCTGGATGATGTCAGCCATCCAACGGCATACGTTCTCGCGGATTTCAGGGTAAGAAAGAATCTTACGGTTATCACAATATATAGGTGAATTCCATCCCGATGCCCAGGTAAACGGATTTTCCGGTCTCAACATGACAGCCTTGATGTCCATGAGGGACTTTGCTACTGCTTTCTCAACTGTTTCCATAGTGTTATATTTTTCAAATGTTATACATATCTTTGCACATGTCTTCCATAGACCAGCGCACATATCGTGCAAATATAACCAAAACTAATCAAAATGCACAAGATATACTTCGAAAAGAGAGCGATAATCATTTGTGCGCCAGATGATCAAGCGCTATCCGATCCCAATGTCATCCTTTTCCGACTTGGGGAAAACACAGACATACACTCACTGGTCGATATGGTAGAATATTCAGACTCCCTCCACAGGATATGCATACCGACAGACGACATCGAGGATACATATAAAAAGGTATGCGCGGAGTTTCTTGAAGTCAATGCCGGCGGCGGACTGGTATCCAACAGAAGAGGCGACTTTCTCCTTATCAGCAGAAACGGTCTCTGGGACCTCCCAAAGGGGCATCAGGACCCCGGGGAAGACATCTCTGTCACAGCACTGCGTGAAGTCCAGGAGGAAACCGGTATCGACGAACTGGAACTAAGGGAACTGATCTGCATAACAGACCACTGCTACAAAAGAAACGGGATCTGGCACCTCAAGCACACCTGGTGGTACGACATGCTGTACACCGACCCTACAGACCTTACACCTCAGCGTGAGGAGGATATTGCAAAAGCTGCCTGGGTGGCTAAATCCAGCCTCCCACCTTATCTTTTGAACACATATCCATCTATTTTAGAGGTATTTAGGGAGGCAAAGGTGTAATTTTTTCAAAAAAGGCACAACTTATGAAACAAAAGTGTGAAAATTTCGTATAATGATATGTATTTTGCGGTCCATAACAAGCAGACAAATATAACACAATATGAAACTTTCACAATTCCAGTTCAATCTCCCACAGGAAAAGATCGCCCAGGAACCACCTAGATGGCGTGACGAGTGCAAGCTCATGGTTCTCAACAAGAAGACAGGAGAGATTGAGCACAAGCTTTTCAAGGACATCCTTGACTACTTCAGCAAAGGCGACACATTCGTCCTCAATGACACAAAAGTATTCCCTGCAAGACTTTACGGAAACAAGGAAAAGACAGGAGCAGACATCGAGGTGTTCCTTCTCAGAGAATTGAACCGCGAGCAGAGACTTTGGGACGTAATCGTGGATCCAGCCCGTAAGATCCGCATCGGCAACAAGCTCTATTTCGGTGAGGATGACAGCCTCGTAGCCGAGGTGATCGACAACACCACTTCAAGAGGCCGTACACTCCGTTTCCTCTATGACGGAAGCTATGAGGACTTCAAGGAGACTCTCTTCTCACTTGGACAGACTCCTATTCCTGATTGGGTGAAGAAAGAGGTAACTCCTGAGGATGCTGAGAACTTCCAGACCATCTTCGCTCAGCACGAGGGTGCGGTTTCAGCTCCTGCAGCTGGACTCCACTTCAGCCGCGAGCTCTTCAACAGAATGATTCTCAATGACATCAACAAGGCATTCATCACCCTTCACATGGGTATCGGACACTTCCGTGAAGTGGATGTAGAGGACTTATCAAAGCACAAGATGGATTCAGAGAGACTCATCATCACTCCTGAGGCAGCAGAGCTCATCAACAAGACCAAGAAGGCAGGTAACAAGGTTCTTGCTGTAGGTATCACCACTATCCGTGGACTCGAAACCTATACAACAACCAACGACGAGGTGAATGCATACGACGGATGGACAAACAAGTTCATCTTCCCGCCATACAGATTCGCCATTCCTGATGCCATCGTTTCAAACTTCCACCGCCCTGGCTCGACAATGCTCATGTCGGTTGCAGCATTCGGAGGATATGAAAACGTGATGAAGGCATACAAGACAGCTCTCGAAATGGACTATAAGTTCGGTCCTTATGGTGATGCACTCCTTATCATCTGATAAGAAAAGTACAGAAATCATAAAAAAGAGAAATATCTTGAATAAAAAATAGAAAAATCAGCTTCTCAGACTAACTGGGAGGCTGATTTTCGTTTTACTTTGCCTTCATGGAAATCACACATGAAAAGGCATGCCACTGCGCGCTTAACAGAATTTTTGGCTTTGAACCCAAAATAGCATTAGCTCTCATCTCTCACTTGGGAGGAGCTCAGGAAGTATTCAACCTGAGTCCCGCAGAAATCGACGGACTGCTGGGGCCTCACTCAAAATACTGCGGCACAATATCGATGGAAGCAGTCGACAAGGCTTATATGGAACTGACAGACCTGTCTGCAAAAGGAATCAGCTTCATAGGATGGAACGAACCAGGCTACCCGACCATGCTCAAGGAATGCGAAGATGCTCCCGCAGGTCTGTATATACGAAGTTCATCATCACCGGAAGAACTTTGGAACAACAGACGTATGATATCTGTCATAGGGACAAGGGACCTCTCGCCTTATGGAAGAGAATGGTGTGAAAGAATTGTGGGCAGTCTGGCTGACATACCACATAAAGACAGACCGGTGATTGTCAGCGGGTTAGCCCTCGGTGTAGACATCTGCGCCCATTCTGCCGCATTGAAGTACGGGCTTCCGACAATAGCGGTGATGGCAACCGGACCGGAAACCGTTTACCCCGGAAGACATCGCCACATCGCAGAGGAAATCGCCTCTTCTCCAGAATCCGCCTTAATCACAGACTATCCACCAGAAACAGCACCGCTGGCGATTCATTTCCTACGAAGAAACCGCATCATCGCCGGACTGTCCGAAGCCACAGTCCTAGTGGAATCAAAGATAAAGGGAGGCGGAATGATGACAGCCAGACTTGCAGACTCATACAACAGGACTGTATTCGCTCTGCCAGGCAGGGTGGACGATACACGTTCGCAAGGCTGCAATCATCTGATACGCAGCAGAATAGCCATCCCGATTACATCCATCTCGGATTTCCTGAAGGAACTTGGAGTCAAGCAGTCCTCAAGAAAGACAGCCACAGATGGCCCGGAACGACTTGAACGGCTCTACAAAGGTTGTCTTTCAGATGACAGAATATCCCAGATGGGAAGCATACTTCTCGCCATCCGGAAAGAGCGAGGCATAATGGTGGATGACATCGCACTCCAGACCGGCATCGAATACACAAGAGTATCCCAGCTGCTTGGAATGCTCGAGACAGACGGCATAATCTCCAGGGATCTTCTGCAGCGCTGCTTCATCAATTTCAGCAAGTGATATCATCCTATACATATTTCAAAAAAATATGTACATTTGCATGATATGATTTTTACGAGATGGAGTTTATAGACACACACTCACACCTTTACGATGAAGCTTTTGCCTCAGAGGAAGACTCTGCCATCGAGCGCGCCAAGGAAGCGTCCGTGAACCAGATAATCTTCCCCGACATAGATTCACAAAGCCGAGAGGCCATGTTTGCCTTTGCAGACAGACATCCCGGTGTCATTTTCCCTTGTCTTGGACTCCACCCGACTTCAGTCAATGCCAGCTGGCAGGATGAACTTTCCAGAATGGAGGCCTTCATGGGCAGGAAGATCTGGGCAATCGGAGAGATCGGCATGGACTGCTACTGGTCAAAGGAATTTCTGAAGGAGCAGCAGGAGGTAATGAGAATCCAGCTCGAAATGGCGGCAAAGGCAGACCTCCCTGTAATCATCCACTCCCGAGAATCAACCGAATTGATAATCAATATATTAAAAGACTGTAAACATCTTGCTCCAAGGGGTGTTTTCCATGCATTCAGCGGAAGTATCGAAACATACCGTGAACTTCAGAAACTGGGAGACTGGTATGTGGGAATCGGTGGTGTACTGACGTATAAAAAGGCATCGATCGCAGAGACCGTACGAGATATTCCTCTGGACAGAATCCTTCTGGAAACAGACTCCCCTTACCTTACCCCTGTACCATTCAGAGGCAAGCGAAACGAAAGCAGCTATGTTCCGCATATCGCAGCAAGACTCGCTGAAATCCTCGGTAAGGACATCAGTGAAGTTGCAGACACAACAACAGCAAACGCCAGAAAACTATTCAGGATATGATAGCAGACACCATCATGAAGGACAAGTCGTCCATTCTCCTCATCTACACGGGAGGAACTATCGGAATGAAGGAAGACCCAAGCATTCAGGCACTGAGACCTTTCGACTTCAGCCAGATTCTCGCGGAAGTCCCGGAGCTTGCCAAATTTGCATGCAGGATCGACTCCTACACATTCGACCCACTGATCGATTCATCTGACGTGGAGCCTGCGTTATGGACTTCCCTTGCAGGAATCATCGAATCACAGTATGACCGCTATGACGGATTCGTTATTCTTCACGGAACCGACACCATGGCATACTCAGCTGCAGTACTCAGCTTCATGATCGAGGGACTGACCAAACCTGTCATATTCACAGGAAGCCAGCTGCCGATCGGTATGCCGAGAACTGACGGCAAGGAAAACCTGATTTCAGCAGTGGAGATCGCTGCAGCCAAGGACAAGGAAGGTCACGCCCTGGTTCCGGAAGTATGCATATACTTCGACAATATGCTGATGCGTGGTAACCGTGCGACAAAGATCAATTCAGACAACTTCCGCGCTTTCCGTTCCGAGAATCTGCCACCGCTTGCCGAGGCCGGCATCAACATCCGCTACAACACCCAGCTTATACGCAAGCCTGATTCATGGGATCTCAAACCGACTTTCCACAAACATCTTGACACCCGCGTATCGATTCTGAAGATGCATCCCGGCATTACTCCTGATGTCGTCAAACACATTCTCTGCAGTTCGGAGACACGCGCCGTCATCATGGAAACTTACGGAGCGGGCAACGCACCGTCCAAGGAATGGTTCACCAGCATCGTCAGGGAAGCTGCAAATAAGGGAAAGATCTTAGTCAATGTAACTCAATGCGTTGCAGGCAGTGTAAACATGGATATATACGCCACAGGAAAGAGCCTGAAGGAGGCTGGAGTAACCAACGGTTATGACAGCACTACCGAGAGTGCTCTTGGAAAACTTTTCTATCTGATGGGCCTGTTCCAGGACAACCTTTTGGTCAAATCAATGTTGGAGCTGGATTTAAGAGGTGAAATCTCAAAATAAGTATTGTTGATTGAAAATTAATTGCTAAATTGCACCGAATTTTGAGTGTGGTGCGTAAAGCCGCACAGCAAAAAAGATATTAACTAATACAAAATCAATACTTTAATTAATCAAACACACAAAAACAATTATGAAAAAAATTTTCATGTTTTTGGCAGTTATGGGCGTAATGGCCTTTTCTGCACAGAATGCAGCAGCTCAGGAAGAGGTTGCTGACACAACAGCAACAGAGGTTGTAGCTCCAGCTGCTGAGACTCTCGACGGACCTGAGGAAGTTCCTATGCACCAGGCCCTCAAGACTAAGTTCATCGAAGGTGGTGCTGGCTTCATGGCTCTCGTTATCGCCTGCCTTATCCTCGGTCTTGCACTCTGTATCGAGCGTATCCTTTACCTCTCACTCTCAAAGACTAACTCTAAGAAGCTTCTCGAGAAGATCGAGGCTGCTCTTCAGAATGAGGGCGTAGCAGCTGCTACTGAGGTTTGCCGCAACACTCGTGGTCCTATCGCTTCTATCTTCACTCAGGCATTCCTTCGCCTTGCTGATGGTCAGACTCTTGAGGAGGTTGAGAAGTCAGTTGTTTCTTACGGTGGAGTTGAGGCTAGCAAGATGGAGCAGAACCTTTCATGGATCTCTCTCTTCATCGCTATCGCACCATCACTCGGATTCTTGGGTACAGTTATCGGTATGATCCAGGCGTTCGACGCGATCATGGTTGCAGGTGACATGTCTCCAGCTGTCGTTGCAGGTGGTATGAAGGTGGCCCTCATCACAACTGTCGGTGGTTTGATCGTTGCCGTTATCCTTCAGATTTTCTACAACTATATCCTTTCACAGGTTGAGTCTCTCACTATCGACATGGAGGACGCTTCAATCTCATTGATGGATATTTTGGTTAAGTATCAGGATAAGAAATAATTGATTTTTCTATACAATGAAATACGAAAAAATAGTTAAATGGGTCCTTGCGGCATTGTTCGCTGTGGGTGTCGTTTTCAGCTTCTACGGCTTTGTCGTAGGATTTGAGACAAACGGCAACGCTCCAGTTGACAATATGCTTTATTGCGCCTATGCATTTGCCCTCACCACTATCCTCGCTGTTGTATTCGGCGTTGTGGTTATCGGTGGTATCAACAATCCAAAGAGCCTTCTTAAGCTTCTTCTTGGTCTTGTTGCCGGCGGTGCAATCGTTGCAGTAGCATACGTGCTCGCTCCAGGAACACCAGCTATCGGATACCTTGGCAACCCAGTATCTGACGGCGAACTCAAAATGGTAGACACTGTCCTTAATCTTACATATTTCTTCTTCGGTGGAGCACTCCTCACACTCGTTGTAGGTTGGATTATCGGCGCAATTCGTAAATAAGTGACGCTATGGGTAAGAAAACACCAGAAATCAATTCAAGTTCAACGGCCGACATGGCGTTCCTCTTGCTCTGTTTCTTCATGATGACTACCACCATGGATCAGGACAAGGGTCTCCAGCGTCGTCTTCCTCCTATGCCTGATCCAAATCAGAAGGTGGAGGACCAGAAGGTTAATCGTCGTAACATCATCGTTGTGAAGATTAACTCTGCCGACAGACTTCTTGCTGGTTCTGAGCCTATGCACGTCAGCCAACTCAAGGATAAGATCAAGGAATTCCTTTCAAACCCTGCAGAGGATCCAACTCTTCCAGAGAAGGAGGAGATCGAAATCGAAGGATTCGGTCCATGCAAGGTTTCCAAGGGTGTTATCTCTCTCCAGAATGACCGCGGTACCAGCTACCAGGCTTATATCGCAGTACAGAATGAGCTCGTAAAGGCTGTCAACGAACTCCGTGATGAGTTCTCAATGGCAAACTTCGGCAAGCTCTACATGAAACTGGATGAGGAGCAGCAGGAAATTGTAAGAAAGGCAGTACCTCAGAACATCTCTGAGGCTGAGCCTAAGGACGTTTCTAAAAAATAAAGGAGAATAACAATATGTCAAAATTCAAACAGAAAGAGAAAAGGACAGTGCCACAGCCACCTTCAGGCTCACTTTCCGATATCGTGTTCATGCTGTTGTTCTTCTTCATGGTGACAACTACAATGCGTGAGACTGAGAGCAAGGTAGTCGTAAGACTCCCTGAGGCTTCGGAGATCGCTAAGCTTGAGAGAAAGGACCTCGCATCATACATCAACATCGGTGCACCTATCCGCGCTCTTCAGGCTCAGTACGGTAACGATGCTCGTATCCAGCTCAACGACTCATTCAAGACTGTTGACGAGATCCGTGACTTCATCGCAGCAGAGCGTGATGCACTCTCAGAGGCAGACAGATCATTCATGACAGTTGCCATCAAGGCTGATGAAAACACCCGCATGGGTATTGTGACTGACGTTAAGCAGGAGCTCAGAAAGTGCTCGGCGCTTAAGATCATCTACACAGCAAGAAAGCCAGCTGAAGACTAAAATAGTCAACTCTTTATATAAGGAAGCAGTTCATAACAATATGGACTGCTTTTTTATTGTAAATAGTGCAATCACTTCAGCATTATTTTATTAAATTTGTGAGATTTAAAACTAATGGACCATGAGAAAAATCTTCAAAGTGATGACCATTGTCATCGTTTCTGTATTCTGCTTTGCATCATGCAACAATTGTAAGGACAATACTCCTACGGCAAAGTATATCTTCTACTTTATCGGCGACGGTATGGGAAACACACACGTAGCCCTTACTGAATCATATCTTTCATACAAGGCAGGAAAGGAAAACGGTGAAAGGCTTTCATTCACTCAGTTCCCATATCTGGCTCTTGCAGAGACATGGCCGATCGGAGGTCACATCACCTGCTCTTCTGCCAGCGGTACAGCTCTGGCTTGTGGTATAAAGACCACAAACAACAGCCTGGGTGTTGATCCGGAGGGAAATGAAGGAACAAGCATTGCAGTGGAACTTCATAATCAGGGTTATAATGTCGGTATCATGTCCAGTGTGCCTGTAAACCACGCAACACCGGCATCATTCTTTGCTCACAATGAATATCGTGGCAACTATTACGAAATCAGCCAGGATATGATTGACGACGGATTTGAATTCTTCGGAGGATCAGGTCTCTACGATATCCGTGGAAAGAAAGGCGACCTTCCTTCCACACTCGATTTCCTTGAGGAGAACGGATACGCTGTCTGCTACGGCAAAAGCACCTTCACAGAGAGACAGCCAAATTCGGAGAAGGTGGTTTATCTCCAGCCAAGCAGCCAGGAGACTGGTCCAGAATATTATGTAAGGGAAGGCGACAAGGAAGGAGATATCCAACTTAGTGAAATGCTCGGTCTGTGCATCGATCACCTTGGAGACGAAGAACCTTTCATCATTGTCTGTGAGGAAGGTAAAATCGACTGGTCTGCTCATGGCAATAAGACAATGTCCATGGTACATGATGTCCTGTCTCTAAATGAGACTGTCAAGAAAGCTCTTGAATTCTACTACGCACATCCGGATGAAACCTTGATCGTTGTAACTGCAGACCACGAAACAGGAGGTCCTGCCATAGGTGACGGTCAGGAGTGGAAATCAGACTACATTGACTGGGAAATCCTTGAGAAGAGCTGGATCGAGTGCGGCGAAAAGAACAACTTGAATCGTGCCGACAACCGTGCGCTCAATTATGCGGCTCAGGTGGGATGGACAACAGAGAACCATAGCGGTGCCCCTGTCCCTGTATATGCAATCGGAAAAGGCGCAGAACGCTTCCACGGCCGCATCAATAACATTGATATCAAGGGTTTGATTTTAGGTAAATAGGCATAAATCAATTATCTTTGCAAAGTTTGAGTAAATAGTAATATAACAATGGAAAAAGTAATCAGAACCAAAGTAAAAGACCTGCTCAAGAGTGAGCCGGGACAGGATGTTCTTGCAAAAGGTTGGGTAAGAACGAAGAGAGGAAACAAGAATGTGGCGTTCATCGCACTTAACGACGGTTCGACAATCAATAATATTCAGATAGTAGTTGACAAGACCCCTGAGAACGAGGCTGTTCTTGCAAAGGTTTCGACTGGAGCATGTATCGCAGTATGGGGTAAGCTCGTGGAATCAATGGGCGGCGGCCAGGCAACTGAGATCCAGGCAACTGAGATTGAGGTTTACGGAGAGTGCGATCCTGTTCGCTACCCTCTTCAGAAGAAGGACACCTCATTTGAGTTCCTCCGAACAGTGGCTCACCTCCGTCCACGTACAAACACATTCGGAGCGATCTACCGCGTCCGCAACCAGATGGCTTATGCAATCCACAAGTTCTTCCACGAGAAGGGATTTGTGTATATGCACACCCCACTCATCACAGCGTCAGACTGTGAGGGTGCAGGCCAGATGTTCCGCGTGACAACTCTCGACATGGAGAATCTTCCACGCAACAAGAAGGGTGCAGTTGACTATACAAAGGACTTCTTCGGCAAAGAGACCAGCCTCACAGTAAGTGGTCAGCTCGAGGGTGAGCTCGGAGCACTTGCACTTGGCGAGATCTATACATTCGGTCCTACATTCCGCGCAGAGAATTCAAATACTCCACGCCACCTTGCAGAGTTCTGGATGATCGAGCCTGAGATGGCATTCTACGACATCAAGGACAACATGGACATGGCTGAGGAGTTCATCAAGTATCTCGTAAAATATGCCCTTGACAACTGCCGTGAGGACATCCAGTTCCTTAACGACAGATATGACAACGAACTTGTAGCTCGTCTTGAGAGCGTTGCTGACACTGAGTTCGTACGCCTCACCTACACCGAGGGTATCAAGATTCTTGAGGCAGCAGGCGTTGAGTGGGAGTATCCTGTAAGCTGGGGTACAGACCTCCAGAGCGAGCACGAGAGATATCTCGTTGAGAAGCATTTCCAGAAGCCAGTTATCCTCACAGACTATCCAAAGGATATCAAGGCATTCTATATGAAGCAGAACGAGGATGGCAAGACAGTACGTGCAATGGACGTGCTCTTCCCTAAGATCGGTGAGATCATCGGAGGTTCAGAGCGTGAGTCTTCACTCCAGAAGCTCGAGGCACGTATCGAGGGAACAGGCATGAGCCGCAAGGGTCTTGAGTGGTACCTTGACACACGTCGTTACGGTTCAGCTCCTCACAGTGGATTTGGACTCGGCTTTGAGAGGCTTCTCCTCTTCGTGACAGGTATGAGCAATATCCGTGACGTTATCCCATTCCCAAGAACTCCAAAGAACGCAGAATATTAATATGTTGATTATCGGAATAGCCGGAGGATCCGGATCAGGTAAGACCACAGTGGTAAAGGCGATCACAGAGCAGCTTAAGGACAAGGTGACTGTGATTCCTCAGGATTCATATTACAAGGATCTCAGTCATGCCACTGAGGAAGAGAAAAGGGTTCATAACTTTGACCATCCTGACTCAATTGACTTCGAACTTCTCAGACATCAGCTCAAGGAGCTCAGAGATGGCAAGAGCGTGGATCAGCCGGTCTATTCATATATCACCTGCGGCCGATCGAAGACAGAGACAGTGAAGGTGAACCCTACAGACGTCATCATCGTGGAGGGTATTCTCATCTTCACAGACCCTAAGCTGCGCAAGCTTATGGACATCAAGATCTTCGTGGATGCCGATGATGATGACAGACTCATGCGAGTGATGTCTCGTGACATCGTCGAGAGAGGCAAGACCGTCGAGTGGGTCATCGAAAGATACTCACAAACTGTCAAACCGATGTATCTTCAGTTCATCGAGCCAAGCAAGCGATATGCTGATGTCATCGTTCCTCAGGGAGGACATAACAAGGTGGCTATCGACATGATTTCTGCAAGAATCGAAAAGGATCTTAGCAAACAGAAATAGTGGACTCCAACAAGACAACAAACGACCTGCGAAAAAGACTTGACACTCTCCTCAAGAAGGTAAAGTCAGAAGACAAGGCAGGATTATATATCACCGTGATCTTTCATCTCACGGTGATTATTGTCTTATTGCTGTATGGTATCGATTCCACCATCAAACGTGAGGAAAGTTTCGTGCTGGATTTCTCCAAGCAGGAGGAAATCGAAAGGGTGATGAAGGAGAAGGCCTTCAAGGAGGATGTAAGCAAACGTCTGGACCGTCTGATCGAGATGTCAAGATCATCTTCTGAGCCTGTCCGCAACATCGCAGTTGACGCAGGAACCCCTCTTAAAGACGACAGGGGGACAGATGCAGAGGAATTATATAAGGAGGCAGAAAGACTCGCCCAGGAGCTCAAAAACGGCCAGCTGGAGGACGCAAGAGAGGAAACCGTTGAGTTGACCAATGAGAAGAAGGAGGAAAAGAAAGATGAGCCTCAAAAAGAATATAAGGGGCCGTCAGTTCTTTCATATAATCTCGACGGACGCAAGGCGAGCAAACTGAATATCCCGGCCTACCGTTGCTATGGAAGCGGAGACGTGACAGTCATTATTACGGTCGACAATGCCGGCAGGGTCGTCGGAGCCAAGGTCATGGAAGAAGTTTCATCAGATGACACATGTCTGCGCAATTACGCAATCCGCGCCGCGCGACTGTCGCAGTTCTCGGCATCAAGCACTGCCCCACCTCGCCAGACCGGTGAAATCTTATATAGATTCATTGCACAATAATCAAATCCTCAAAACGAAACATTTTCAAGGATTTAACCGGAAAATAAGGTCTCGAATCCTCAAATATGGGAGTTTTCAAGGATTTAGATCCATCAATCAATAATACCTGATTGATTCATGGCAGCCTGAATGGTATCGTCAAGAGGGAGATAGAAACGATAGAATGCCTCGTCATCCAGTTTAGAATAACGGCCCACAAGAGCCAGGATGTGCGGCATCATATATGGTTTGGATTCTTCCCACTCACCCTTTGCCGGCTTGATTCCATCAACGTTGGCTGCATATTCAAGGAACTGTGCATCAAGATCGATGCTATCAAAATACTTCTCAAGCTGCTCGAAATCATCAATCTGGCTCAATTTCGACTTATACTTGTCAAACATTGCCGAAGCAAATCTTAAAGGAGTTGCCTTCTTGTTGCAGCTGATATAGAATTTTGTAGCCTTGGTTGTATCAATCGGAACAAAGACATCAGGAATGATTCCACCGCCACCATATACACGACGTCCTCTGACAGTGTAATATACAGCAGTGGTATCAACCTTCATACTGTCAGCAGATGTCATCTCACCATGAGCATACCTTTCATATATATCGTATGCATAATCCTTGTCATATGGCTTCTGGATACAACGTCCTGAAGGAGTATAGAATCTTGAAACAGTAAGGCGGATACCGGAACCATCGGTAAAGTTGATAGGTTCCTGCACAAGGCCCTTACCAAAGGACCTGCGGCCGACAATCGCACCTCTGTCGTTATCCTGAATCGCTCCAGCAAAGATTTCACTTGAAGAAGCCGAACCCTCATCAATAAGGACTGAGAGTCTCACATCCTTGAGTGCACCTCTGCCGTCTGCGTCGAAATCCTGACGTGGGCGCTGTCTTCCCTCCATATATACAACTCTGTCTCCTTTCTGAAGAAACTCGTTGGAAAGGCGCAATGCCTGGTCGAAATAACCACCGGTATTGTCTCGAAGGTCAAATATCAAGTGCTCCATTCCGGCATCAAGAAGCTTGTGAGAGGCTTCCTTGAACTCCTTGTATGTGGTCCTCGTGAACTTGGAAAGCTTAAGATATCCTGTAGTCTCATCGATCATGAAGGCTGCATCCACACAATGTACAGGTATCTTGTCACGTATGATTTCGAATGGAATCTCTGTTCCGTCACGATTCACAGTAATCTTCACCTTTGTGCCTGCAGGACCCTTCATAAGTCTGATCATGCTGTCCTGAGGAGTCTTCTTGCCGGCAATGACAGTCTCATCCACCCTTACGATACGGTCTCCCTGCATCAGTCCAGCCTTTTCAGACGGACCGCCAGGGATTGCACTCAGAACAATCGCAGTGTCGTTAGGAACATTGAAAGTGATTCCAATTCCCTCAAAATTTCCCGATAACTCTGTCTCTGACTCGGTAAGCTCGACAGGTGGAAGATAGACCGAATGTGGATCAAGTTCTGCAAGAGCGGCAGACACTGCAGCATCCGTCATCGATTTCATATCGATCGTATCCACATAGTTCTGCTGTACCTCCTGGAGAATGAGGTTCAACTTGCGCCAACGGTTATAATCACCATCGAACTTCTTTTCAGGAAGCACCTTCGATGCAACCAAGGTAATAAGCACTCCCAGGATTACGCCAAGGAGTGCTACAATGATATTATTGTTCCTTATATTCATTCAATATATATTATTCGCCCACCTGCTCCACTTCGATGCCTGCTCGGCGAAGAAGATCAATTCCATCTGTAAGACGGTATGCATCACGATACACAACCCTTTTGATTCCAGACTGGATGATCAGTTTCGCACACTCAACGCATGGAGAGGCTGTCACATATAGAGTCGCATCATTACTGTTATTACCGGATTTGGCAACCTTGGTGATGGCATTGGCTTCTGCATGAAGAACGTACGGCTTGGTTATACCGTTCTCATCCTCGCAGATGTTTTCAAAACCGGCTGGTGTTCCATTATAACCATCCGATATGATCATTCTGTCCTTCACAATCAAGGCACCAACCTGACGGCGCTTGCAGTAAGAGTTCTTGGCCCAGACACCGGCCATCTCTATATAGCTTTGGTCGAATTTCTTCATCTTTATGATCTCTGATAGAGATAACGCTTAATACTCTTCTTAGGTGTTCTCTCGAAGTCCTCAGACATGATCTCAATCTTCTTGAGCTTCGCATAGTTAGGAAGCTCCTTGTTGAGCTCAGCGAGTCTTTCGTCGAAATACTTCTGGAAATCACGCTGTCTGATACCATCCTTCGCACCCTGTGCTACGTCAGGATAGATAAGGGCAGTAAGACCTCCGTTATCCTCGATAACGAGTGAGTCAACCACATAAGGCTGGCTGTTGATCACTGTCTCCACCTCCTCAGGATAGATGTTCTGACCGCTTGGACCAAGAATCATACACTTCGCACGACCCTTGATGAAGAGACATCCTTCCTCATCGAGAACACCCATGTCTCCTGTACGGAACCAACCGTCCTCTGTGAATACCTCAGCAGTAGCCTCTTCATTCTTGTAATATCCAAGGAATACGTTTGCACCCTTCACCTGGATCTCACCCGGTACATTTACAGGATCGACTGAATTGATTCTGACCTCCATATTTGGAGCTGCCTTACCGCATGAGTAGAGCTTCTCCTCCTTCCAGTCATCGTAAGTGATGATAGGCGCACACTCGGTCATACCATAACCAACTGTGAATGGGAATCCCATTCTCTTGAAGAAGGCCTCAACCTCAGTATTGAATGCCGCACCACCGATGATGACCTCATAGAACTCGCCACCGAATGCATTGATAAGCTCAGTTCTGACCTTGTTGAGAACAACCTGATTAAGAACCGGAAGCTTCATAAGGAATCTGATACCCTCCTTCTCGAGCACCGGCTTCACCTTGCTCTTGTAGATCTTCTCAATTACGAGCGGAACTGCAATCACAACAGAAGGCTTCACCTCTGCAAGTGCCTGCATGATGATCTTAGGGCTTGGGAGGCGTGAAAGGAAGTGAACATGGCAACCCACGCTGAGTTCATAAAGGACCTCGAACATAAGTCCATACATGTGTGCACAAGGGAGCATCGAGACAACCTTTGACGTATGGTTGAGCTGTGGAAGCACCTTGCCGCCAAACTCGATGTTAGAGAAGATGGCACGATAAGGAATCATAACTCCCTTGGAGAAACCTGAGGTTCCTGAAGTATAGTTGATGACAGCAAGCTCATCTGCTGAATCCTCGTAATAGTCCAAGGCATCTGAAGTGAATGAGTTAGGATACTTTCTTCCGAAAAGCTCGTTAAGATGCTCTCTGGCCTCAACAATCTTTTCATCAGCAGCATAGAGAAGCTTGAAAGTATTCACCTGGATGATTGCCTGGAGATCCGGCATCTCAGTCTCTGAAAGACCTTCCCAGATCACATCGTCCACAAAGAGGATCTTTGCTTCCGAGTGATTCACGAGATGATGGATATTGCTTGACTTGAACTCGTGAAGAAGCGGAACCGGAACGGCACCGTATGTCATGGTTGCGAGGAAGGCCACAGCCCAGTTCGCCTGGTTACGTGAACAGAGGGCAACCTTGTCACCCTTCTGGAGACCACACTCCTCAAACATGATGTGGAGTTTCTCCATACGTCTTGCAACGTCACCAAACTTAAGGGTAACACCCTGATAGTTAGATATTGCAGGGCGCTCCCAATTCTTCTTGAACGCCGCTTCAAAAATCTTGTTAACTGATGTGAATTCCATAATATTCTAGTTAAAGTACAGTATCGCTATTATTTGATCTTTAAAGTTCTCACCTTGCCATCATAGCAGGTAAAATCAATAGTAGTATCATCCAACGCCTTGACCAGACTATCCGGACGGATCATCTGATTGCCTGTGAAGACAGTCAATGGATCTCCGCCATAGAAAGGATATACAAGGGTCTGGATCGAAGTTCTTACAACCCAGAAGGTGTTTCCGCCGACAATCAGTTTTTCAGGAAGGGTCTTGATTGTCTCACTGGAGGTGATACCCTTCCAAGATGCAGGTTTCTGACCTTTGAGGTTATACATTTCAATCGTGTTGTCCTTATGAAGGACCATCACATTATATTTCCTTGTTCCGTTGAAATCATAGATATCCGGACCGAGAAGAACTTCCTTGCCCAAAGAAAGCGGGAAGCCTGTGACATAGCGTCCGAGACGGTCTATAAGATACAGCTTGTCAGACGCACAGAACAGGATCTGCAGCTTACCATTAGCAAAATAGTCCACAGTTCCGGCACGTCCACAAAGAGGCTCGCTGAACGGCACACCCCAAAGATCCTTACCATCCTGGCTGAGGCACAACGAGTTGTGGGAGTTCTGGTAGAACTTGTTCATCTTGCCGGTACCGGAGTTCTTCACATCATACGGTCCCTTTGGAACAACCACAGTCGTATCTCTTTCAAATGCAGGAGCCTTTGTCTTCTTCAAAGTCAATCGATGAAGATCCATCCTGACTGTTGAATTCTTCCTGCCACCTGAAACAGAAAGAACAAGCGGACAGTACTCCGCATCACCGCAGAGTTCCTGCAGGTCTCTCAGCATATTTTTCTTGAAGATGGACGCAAGCTCACTCCTGTCTTCCGTACACGAGAAATATGAAACAAAAACAGACGGATTCTGAGCAAGAAGGTCATTCTGGCCTGCATCTGACATATAATTCCTGAGGTCATATTCCAAAGCTCTTCCGCTTACATATTCCTCAACTGCAGCCTGACTTCCTGTCACAACCCATCCATTGATATAGGTGAAGAAGCTCTCATCATTACGGGCATAGAAATCTCCGAATACGGATGAAATCAATGATGGATATGCCCATTTATGCACCTGCGGTTCGTATCCCTTGAGAGTGGTCACATCTGTTCCTGCAAAGAGTTCTGCGACAACAGGATTATCCACCTTCATCAGATTGACAGTCTCCACTGCACTTGAAACCTTGAATGAAGCCACGGCAACCTCCTTCACACCCCAATTCTGGAGAAGAACCACCGGAGAGACTTCCAGTCCAAGTCTGCTTTGAGCCGCAAGATATATCTGCATCTTCTGTCTGCTATCAAGATATGACTTGTATGCATTGACATAGGCAGTCAGATCCCTCATAGGCATTGAGGCAGCAAACAGGGTGTAGGACGGGAGCATTTTCGAGAACTCCGGTGCAGCAGGCTTCATGGTTTCGAATACGTTCATGAAGTCTGAGGCATCTGTATCATGGACAAGAGTTCCGGTGAGTGAAGTGAGGTCCTTAGTGCTGCTCAGATTGAACATGCACCACTGCGAAAGACGCTCAAGGAATCCTGCATACGAAGAATAGGGCCTTGGCATGAGCGAAGGCAACAATTTTCCGAAATGGCAGTTAGGGATATATACATTATTCTTGCCGTCCACTGAAGAGAGGGCATTCTGGAATCCGGTCGCATCCAGCACTGACACCCCCTTGACAATATGTCTCTGAGATGACTTCAGGAGCGTTTCCGAATCCGAAACCAGAAGAAGATTTCCCTCAGAAGCAGCATAAAGACCTTCGCTGACTGCCTTAGCAGCAGCAAGCTCCTGTTCCTCTGAGTTCTTGCCGAAGTCGCAGACATTCAGGCGATACAGCTTGCCCGAATAATAATGCAGCGACTCAACCATCGGCACTCCTTCAGCATACGACTTGGATGCCTTGTTATATGTGCTGACCAGAATGGCATCAGACGGCACAGCACAAAGAGTCAGGCAGCGGTCAGAATCCGCCACCTTGACTTTTCTTCCTTTGTCATTCTGACCGGTTCCCGAATACAGGAAAGCAACAGCTACACCGATACCGAGTACCATCGCCGCAAGTGCGGACAGACAAAGTATAATCGTATTTCTACTCATTTATCGAACAGCAATCGCCTCGATTTCAACCTTCACACCAAGTGGAAGAGCTGCAGCCTGATAACATGCTCTTGCAGGCTTGTCACCAGTGAAGTACTCAGCATACACCTCGTTAACTGCCTTGAAATCAGCGATATCAGCAAGAAGAACTGTTGTCTTCACAACGTTATCGTAAGTCATACCAGCCTCCTTAAGGATAGCACCGATATTCTTGAGTGACTGATGAGCCGCAGCCACGATATCCTCCTGTACCTTGCCGTCAGCAGGGTTTACAGGAATCTGACCAGAGATGTAAAGAGTACCGTTTACCTCAATAGCCTGTGAATAAGGACCCACCGCCTTCGGTGCATCTGGAGTTGCAATTACTTTCTTCATAACTTTCTTATTTAATATTATTTACATTCCTACTTCGCGTGCGCGCACGCACATAATCATGCAAATATAGTAAATTTAGGGATTTAAAAAACAAAAGAGCCACTGAAAAATCAGTGACTCTTTTGTAGCCCCGAGCAGAATCGAACTGCTATCTAAAGTTTAGGAAACTTCCATTCTATCCGTTGAACTACAGGGCCATAAACAAAATGTCGAATGCAAAGCACTCGAACATTTTGATTAGATTTCAGCTGTGAAAATTACTCAGCCTTCTTCTCGATGATCTGACGACCTCTGTAGTAGCCGCACTCTGGGCATACTCTGTGGTACATGATTGTTGCACCGCAGTTTGAACAAGTAGCAAGTGTAGGAACTACAGCTACATCGTGTGTTCTTCTTTTGTCACGTCTCTGCTTAGAGACCCTGTGTTTTGGATGTGCCATTTTACTATATTTTTTTTAATTATTAATAATCGTTTAAGGTATCTTCGATCATTTGAACATATCCTTCAGAGCTGCAAACGGGCTCTGTCCCTCTTCAGTGGATTCCACCTGCTCGTTCTGAGCATTGTAGAACTTCATCGCCTCGGGATTGCACTCGCCATCTTCATGGACACGCTGCATTGGAATCGAAAGGCAGACATAATCATATATTATCTGACTTAAATCCAAGTCCGCACAGTCCTGCGGGATGAAAACAATTTCTCTTTCTCCCTCCTGATGCTCTTCCTGATTCTCCTCGTTGCCATATTTTACACTCAACGCAATGTTTGTGTCAATCGGCATCACAAGGTCATCCAAGCATCTGTCACACTCGACTGTCACCTCTCCTTCGATCTCGCAATCGACTCCGAGATAACGTCCTGACTTCTCCACTCTGACATCTATATCTATGTCAGCATCAAGGATTTCCGTGTTTTCAAAACTATCGAAGAACTCCTTACCGGCATGCCATGAAAAACGTGTTTCTCCGGCTGCCAATCCATTTAAAGGTATGCTAAAAATCTCGTTCATTCTGACCCGTAAATAGATTTGAGCCCGCAAAGGTAAGAAAAATTTTTATTATCAGCAATTTATATCTGAACTTTTTCTCTTGCGCTCAATCTCGTTCAATATAATCTTTCTCAATCTGATTGACTTTGGTGTCACCTCCACAAGCTCATCCTCCTGGATATACTCAAGAGCCTCCTCAAGCGAATATACGATCGGAGGTGGCAGCATCACCTTGTCATCACTACCTGAAGCACGCATGTTGGTAAGCTTCTTGGTCTTGCAGATATTGATGTTCAGGTCACGCTCACGTGTGTGCTCACCGACAACCTGACCCTCATAGATATCCACACCTGGCTCTATGAAGAAACGACCGCGATCCTGAAGCTTATCCATTGAGTATGCGACAGATACACCTGTTTCAAGGGAGACGAGGGAACCGTTTGTACGACGCTCGATATCACCTTTGTATGGTTCATAACCCTTGAGTCTGTGTGCTACCACTGCCTCTCCCTGAGTAGCGGTCAAAAGATTACTTCTAAGTCCCATGAGTCCGCGTGAAGGGATGTCAAACTCAAGATGAGTGCGGTCTCCACGGCCCTCCATCTGGATAAGAGCACCCTTTCTACGGGTAACCATCTCGATTGCACGGCCTACAAATTCCTCTGGAACGTCGATTGTGAGCATCTCGATAGGCTCACATCTCTGACCGCCGATCACCTTGTCGAGAACCTTTGGCTGACCCACCTGGAGCTCGAAGCCCTCACGACGCATAGTCTCGATGAGAACTGAGAGATGAAGGACACCACGACCATATACGATGAATGAATCCGCATTTGGACCTGGCTTAACTCTGAGTGCAAGATTCTTCTCCAACTCCTTCTCAAGACGCTCCTTCAAATGTCTTGAAGTCACGAACTTACCCTCCTTACCGAAGAATGGCGAGTTGTTGATGCAGAAGAGCATGCTCATCGTAGGCTCATCAACCTCGATTGGCGGAAGTGCCTCAGGGTTTTCGAAGTCAGCGATTGTGTCTCCGATTTCAAAACCCTCAACACCGACAACTGCACAGATGTCACCGCACTCAACGCTGTCAACCTTAGATTTTCCGAGACCGTCGAAGATCATAAGTTCCTTGATTCTCTGCTTCTGAAGAATGTCATATCTCTTGCAGAGCGTGATATTCATACCAGCCTCAAGCGTTCCGCGAGTCACACGACCCACTGCAATACGGCCCACATATGGAGAATATTCAAGTGACGAAATCAACATCTGAGGTGTTCCTTCTGCCTTTTCTGGAGCAGGAACAACTTCAAGGATAGTGTCAAGAAGTGCAGTGATGTCGTTGGTCGGCTCCTTCCAGTCATGTGACATCCAGCCCTGTTTTGCACTACCATACACAGTGCGGAAATCCAACTGATCCTCAGTTGCACCGAGTGTAAACATAAGGTCGAAAACCTCCTCCTGAACCTCCTCTGGACGGCAATTGAGCTTGTCAACCTTGTTGATCACAAGCACAGGCTTCTTGCCCATCTCGATTGCCTTCTGGAGCACAAAACGAGTCTGCGGCATACATCCCTCAAACGCATCCACGAGAAGGATCACACCATCAGCCATATTGAGCACTCTCTCAACCTCACCACCGAAATCGCTATGGCCCGGAGTGTCAATCACGTTAATCTTTACACCTTTATATATAACGGACACATTCTTTGCAAGAATGGTGATTCCTCTTTCTCTTTCGAGGTCATTATTATCCAGGATCAGCTCTCCCAGCTTCTCCTGTTCGCGCGCCTGACGCGCCTGATAAATCATCCTGTCGACCAATGTTGTCTTTCCATGGTCAACGTGCGCGATGATTGCAATGTTTCTAATATCCATAATCCACTAATTTTTAGCCCCTTTGGGGCATAAAACAACTCGACCGGGAATCCCGTTCGAAAAAGATTTGCAAAAGTAGATATTTTTAGAAAATATTTTTTCATTTTTTTCTATTTTTGCGGCGGAAAAACGTGGATATAAGCTCATGCTTTTGCACGGTATTGGAAGATGAGAGGGATTACAAAAATGAAATTTTAATCAATTTAAGCATATGAAACAGGACATGATCGTAATTTTGGATCTCGGCAGCCATGAGAACACAGTGGTTGCAAGAGCGGTCCGCGCATTGGGTGTATACAGCGAAATTCACCCACACGACATCACAGTTGAGGAGCTCAAGGCTCTTCCTAATGTAAAGGGTATCATCATCAACGGTGGTCCTAACAATGTAATCGACGGAGTTGCGATCGATGTTCTTCCTGAGATTTATGAGGCTGGTATCCCTGTAATGGCAGCTGGTCACGACAGGGCTCTCTGCGAGGTAAAGCTTGCTCAGTTCGAAAACGACGAGGAGGCAATCAAGGCTGCAATCAAGTCATTCGTATTCGACACCTGCAAGGCAGAGGCAAACTGGAATATGAAGAACTTCGTTGCTGACCAGGTGGAGCTCATCCGCCAGCAGGTTGGTGACAAGAAGGTTCTCCTCGCGCTTTCAGGCGGTGTGGACAGCTCGGTTCTTGCAGCTCTCCTTCTCAAGGCAATCGGCGACAAGCTCTACTGCGTTCACGTGAACCACGGCCTTATGCGTAAGGGTGAGTCTGAGAACGTTGTTGAGGTATTCCGCAACCAGCTTTGCGCTAACCTTATTTATGTTGACGCAACAGACCGTTTCCTCGGTCTTCTCGAGGGCGTTGCAGATCCTGAGCAGAAGAGAAAGATCATCGGCGGCGAGTTCATCCGCGTATTCGAGGAAGAGGCCCGCAAGCTTGACGGTATCGACTTCCTTGGCCAGGGTACAATCTATCCAGACATCGCAGAGAGCGGTACAAAGACAGCAAAGGTTGTGAAGTCACACCACAATGTAGGTGGTCTCCCTGAGGATCTTCAGTTCGAACTCGTTGAGCCGCTCAAGCAGCTCTTCAAGGACGAGGTTCGTGCTTGCGGTGTTGAGCTCGGTCTTCCACACGCAATGGTATATCGTCAGCCGTTCCCAGGCCCAGGTCTTGGTGTTCGTTGCCTCGGCGCAATCACTCGTGACCGTCTTGAGGCTCTCCGTGAGGCAGATGCTATCCTTCGCGAGGAGTTTGCTGCAGCAGGTCTTGACAAGACTGTATGGCAGTATTTCACAGTGGTTCCTGACTTCAAGTCAGTAGGAGTTCGTGACAACGCACGTTCATACGACTGGCCAGTCATCATCCGCGCCGTGAACACCATTGATGCCATGACAGCGACAATCGAGCAGATCGAGTGGCCTATCCTCCTCAAGATCACAGACCGCATCCTTGCAGAGGTTCCATGCGTCAACCGCGTTTGCTACGACCTCTCACCGAAGCCATCTGCAACTATCGAGTGGGAATAATCCTATAGAATATACACGGGCAGAAATTCAATTCTGCTCGGGGCTACAAACGGCAATCGTATATGACGGTTGCCGTTTTTTCGAAAACCTTATCCTCTCTGATGTAAAAACAGTTCATGCTCATTTGTAAAGTTTATGCAGAAGTTTTAACTTTGAAAAGTAAATGTGAACGTTATGGAGACAGCGTATTTGTTGGATGAGGAGTTCGGAGAACGTCTCATGATTAGTAGTAATGCAGATCAATCAGAGTTGCAAAGTAACATTCGTGCAGCACGAGCAATCCTTGCATCATATAATGACGTATTTATACGCATTAATCCACATTCATATTTGATCGGCATCAAGAATCCAGAATATACAATCAATGAAAACCTTGGTGATAGAAAGGGTGTAATGTCAGAAAAGGGTATTACTGCCGGATTTAAGAGCGCCAAGAGACAGGGTTGTAAAATCGTTGTGATAGATTTGGATGAGCATTCTGTCGGGGTTGATACTTTTCAGCTCTCAAAATATATTTCACGGCGCAAGCAGGATTTTGTAAGAGGGCTGATTGTTGAGTGTTATGTCGTTTGTGCTGGGGTAGCAGTGAGAGTAAATGCAGCAACGCAAACCAGAAAAGAGATAGAGTATGAGATGGAAATACTAAAGCCGTAGAGGGGTCTCTACGGCTTTGTATGTTTGGCGGCTGCGGAGCTTGATGTAATCGCGCCTATATGCAACTCTCACCTTTCTGATGCAAATGTACTAATTATTTGCCATATAGCAAGATTTATGCAAAAATTCTGATTTCATTTGCGATGCCATTAAATTCATGGGGAGCCGAGAGGCTCTTCAAGAATGAAAACGGCCGACTATCAAATCCACGCTTCGCCAGGATTTGTTAGTCCTGGACGCAACGAACAGAATACCCAGGTGCTCGGCAGCAGAAGCTCACAAGTGCGCTACCACTACTGAAGGTGAGGTGGTGCGCATCGTTGTTGTACGGGCTAGACGACCAATAGCGGCCGAAGCTACCACGACTGCGGGCTTTGCCACTATCATCGTAACGGTTACCAGCAGCAGGGAAGAACACCTGAGCGATGTCACTTAAATATGGTGATGGGCCACTGAACCAATAACCTTTCTGGCCAACATCATTAGTGGTCCACGATGAACGATTTTCATGAAGTTCACTCAACTCAGTATAAGTTGGAACACGCCAACCTTCTGGACATGGATCATATTCTGTCTTCACAGGTGACTCCTCCGTCCCTGAATTCCACAATGTACCATCCTGAGAGTACAGCCAATCATACGGATATTCTGGACAGGTATAGAATACATTCTTATTCTTCTCAGATTGACCACCCTGCAATGAAACACCGCCTTCAGCAATTTCCGGAGTGGATGCGTCTCCATCATATCCCTGACCATACTTACGACCCCACTGATATAGCTTACCCCACTTATAATCAGTTGCGTGGTATCCACAGTTAACAGGAGCCCAGACAGCCATACCAATTGCTACACCTTTGCCATGATTCACATCATACTCATCAACATAATCTTTGAGAAGCACCTTCTGCATTACCTCCACTGAACATGTCGCAACGACATCACCTGCCTGTGCAGAAATTTCAGCAGTTCCTGCAGAAATCGCTGTAACCTTACCATTCTGGTCAACTGTTGCAACTAATGGATCTGATGAACTCCATACAACAGATTTATATGTTGCATCAGTTGGCTTCACCTTTGCTTCCAACTGAACAACATCTTCCTCAGACAGTTTCAAAGAGGTTGCATTAAGACTAACTTCCAACACTGGAATAGCCTCCTCTTCCGGCACATCAGTCGCAGAAGCATCCCGGACGCAACGGACAGAGAACCCATAAGCACGAAAGGCGCCACCCATGGACACGGCATTGTCGTCGAAGTAGAGGCAGTGCGCATTGCTGTTGTTCGCGCCAGACGACCAGTAGTTGCCTTCGAGACCGAATTCAAAGCTTCCACCGATTAATGAACAAAAACCGACAGCAGGGAAAAACACCTGAGGAACAACGTCTGTATACGGGAATGAACCACTGAACCAATAACCTGACAGATCTGAATCGTCTTTAGTCCAAGATGAACGATGCTGAGTAAGACCTTCCAACTCCGCATAAGTAGGAACTCGCCAACCAACTGGACATGGGTCATAATCTGTCTTAACTGGAGATGAGTCTGTACCAGAGTTCCATAGCGTACCATCTTGAGGAGATAACCAATCATATGGAGACTCATTACATGTGAAGAATACATTCTTATTCAGCTCAGATTGACCATCATCCAAAGAAACAGGACCTGGCAAAGTCTCAGGTTCAATATACCAAACCATTTGACCATACTTACGGCCCCACTGGTAAAACTTACCACAAAGACAATCAGTCTCATGGTATCCACAGTTTACTGGAGCCCAAACAACGCCGTCAATCTCGACGCCAGGACCATGATTGATGCCATATTCATCTACATAATCACCCTCATTGCCTGAAGGCGTGCTTTCAAGCTTAACCTCCGGCATCACAAGGATAGCCGAACGAAGAATAGTATTCGCTTCTGTTGCCGAGACAGTATATTCCTTATCTTCGTTATCAGTCACCGTCACAGTGAAACCATTCTCAAAAACAACTGGAGGAAGGGCTACATAGAAATTAGTCACTTCACCTTCATTAAGTTGAACTCCTTCACCGCAGTCCAATGTAACCTCTGCAGATGCATCCGAGGCCATCTTGATAGCTGGAGCCTGATTATTTGCATATGCAGTCACAGTTGCAGCACCTGAGAGTTTCTCGCCGTTCTTACCCTCGACCTTAATAGACTTCACCACGCATGAACCTTTAAGTTGAAGTTTCAATGCACCGCCAACATTCTTGAACTTCAACTTGTGGTCATCCATATTCTGGGTCACAGCAACCATCGGGAATGCACCGTTGCCGAAGCTATTCTCTGCATAAGTCTGAACTGCTGGAAGAACAACAGTTGAAACGGTATAGACTTTCTTACCATCTTCAAGCATATCCCCATCAAGGAGCAACCCCTCTGCATATGGATAAAATGCCACATTACATGGAAGTTCGAAACCTGCACCAAAATCACCATTGACCTCATTATCTTTGCTAACCCACTTAAATGATCCACTGCTCAACCCAGCGCTACCATCTGCAAGTACATATTCATCAGCAATCGTGCTGCCCTGGAAAATCGAAAGACGGTCACCAGTAGACCATACAATGCGACGGTTCTCATTCATGGCAGTCTTGGTCTGCGCATCAAACTCCTCAACAGACGCAGTAAACACATCATCTGATTCTACCGGAGCGTCAACCTCCGGTTTCTGACAACCAGCAAATAGTGTCATTGCTGCCGTCGCCATTGTAATAACAATCTTCTTCATATGTTATGATTTAAATTAGACAACACCTACAGAACACAAATATAACACTTCTCTCCCCCTTTTCTGATATAATCATCAGTAAATTTCATGACTATTGACAGAGTGCTGAATTATGTGTGCTACACAAATGATGGATTTCATGCACACACGCTAAAACAAACAATCAAGCCCTTAACAAAATCGTCCCACCGTAGTTTGACGGCAGGACGATACCTTTTAATACTGACAATAGCAATATTTCGATTATGCAATTACGCGAACTGAGAAACAATCTCACGAACCTTAGCAACCTTCTCGTCGAGGAGTTCCTTTGAGGTAGCCTCGCAGAGGAAGCGGAGATAAGGTTCTGTGTTCGAAGGGCGGATATTGAACCACCAGTCAGGGAATTCCACACGATAACCATCGAAGTCCATATATGCGGTTGCCTTCTCTGAGTTCATGAAGTAGTCACGCACTGCATCCATAGCCTCTTTCTTGCGCTCGATCTTGAAGTTGATCTCACCTGAGTTCTGATATTTCTCGATACGGCCGATGAGCTGGCTTACAGAAATGCCCTGAGCCTTCATCTTGGCAACAACGTTGAGAATGATGATTGAAGCGAGGATACCGCTGTCAGAATAGAAGAAGTCACGGAAATAGTAGTGACCAGCAAGTTCACCGCCGAACACACCGTCAAGTTCACGAAGCTTGAGAGCTGCATATGCACGGCCCACTCTCCAGGTGTTCATCACGCCACCCATAGGAGCGAGGTACTCACCCACCGCCTTTGAACTGCGGATATCCTGGTGAACATATCCCTTCTCGCCTCTTTCCTCGAGGAAGTAGTGACCAAGAACTGCAATCATAAGGTCAGGAGAGATGAAGCGGCTGTTCTCATCCACGAACATCACGCGGTCTGCATCACCATCATAGATCACTCCGATATCAGCCTTCACCTCAGCAACAAGTTTCTGAAGGTCTACAATATTCTTAGGATTGAGCGGGTTTGGCTCGTGATTAGGGAAACGGCCATCCATCTCCTCATAGATATATGTAGGCTGATCGCCGAAGATATCGCGAACGAAGAGCGAAGCCATACCGTTAGATACGTCCATAGCGATCTTCAAGCCCGACCAGTCACCCTTATATTTCAACAGGAAGTCGAGATAGTCCTTGCGGATCTCAGGCATCTGGTGCACCTGACCTTTAACCTCAGCTGGCACGCATGGACGTCCCTCCTCGATCCAGTCACGGATCTGACCAAGGCCTGTATCAAGTCCCACAGGAAGCGCGTTCTCACGCGAAACCTTCATACCATTGTACTCTGCAGGGTTGTGTGAAGCTGTTATCTGAACAGAAGCCTTGAAACCATAATGAGCAGTTCCGAAATACACCATCGGTGTGGTGCAGAGGCCTGCATCATAGACATCAGCACCCGCATCTGTAATACCCTTCAGAAGATAGTCATGAATCTCAGGTGATGAAACTCGTGCGTCTCTTCCCACAAGCACCTTGTCTGCAGAAAGAAGTTCAGGAAGGAAGTAACCTACCTTGTAAGCAATATCCTTATCGAAATCCACATTGTAGATTCCTCTGATATCATAAGCGTGAAAAGCTCCCATGTTATCTCTTAGATTTATATCTTGTCTGTACTGCACCCTTTGAGATCGCCTGCAACTTGCGTGCAATCATCTTACGGCGAATCGGTGACACCTCATCTACAAAAAGGTTGCCTTCAAGATGCGAAAGCTCGTGCTGGACCATACGGCAGCCGAACTTGTCAAACTCTTCAACCACCTTCTCAAGATTCTCGTTATAATATTCCACCTTGATTTTTGAAGGACGGGTAACCTCTGCATAGATACCAGGAACACTGAGACAACCCTCGGAATACTCACATGTCTCCTCGCTTTCCTCAAGAACCACAGGATTGATCATTACGCGGACAAAGTCATGGAGATAATCATAAGTATCCGAAAGATCTCGTCCATCCACAATCACAAGATTCTTGTTCACACCCACCTGAGGTGCAGCAAGACCGCACCCGTCTGCATTCTTGAGGGTTTCCCTCATATCTTCGAGAAGCTTTGCAATGCCCTCCTTATCATTAAGATCCACATCAACGTTCTCACGACGGAGAACGTCAGATCCATATAGGTAAATTGGTAGTATCATATCTTTATATATTATTTTCTTCTATCCATATAAGACTGGAGGATGATGGCAGCGCTGATCTTATCAACAGACTCCTTCTTCATTCGGTCCTGCTTCTTCATTCCACCGTCAATCATGGCACGATGAGCCAGTACAGAAGTAAACCTCTCATCCTCAAGCGTTACCGGAGTGTCCGGAAAGGCCTTGGCAAGCTGCTTGAGGAAAACATCCACATCCTTTGCCGCCTCTGCCGGCTGACCGTTCGTATTCATGGGATACCCCACGACAAAACGCACTACAGTCTCTGTTTCAGCGTATTTTTTGAGATATTCTATTATCTTTGCAGAATGTACTGTTTCCAGTGCAGACGCAAAGATTCCGAGAGGATCGCTAACCGCGACACCCACACGTTTCCTTCCGTAATCAATGCCTATTATCCTGTCCATAAGGATACAAAGTTACCTATATTTTTTTATGGCACAACAGAACAAGGAAAAGAAAACCAGAAATTTCCGCCTGACTTTATCGGATGACAAGTCGCACAAACATCTGTGGACAGCTCATTTCACAAAGGTGGGATTCATCGTTACAATACTCAGCGCAATCGTGATGTTCAGCGCTGCCGTATACTGCGTCATCGCCTATACTCCGGTACGCACTTTCATCCCGGGATATCCAGATGCACACTCCAAGAGAGCAGCCATCCAGAATGCGATCAGGATCGATTCTCTCGAGAACGTCATCTATCGATGGGAACTGTACTCTGAAAACCTGAAAAGAGTGGTTGAAGGCAAGGAACCACTGAAGATTGACAGCCTGATCAATGCTGCACAGACAGAAAGGGCGGCCAAGGCAGATGCCGGAGAACTTGCAAGAAAGGACTCGCTGCTCAGAGAAAGCGTGAAGGAAGAGGAGGAGTTCGGAATATCGGCACGAAGCAAGCGCGACCTACCTATCGAAGGTCTTCATTTCTTCACCCCTCTCAAGGGCGTGGTATCACAGGGATTTGACGCAAACATCCACCCATATATCGACATCACCGCACCTGCAGGATCAGTTGTCAAGGCTACACTTGACGGAACTGTGATCTTCGCCGGATGGAGCGAGGATGCGGGCAACACAATCCAGATTCAGCACGAAAGCGATATCGTCTCCATCTATAAGCACAATGAAAAACTGCTTAAGAAGGTGGGCGACAAGGTGACAGCAGGTTCGCCGATAGCACTTATCGGCAACACAGGAGACAATACCACAGGCACACATCTCCATTTTGAGCTGTGGCACAAAGGCGAAACTGTGGACCCTACTCTATATATTAAATTCTAGGTGATATGGAGAAAAGACATATAGCCATCCTCGGTTCGACCGGTTCCATCGGAAGACAGGCTCTTGACGTGATCAGACAGCACCGTGATCTTTTCGAGGTGGAACTTCTGACAGCGAACAACAGTTCTGAACTGCTCATCCAGCAGGCGATCGAGTTCGACGTAAACACAGTCGTAATCTGCAATGGGGAGAAATACAAGGAGGTATCCGAGGCTTTGGAGCCACACTATATCAAGGTGTTTGCCGGAATGCAGTCGGTCTGCGACCTTGTCACCGGCGATAACATCGACATTGTCCTGACATCCATGGTAGGCTTCAGCGGTCTTTCTTCGACAGTCGCTGCAGTGAAGGCAGGAAAGACAATCGCACTTGCCAACAAGGAAACTCTTGTGGCTGCAGGAGCAATCGTGATGAACCTGGCCGCTAAGCATGGCTCTCGTATCCTTCCTGTAGATTCAGAACACTCTGCAATCTTCCAGTGCCTTATGGGTTCAGCAGGCGCAGACATCGAAAAGATCCATCTCACAGCATCAGGCGGCCCGTTCCGCACATGGAGCCGCGAAGACATAGCCAAGGCGACACGAGCACAGGCCCTCAACCATCCGAACTGGAGCATGGGCAGCAAGATCACCATCGACTCTGCAACCATGATGAACAAGGGCCTGGAAATCATAGAGGCGCGTTGGCTCTTCGGTACACCTGGCGACAAGATTCAGGTTGTGGTTCACCCGGAGTCCATCATCCATTCAATGGTGGAATATGCAGACGGATCCGTCATCGCACAGATGGGACATCCGGACATGCGCGAAGCCATCCAGTTCGCATTCAGTTTCCCACACAGATTGACACTTGACAACAAGAAGCTCAATTTCGCTGAGCTTGGAAGCATGTCATTCTTCGCTCCGGACCAGGAAAGATTCCCTGCCCTCAGGCTTGCATACGAGGCTCTGGAGAAGGGTGGCAACATGGCCTGCGTGATGAACGCGGCCAACGAAGCGGCAGTCGCAGCCTTCCTTCAGGAAAGAATCGGCTTCTATGATATCACAAATATTGTGTCCGAGTGTATGGAAGGTGCGGATTTTGTAGCAAATCCGGACCTTGACACGATATTCAAGACCAACGAGGAAACTCTCGCCAAAGCAGCCGAGAGAATCAACCTCGTTGCCTCAAAAAGAAATTAACCTCTATGGTCGCACTTATAAAAGCACTTCAGGTCGTACTTGCACTTGCAATCCTCATTGTGGTGCACGAGCTCGGCCATTTCACCTTTGCAAAACTCTTCAAGATCAGGGTTGACAAATTCTTCCTCTTCTTTGATGCAGGAGACTTCAAGCTCCTCAGCACAAAGACAGGATGGTTCGCCAGACTTTTCCCGAAAGCAAAAGAATGGGAGACCGAATATGGAATCGGCTGGCTCCCGCTCGGAGGATACTGCAAGATTGCCGGAATGATTGACGAAAGCATGGACACCGAGCATCTCAAGACAGAACCTCAGCCATGGGAGTTCAGGACAAAACCTGCATGGCAGCGCCTTTTCGTCATGGCAGGCGGAGTTCTCTTCAACGTGATCTTTGCAATAATCACATATTCCACAATACTTGGAATCTGGGGAGAAGCATACATCGAAAACAAGGGCAAAAGCATATATGTCAATGACCTGGCGTACGAAATGGGCTTCAGGAACGGAGACCAGATTCTCGCCTTCGACGACTACATTCCCACTGATTTCAGCATGCTTCAGGCAGATCTTGCCCGCCAGACAGCCCGCAAGGCAACTGTCCTGAGACAAGGAGACACAATCAACATATACATTGACCACAACATGATCGGTCAGGTTCTCCAGAACCCGGGAATGTTCTCACTTGCTGTTCCTTTCGTCATCAACACTGTGGCAGAAGGCTCTCTCAATGAGGATGCCGAACTTCTCAGCGGAGACAGGATCATTGCCATCGACAGCACACATACCGAGTTCGTTCAGGATGCCTGGAAGATTCTTGGCGAGCGCAAAGGCATGGAGGTGAGTGCCACAATCGCACGCGAGGCCGACACATTGATAAAGACAGTTAAAGTCGACACGGCGGGACGAATCGGAGTATATTTCAAGGCTCCGGAAGTCAAGACAAAGACATACTCTTTCCTCGCGGCAATCCCTGCCGGATTCAACAAGACATTCGAGACCATCGGAGGCTATATCAAGGACCTGAAACTTGTGGCGACTCCCAAAACAGAGGCCTATAAGTCTGTCGGAAGTTTCATTTCCATCGGTCAGATATTCCCTTCAGCGTGGGACTGGTTCAGCTTCATGAGCATAATCGCAATGCTGTCCATCATGCTTGCCGTGATGAATCTCCTTCCGATTCCTGCTCTTGACGGAGGACATATCGTATTCACCTTATATGAGATGATAACCGGACGCAAGCCGAGCGACAAATTCCTGATGGTAACCCAGATGATCGGACTGCTGCTCATCTTTGCCCTCATGTTCCTTGCATTCGGAAACGACATTTCAAGATTAATAAAATAACACATATAACCATGAAACGTATTTTAACATACATCGCAATGGCGATCGTAGCCCTGACTGCTATCTCATGTAAAGAGGAAACAAAGAAGAAGGTTCTCCTCCCTAACATCAGCGGAAAAGCTGGAGAAGTCATCGTAGTCATCCCTAAGGGCGAGTGGGAAGGCATTGTCGGCAACACTCTTCGCGACACTCTCGCATGCGAATGCCCATACCTCCCGCAGAGAGAGCCTCTCTATACCCTCGTGAATGTTGCTCCATCCGGCTTCACAAGCCTCTTCAATGTTCACAGAAACATCATCGTGATGAACATCAGCAACACAGTGACAGAACCAGGCGTTGTATTCAAGAAAGATGTCTGGGCAGCTCCGCAGTGTGTAATCTTTGTAAATGCCATCAATGCAGATGCTGCCGCACAGCTCATCAAGGACAACAGCGCCAAGATCAAGGCTACTCTTGAGCAGGCTGAAAGAGACCGCGTGATTGCCAATGCAACAAGATATGAGGAGCTCAAGCTCAGACCTGTGATCACTAATATATTCGGAGGTACTCCACACTTCCCTTCAGGATACCAGCTCAAGAAGAAGACTGAAGACTTCGCATGGGTTACATACGACACCCAGTTCACTATGCAGAGCATACTTATGTTCAAGTACCCTGTTGAAAAGGGCGAGGACATGATGAATCTCGACAATATCATCAGAAACACAAACGAGGTTCTCAAGAACAATGTTCCAGGAATGTTCGAGAATACTTACATGACAATCACTGACTTTGCCCGCCCATCACTTGAATATATCAGATACAAGGGTCGCGACTTCGCTCAGATGAGAGGATTCTGGGAGGTGCACAACGACTATATGGGTGGTCCGTTTGTATCACACATATTCTACAGCCCTGACGGAACAGAAATGATTGAGCTCATGGGATTCGTGTATGCACCTAAATATGACAAGAGACATTATTTGAGACAGGTTGAGTCTATAATATACTCATTTGAATGGGACAAACCAGAGGAAAAAGAATAGATTAGACGAGAAAAAGCAAAAATATTTTGTCAGTTTAAAAAGAATTCTTACCTTTGCACTCCCATTCGTCAAAAATGGTCAGTTTGGTCGGTTCGTCTATCGGTTAGGACTCAAGATTTTCATTCTTGCAAGAGGGGTTCGATTCCCCTACCGACTACAAAAAAATATAAAAAAGAATAACAATGGCAAA
>JAZKYT010000011.1:0-11568 GCA_045612265.1 Candidatus Cryptobacteroides sp.
CCCACGCGACACTTACGAGTGCGCTTGCCAGTGGGAGGAGAAGGCTAAGGATCTCGCAGGTCGCTTCATCAAGAACTTCGCTAAGTTCACAGGCAACGACCTCGGTAAGTCTCTCGTAGCAGCTGGTCCAGCTCTCTAATCAGAACACACAACTGATTACATACAGCAAAGGCTCTGGTAACCCCAGAGCCTTTTTTTTGCCATATGTATTATCCTCTACTCATTAACTCCCCGCATCATATATTACCACCTAATTCTTCATCCACCTAATACGTCATCCACCACATACGTCATCCACCACATACGTTATCCAAACCTTGGTGCCCGTAGAGGATTGATATATTGCGTATATTATAGAATATCGGGCACCAAGGGTCATGTAAGCTACCCTTAGTGCCAGGTATTATTAACCATAGCGTCCTTAAGCCATATTGGTGGGCACTAAGGTTTGGGAATCAGATATAACCCTCCAAAGCAGATTGCTCCAAACGTAACACTCTCGCAATTTGCTTGACGGTAGAGGCATAATCATATCTCAATCGTCTCGCAATGGTAAGTTTTGATTTCACATCAAGCAGATTGACACTTGACACACCGAAAAGACTCTGTGCCAGTTCATTAACGACAACTCTCAGATCTTTATCCTGCAAAAATGCCTTCTGAGAATGTTCAAGCTCTTGTTCAATAACTCCTTCAATCTTTTTGGCGAGAAAATATGCGTAGCGCAAAGGTGACTTGAAAAATTTTTCTACTCTATTTGAATCAAGAAAGCAAAGCGGACAGATCATCCCCGAAGCATCTATTTTCCAATCAGGCGGAAGAGCAATTCGTGTTCTCAGGATAGACCTGCGCTCATTCTTTGTCAATTCTGAAATAAGTCTGGTAGACTCCGACGAGCTAGTCTCTTTGAAATAATACTTTGCAGATCCCCACTGATATTCTCCGGGAAGTTTGCTATAGCCAGCAATTAGTGAATTTCTATCAAGATAAGCAATCGTATTGAGGAGTCTCTCCTCTGTATCAATACGAAGAATATCTGTTGGTAAATGTCTTAAATAATCATTTATCCCATACTTTATCAGAATCCATTTTCCAGTAAGTCGCTTATACAGATTGATAAACTCCTTGCATTGTGGCATCGTGCCATATAGTACAAAATGCACATGGTTATCCATCAGTACATATGCAATAACAGCAATGCAAGTTTTTATATGACAAATTGCAATACGATTTACTCCAGCGATGAAATCTTGATCATCCTGGAACATCCATGGTAATGCTGCACCATCTGTACAAACGTGGAAATAACCGGTATCTACCGAACTCCTCATATCCTCCCTCCTCAATATTAGAATTGGCCGTTAGACATATACTGATAATCGTGGCCGGGGTCATCAGCACTGCAAAGATTGCAAAATTTATTAACTCTGCAAATATAATTTGCTGACATAAAGCCTATCACTTTGAGAATATCCTATTACCATATGCACTCATTTCTTACCATGAACAAAACCTTAGTGCCCATGAAAGATCGTTTCACAACATATAAGACATTCTGATGGGCACTAAGGGTCAGTTAGTTCACCCTTAGTGCCCGGTAATCTCAAGCGTATTACACCAGAAGGATATCTGCGGGCACCAAGGTTTGGCGGACAAGGCATGAAACAAACAGTGCAAGCCCTTAGGATGAGCTTGCACTGTTTGTTTCAAATCGCTGGCTGGCGTATTTGCCAGCGATGGTGACGTGAAAAGTAGGTGAATATTACACAGTCAGTACATAGTGAAACAACATCAGTATTTACCATAGAGAATATCGGAATACCCGGCCACGACATTCAACACGACATTCAACACGACATCAAGCCGAAGGGCTTGCTCCACCTTTTCGTGAATTAACCCAGACGAAGAACAGAATCGCAGAAATCGATGATGCGGTCGCGATGGGTGATGAAGATCATCGTGTGGTCAGGAAGCTCGGAGGTGAGACGCTCCAGCAATGTGGACTCGGTCTCGGCATCGAGAGCAGAACTGAACTCATCCAGAAGGAGGATGCTGCCCGGACGAAGGAGTGCGCGGGCGATTGCAATACGCTGTGCCTGACCCTCAGAAAGGCCTGCTCCGGACTCGAAGCACTGAGTATCAAGGCCGGAAGGAAGCTCAAGCACGAAGTCAGCTGCAGCAGTGTGCAGAACTGAACGGAGCTGCTCGTCGGTAGCATCAGGATTTCCCATGAGGAGATTTTCTCGAACGGTGCCGCTGAACAAAGTATTACCTTGCGGAACATATACGAGGTTGCAGCGGGTCGAAGGCGACGCCGGATACGACACAGCCGAATCTGTCTCGGTAACAGAACCGGAAGCAGAACCAGAACCAGAACCAGAACCAGAATCAGAACCGGAAGCGAAAGAATAAACCGACACCGAACCCTTCTGCGGAGTCAGAAGAGCAAGCATGAGGCGGATGAGCGTACTCTTGCCGACACCGGTCGGACCGACGATAGCTGTGCGGCTGCCCGGAACGAAGTCATACGAGAACCCGTCCAGAACCAATCTGCCATATCCACCAACCACAGACTCATCAGCCGAGCCAGAACCACCAACACCAGGATAAGCAAACGAAACATCCTCGATGCGCACACCAGCTGGTGCTGGAAGAAGGACCGGATCACCCTCCTCCTCGCGAGGAAGGGCCTCGAGTTCCATCAGCCTGTCGATGGAAGCGGTGGCATGGATGACAGCAGGCAACTGAGCACTCATATCCATCAGAGGCCTCTGGATTTGGCCTACAAGCTGAAGGAATGCCGTCATCATACCATAAGTCACCGTACCGGCACTGATACCCCAGACACCCCAAAGAAAGGCCACAGCATGGCCACCCGAAAATGCCAAGGCTATAAATATACGTGAAAGGACGCTGAATCTGGCACGACGCATCTCCTTGCCGAACAAGCCGCTCTGAAGATCACCGAGAGCATCTGTGCTGGCTCCGACATACTCCAGAGTCTGGAGCAAAGTCAGATGCTGGAAGCTCTCCTGCAGATGGGCCTGCACACGTGAATCGCTTGAACGGATATCCAAGGTCAGATGACGGATACGCGCAGTCACATACTTGCCGACGCCCAATCCGAGCGGAACGATAACCACCACGAGGAATGCAAGGCGGACATCAAGATATACAAGGAATCCGAAGGCAGCAGTGAACTGAAGGAGCGTGCCGAAAAGATCAGGAATTGAAACAGCGAGGACAGACGACACCTGACGCACATCCTCCTGCATTCTGTTCAGGACATCGCCCGAATGATGTCTCGCACCGCCCTCATTTCTGACGCGGAGCAGAACATTGAACAGGTTATAACGAAGTCGGTTCTTAAGAGCGATATCAGTCTTGGTCTGAAGATAGCTCTTGGAAGCATTGAGAAGCACGCGGGTCACGATGACAACCACCATCGCAACAGCCCAGCCTGTTAGCGCATCGGACTCCATGCGGCCGTCAAGAATGGCCACAGCCACATCCACAAGCTTCTTGCTGACATAAACGAAGGCAACGGAACAAGCCGCCAACAGCACATGACACATCATCATGCACATCACCGACATCCAATGCGGACGCAACGCCCTTCCGAACCAACGTAAATATCTCATCTCAAACAGATTACTGAGTTACAGCCTCATTGCACACCTGAGCCGCATGAGCATCAGGAAGACACTCAAGATGCCATCCCCTCACCCTGGTGATCACCTTCTCCACAGTTGAGTGCAGGGCATCGGTGGACTTGCGGTCCCATCTCATGCACGAGCAAGCCGGCATCAGTGAAGCATAGGACCTGAGCGGATTGAGCTGCTGGATCTTGTTGTATGGGGCCTGCGACAGACGTACGACTCCGCCAAGAGGCATGACCTCATTCTTATAGCAAGGAGTCTTGCCGCTCCATGGGCTGCCATACACGTTCACAGCGCCATCTATCACACGGATCACAGGATTATCATCGTTCAGGAGCCATGTACCCTCGATATGCTCAAGCCACAGACGGCTATGAGTACTCTTTCCTGTACCGCTTCTGCCAAGGAACACATATCCCTTGCCCTCATAAGCAATCACCGACGCATGGATCATCAGAGTGTCATACGCCGAAGTGTTGAAGGTATAGAGAAGCATCATGGAATTGCTGAGAGCAAACTCCATGAGTCTCGAAGCATATTTTGTAGGGATATATACAACGTTATCAGTATAGTCCTCAGAAGGCTTCAGAATGCAGTCAGGACACGACTTGCTATATGAAAATCCGAAGTTATATCTTCCTTCCGCCTCCTCAAAAAGCCAGAAATACGGAGCCTCGTCATTCATCACATCCTTCACCTGACCAGGATTGGCCTCGTGAAGATCTTCGGCAAACTCAACCCTCAATCTGAAGAGAGGCTGCACTGACTCATCATTGCAGAGAAAAGGCTCATACGAAGAAAGATGGTCCTCCTTCGAAAAGCCATCAGGCAAGGTCACCACGAAGGGATGACCGGCCACTACATATTTGTAAGAATTTTCCATAAACGCTCAAAGATAGCAAAAATTATCCGTACCCTTGCAAAGATGCTTAAAGGAGCTTCTGTTGTTATTTCGGCTGCTGCATCAGCGGCTGCGGGAAGATTCTTCTCCAAATGCCGAGAGGATAGCGGCGAACTGGGGATAGGAACATCCATATTGCCGAATATATTCTCCATGTGAGACTCTTCGGGGTGTAGGTGCGTCCCTTGCGATCGATTGAATACATGATGCCGATTACGTTGTCCTTGGTCGCTGTCTCGGTCTGGAGCACGTTGCCGTCTCCAAGGAGTGTGACGGTGTTTTCGTCAACTTTTATGATTCTATGAATCAGGTGGTTGCCGTGTGTGTCGAGCACTAGAGCCACTGTGCCTTTGCGGAGGTCTTCCTCCTTCCATGGGCCGAGGGTCATCTGGTCGCGCAGGTGAACCATGAACGGGTTCATGCTGTTTCCCTTTACAGTGAGTGATACAGTTTTCCCTTCGGAGATCAGGGTTCGGATCTCCTCCATCATCACGGCTTTATTTATCGTTAATGTCTTTGACATAGTGTTATTTCTGAAAATCCTTGATACGTTGTTCTTCGCTAAGGCGGCAGATCAGCACCCTGCCCTCGCGCTCCACAACAATACAGTCCTCCATACCTTCAAGAACCACGCTCTCAGCCTGCGGAGCATGAACGATGCAGCCCTTGCAGTCGTACAGGTGGACATTGTTTCCGACAACAGCATTGCCGTTCTCATCGTGCGGAAGAAGGGTCCAGAGCGAACCCCAGGTTCCCACGTCGCTCCATCCGAAATCTGAAGGGAAGGTATATATATAGTCCGCCTTCTCCATCACGGCGTAGTCAATCGAAATCTTCTCGCATGTAGGGAAAACCTCGCCAACGACGGCTGCCTCGCAATCAGTGAAGAAAGCAGGAGCCATCTGGTCCATCTTTGCAGCGATCGACGGAGCAAAGGCGTGAAGAGACTCAACAATCGTATCAACATTCCAGACAAAGATACCGGCATTCCAGAGATAGTTGCCGGCAGCGAGATACTCTTTGGCAACATCAAGAGAAGGCTTCTCACGGAACGACTCCACAGCGCAGATCTCCGAGCCCTCGAGCGCAGAAAGAGCGGCGATATAGCCATATCCGGTCTCAGGACGTGTTGGTTTGATACCGAGAGTCACGATCCTCTTGCCCTCGGCAGTGAACTCGAGCGCCTCGCGGACAATGCGTCTGAACTCCTCCACCTCAGTCACAAGAGCATCGGACGGTGTCACTACGATGTTCGCAGAAGGATCCTTCTGCTTGATCTTCCAGCAGGCATAAGCGATGCACGGAGCAGTGTTACGTGCACACGGCTCTGCGATGATGTTCTCCACTGGAATCTCAGGCAGCTGCTCACGCACCATAGCCACATAAGGCTCGCTGGTCACAACCCAGAAATTCGTCATCGGACAGATGCCGGAAAACCTCTCCACAGTCATCTGGATCATAGTCCGTCCGCAGCCCATCACATCGATGAACTGCTTGGGATATTCCGGTGTACTCATCGGCCAGAACCTGCTTCCGATGCCACCTGCCATTATAACAACATGATTACTCATAAGTGTTGCAAAGATACAAATTTAGAAATCAATAAGGATTAAATAGCCTTCAACTTAAACGCAGACTCAAAAGAGATTCTTTCGTATCCCCTCACATAATCAATCCACGCAGACTCTTCATGACTGATTCGCGTCATATCTGATGACGTATAATCTGCAAATCTAGCGCACACCTGCTCAAGGATAAGAAGTTCCTCAGGAGTAAAGATGCTAAGATCCGCTTTCGCAGTAGTCATAAGAACGCTACCCTCTTTGTCTCCGTATGAACGAGGTTCCTGGAGTATTTCGTCAAATTGACTATAAACCCTATCCCACCTCTCTGGTACTGGTCCATAATCTATAGCTTTATAGGACAAGCCGGAAAGCGCATAACCACTTGTGCGATATGCCATAAAATCAGCATAAAACAGAAGTTTATTCATCTTTGTATAAAAGACTTCACCACACAGACCTATTATATAAAGCATTATATTCTTTAATCGCGTCAAGGACTGCTGCGCAAAACCATTATCAATTCCCCTTTTACACAGAAAGACTCGAGACATATCGTACTCAATCCACTCATTCTGAGATGATTCATGAACCAACTCATTCAGCTTAGAGGAGAGTTTAGCATACTCCTTCTCACCCAAGACATTACGGGAACTATTTACATACCCCAGAAACACATCAGGATTCATGATAGAGCGTATCATCCTGCCGTTAGAGACACTCGGAACTTCGCCGGTTTCATAATTCCTCCACTGATTTGTTCCTATACCAAGAATCAGCGACATTTTTGCAGCCGATAAACCATAACGATCCCGAACAGCAATGATTTCATCTGTATAAGGAATTCCATACTTCGCCCTATACTGATTTGTCACTTGAACAAATCCAGTGTTATCCATCTCATCTGTAGTGAATTTCTCTCCAGTATCCGCACACATCCAAGCCGCATGGACATAATCATACTGCTCACCTCGGAAATTCCACGTACGCTTCTCGTACACAATCTGCATTTCCTTTCCAGTAAACGGACTTTTCATATATATTTATTTAAAAGGATACTTCATCGGTGACTCAGCTAAATGGAAAGATATACAAATTGTCTGCCCACTCAGTTCACTGATTTGGATCTTGATATACACCTCCCTCTCCTTCACATCTTTTCCGAATACCCACATATCACCTATCTTATATAAGGTATCAACAACAGGTCCCTCAACATAGTCCTCAACAGTCAGGTTTTCTATAATTACCTTTCTAAACAAAGGCACTATCTCCAATTCTTCAAGAGTCTTTTGATTCTTCCCCCTATCATCTCGATAAATTATACCGAACACCTTCATCTTGGAATGAAATTGATCCAAGAACTTCTGCACATCTTCCTTTGTCAATACTTTTCCCATCGCTCCTCAATCAAAGTTTACGATGCAAACATAGTATTTTCAGAGCAAATATCCAACTTTAAAGTGGAATATATAAGAAAATATGCAGTATGAGCGTTCAAACGACCAAACTGCATATTATTTCAACTCTCCAAAATCTACATTGTCCTGCCAGGATAAGCCTCCAACGCCTTCTCCAGAATGAGAAGAGCACGCTGGATGTCCTCCTTCTTCAATACATAGGCCAGACGGACCTGATTCCTGCCAAGGGACGAATCTGAATAAAAGCCCGAAGCCGGAGCCATAATTATGGTCTCGCCCTCATAGTCAAACTCCGAAAGGCACCACTCGCAGAACTTGTCCGCATCGTCCACAGGGAGCTGCGCCACAGTGTAGAACGCACCCATAGGGATAGGAGTGTAACAGCCAGGGATGCGGTTGATGCCGTCGATCATGCACTTACGCCTCTCCACATATTCCTCATACACATCACGTGAATACTGCTCAGTGCCCTCGATCGAAGCCTCAGCAACAAGCTGACCGATGAGCGGCGGAGAAAGACGCGCCTGGCAGAACTTCATCACGGTCTTGCGCACAGCCTCGTTCTTGGTGATGAGCGCGCCGATACGGATACCGCACTCAGAATAGCGCTTCGACACAGAGTCGATCAGCACAACATTCTGCTCGATGCCCTCAAGGTGCATAGCAGAAATATATGGGCTGCCGGTGTAGATGAACTCACGATACACCTCGTCGGAGAAGAGGTAAAGGTTATATTTCTTGACCAGGTCACGGATCTGATTCATCTCCTTCTGAGTATAGAGATATCCGGTCGGATTGTTAGGATTGCAGATCAGGATCGCCTTGGTGCGCTCGTTGATGAGCTCCTCGAACTTCTCCACCTTAGGGAGGCAGAAACCCTCCTCGATGGTGGTAGTCACAGTGCGGATCACAGCTCCTGCCGAGATGGCAAAGCTCATATAGTTAGCGTAAGCCGGCTCCGACACGATGATCTCATCGCCTGGATTGAGGCAGCTCATGAAAGCAAAAAGCACAGCCTCAGAACCGCCTGCAGTGATGATGATCTCATCAGGAGTCAACTTGATCTGATAACGCTCATAATAATTGACAAGCGCCTTGCGCAGCGAAAGATATCCCTGCGAAGGGCTGTACTCCAAAGTCGTGCGGTCAACATTCTTCAGCACATCCAACGCCTTCTGCGGAGTCGGCAGATCCGGCTGACCGATGTTCAATCTATATATCTTCAATCCCCTCTCCTCTGCCTTGAACGCAAGCGGAGCCAACTTTCTGATCGGCGACTCCGGCATCTCAAGACCACGGCGGGAAATTTCCAAACTATTACTCATTTTCCAATAATTTCCTTTTCAACCTACAAAGATAGCAAATCCCTTTTATTCCTAGCTATAACGCTCAGCAGTACGTCTAGCATCATCGTAGAGGTCCTTATAGCGTTCAGCCTCACGCTCATAGTCTGAAGCCCTGTCGAAACAGCGTCGGGCTTTGTCCCAATATTCACTTGCCTCGCTGGCATACGAGCTATCTTTGTATTCATCGCATCGCCACTCTGCATCTCTGGCATAGCGTTCATAAGTCTCACCTTGTCTACGCTCCTCATCTGCTCGGCTAACATAGTCGTCATACGCGCGCTTTGCGTCATTTGCCTGGCTGGCAAAGTGGTTATACATATCACCACCAGAATCTGATCTGCGCTCAATTGGTGGAGCGTCATAGCCGCTCGAACAGCCTCCGCCGCCTCCTGACGAACGGACTCTCTCCATTTCCTCGATTCCTCCCGTCACCAGCTTATAGATTATGAATGCAATAATTGCTACAGGTATTGACATAATGCACAGCATGCAGGTTCCCGTGGTGGCAATCAGGTAAATAACAGCAATTTCAGCAAACTTTTTCCAGCCTCTTGCAGGCACTACATGCACGGCAATGATGATCAACTGTATCAGCATCACCAGCAGCGCAGCATAGCCGACATAATCCTCGAACTCCCTGCCAAGACGGGTCTGCTGCACAATAACGACTCCAACCACATAGAAAATCCACGCAAATATACCAATCATGAAGTTGTAATCACCATCGCCGTCATTCCTCGAGTCATATAATACGTGGAAGAAGCATACGATCTGATTATAAAACAAATACGCATAGACCAGGAACCATAGTATCTTAAAATACCATCGCGGTTCGCTCAAAAACCAGAGTTCCTCTAAATCCACAGCATATATATACACTATTTCTAAAGCGCATAGAAGAAGGTATAAGCCAACAAAAGCATAATATAGCCCACCCTCAAGACTTTCATCATCACCGGTGAATTGCCTGAACACATGAAGCAATAACGCCAGAGCGCCAATGACATATATAAGCCACTTCCAATCCCAATCCATAGGCTTTTCCGTACTCTCTGTAGGAGAGGATTCCCATACGTTCAGATATGAATATTTAACATATCCCGAATCTCCACCACACGTTATCTGCGCCCACTCACCCACTACATCATGTACAGACACAATTGTACCATCTGATAAAGATCCGACCTTTGCAGAATTGACACTCGGCTGTTCCCTAATTATAAGATACGTATCAACGTCCACAATATGTGTCACCTGTGCAAATGTTATTGCACACGAGCACAGCAAAACAAAGAATAGAATCAGCCTTTTCATATTTTAGGTTTTCAATGTTGGTTTGATACAAAGATAATCATTTACTTGGTTATACAGAATAGTCTACAAGAATAAAAAAGGCTATAAACCGTACCCGCCTCGAGCCTAACCTTCGGGGAGACATTCGCGTTAAAATTTGTATCATAACTTGGTAAGTTTTGCCGGATCTGCCTGAATGCTACGATGTTGTTTTGTTCATAGAACATCAGCATAGTTCCCAATTCCACCGCGCGAAGATTTCGCGTTCTGAGGGGCATTTACTTCGCTAGGTGGCGGGGATTTGCTTCCACCTGACGGACGAATCTGCTTTATATGGGATGGTGTAGGCACTGAGGCCGCTTGGTGTCGTAGAGGACGATCATGTTGAAGGAGAAATATATCTCCAAACCTGCAGGTTTGAAAATAAATTTTTGTATTTATCCGTGTACTTTTTCGTTACACGGAATTGACTAATGAGTTGCCGGATGATACAATATTTATTATCTTCGCAGAGTTGAGGAGATTCAAGAAGCAGCTTCACGAATGTGAGAATGATCTGGAGAATCAGCCGCAGGAACTTCAGGATGAGATATTCACTAGGTTATTCGATGCTTGTGACATTCCTCGATTTGATGAAGAGAAACGCATACAATACGACAAGGATATGTTTGACGAAAGACGATACAATGGCGAGATTGCTGCTGCTCGCGAGGAAGGCCATATGGAAGGCCGTATGGAAGGTCTTTCCAAAGGTAGGGCAGATATGTGTAGAGCAATGCTTGAGAAAGGCATTCCGAAGGAAACTGTTGCTGAGATTGCAGACTTGACTGTTGCTGAGCTTGATGAGATGCTATGCCAGTATTAGTATGTCTTTTTATAAGTTGGGACATTGGGATATATAAAAGCCGTAGAGATGTGGTCTCTGCGGCTTTTCTCACTCCAAGTTACCATTTCTTCTATCATAACTTTTAAACTTACCAAGTTATGATACAAAGTTTGTAAGTATTGTAGCCATCCCTGTTAGGGGAAGCTTACACGTAATGTGTTGGATAGTTAAAAGCGTCAATTGCTATTTCAAAGAAAAACCATACCTTTGCAACCAAGGAAGTAAAACATGTGTAAGATGGACTATCGGAAGAGCAAAATCCCCGCTAGCGATGTCCTGACCTAAAGGTAATTCTCACATGTATCCTCGGGGTGAAGTTAGGAGCAGTCATCATGGCTGCTCTTTTTTCATTCTTGATACTGGGATCAAAGATGTAATACAATATTGAATCTTCGTTTTATCTCGCTTTCTCACGCCCACCATCAGGTAAACATCCTCTGTGCTTTCTTGAGGCAAATCATAGGGATGCCGTCATGGCATCCTTTTCTATTTGAATCAAT
>JAZKYT010000012.1:0-48377 GCA_045612265.1 Candidatus Cryptobacteroides sp.
CTTGATCTCCTCCTTCTTCGGATTCCAATGGTCCGGATTGACGGTCAGATCACTCACGTAAAGCAGCTGCACTGCCCTACCGTCTCTCAATCTGAAACGCACATTCACTTTGTCCTTCTTCTTGGACGCTACCCTAATAAAAGCTGTTACTGTAGCCATACTTTATTCCTTTTTAATTCTGACTACAAAGATAATATCGGTGGTGCAAATTACAAATTTCTTGCACCACATTAACGAAAATCAGAGAAACCACAAAGAATAACTTTTCAAATTTATGTTTTGTATTATATTGATTGTTAATACTTTGTAAATTTTAATTTAATTTCGCAGATTTCCCGCAAAACCCATTTGGCGACCCCGGCTCCGGGTACACAAAACCCTGCAAGTAATTGATTTTCAATGCTCGCAGGGTTTTTCTTTGTGCCAAAACCTCAAAAATGGTCACTTTGGGTCACCACTGTGCAAAGGTGACCTCAAAACACCTCAAAATCTACCACTCTTCTTCGTGCAGGATAGTTATGTTGTATCTTTCAGTTGGTTTACATAACTTTATAGCGATAAATTGGGATTTATCGTGAATCATTACTTTTATGAAATTGAAACAACCTAAATACCGAACATTTGACAAAGGTGATATTTTAGTCACAGAGCCAGAAACAGGATTCTATGGTATTGCTGTTGTATTGGATGATGGGTGTCGTATAGAATTTAGCGGTAGACTTTCTTATCCGATGTGTCATATTGCAATTACTCCCTTATTATTTGATCATAGACCATCAATTGATGAAATAGATATCACATTACTTAAACCATTATCATTTGATAGAATGATTGAACGAGATGGGAAAACATCATTCTTAAGAACAGAACTAATGGTTCATATATATACAATCCGTAATATCTTGCCATTAGATGTTATTGGAAAAGTTGATCCTGAACTTGTATATCAAGAGGACCTACCTTGGTATCCAGATAGTCAAAATCATAAATGTTTTTGGTGCGGAAATGTCGAGTATCGTTTTGGAAGGGAGGCTTACATAAAATGGTTAAGGGATTGCAAATAAATCGGAATCACTAAATTCCCGTTTCACGGGCATTTAAGGCTGCGCCTCGGGAATGTAAACAAGTTTCCATTCCTCTCGACTTGCACTTAAATTCCAATTTTTCTAACAGGCTCATTTGCGCGCAAAGATTTTGCGTTGGTCACTTTTGGTCACCTCAATACATATTGAGCACTGGGTGCATTTTCATGATTTCGATCTAACTTCTCAGATTAGGAGTTATATTTGCAGCAACTCCTATTTTAGGCCATTATTATCAATCTTAAAATTTCACCAATATGAGAGGACGAAAATTTTCATTATACCGAGAGGAAAACACAGAGGTTCTGGTCAGCAATTGGACGATATTGGGATATACACTTCCGTCAATCGGCATATTTGTAATGTTGATGGCATTCATAATTGAGCCTTATATGGCTTATTGGGGAACACTTATTTTTGCTTGGTGGTTGGTACCAATTATCATCATATCTTCAATTGTATTATTCATCAAAGCATTGAAAAAGAATGGCATTCTTAAACGAACTGTACTTCGCCTAAGCCTGATAAATCTTCTCGTGTTTTTATTCCTCATATTTGTCAGAATGCCCATATACAATTGTGACGCAGTAGAAATGGCAAAACACTATGATAAGAATACAGAAAAATTTGATGAATTGATAACATACGCTTATTCTCCGTCATCTATACAGAATCCGCATAAACTTAACAGACTTCTCAGAAAGACAGGATGTATATCCATTGACACATCCGACCCGAATTATTGCGACATAGTATATAAATGCCCTTGGGATGATGGGTATAGTTACAGAATTTATTTGAGACCAATGACAACTGATGAATATGAAACATATTTGGATAAGTCTCAATTTATTCCACATAACGATAAAGTGATAATGATGTTTGAAGGAGGAGTAACAGGGCGGATTGGTTTCTCATACGAACAACATCATGAATATCGAAAGAAATATCCTACGAACTAAATCCAACTTAATACAAAAATGACAAGAGGTCGACTAACGCTGTATCCCTCACATTCACGCTAAGATTTAGCGTTGGTCACTTTTGGTCACCGTATCGCATCACAACTGAGAGCATTTTTTGCAAATTTTTCATAAACGCCAACAAGTCAATTAGTTGCAAATATTGAGTATCAATCAGTTAAAAATGCCTCATTTTCATACAATTAGGTCAATTTGAACCTCAATATCCAACAATAACGGGGCTTCGGCTCCGGGTACCATACAATCCTGTAAGCATTGAAAGCCAATTGCTTACAGGATTTTGTTTTTTCAAAAACTCAAAAATGGTCACTTTTGGTCACCACAATGCAAAAGGAGACCTCAAAACACCTCAAAATCTACCACTCCTCCGTGTAGGATAGTAATGTTGTATTTTTAAGTTGGATTGCATAACTTTACACCGACAAATCTGGATTTATCTAACAGCCTTGACACAGTTCAGCTGACACTCACGGTCAGGTTCCCATATTGCGATCTTTTTTTAAAAAATTTTCATGCTAAGATTTGACACTATGAAACAACTAATAGCGGCCATCTTATTATTGTGTGGCCTTGCTGCCAGGGGAGCAGACGATGGTTTTGAAAACCCACAGAGAGCAAGATTTGAGGCGGCCCGCCAGAGGATCAGTGAGGCCGTTGCCTCTAATAATATCGAGGTGGATAATTTCATTGCGGTAGAGATAGCAGACGGAACGGTAATCATCAGCCCTCAAGACTCTCTATATAATGTCTATACTATTCAGAGGGGTAATGGTGTGAGGAAGTTGAGCAAGCTAAAAGGGTCTTTGCCTCAGATCACATCAATATTTGACTTTGCCTCAGCCTTGAAAGCGCCTCTGATCTGCGAGACAGTTAAAGAGAAGAAAGAATACAATCCGTTTTACTGGTATTTCGGAGTCTTCGATGCTGAAAACAAGGCTCTTCTTGAGATAAATGACGATTCTACGGAAAGACCGATAACTTCAGAGCAGGCTGAATGCGTTTTGCAATTAGTGCTGGAAGGCCTTGGCATTATGCAGGACACCACATATCATCTTATTGTGAGTGAGCGATATGACTATGATATGGTTCAGGTCATAGACAACCTGCCATCGAATGTCAAAAGTGAAGTGATGTCAGATCTATACTCTGATTTGCTCAAGAAATGTCGCTCCGTCAAGTCTGCCCGTTATCCTCAGTTCAAGAAGCACCTTTTGCATGCAACTACAAAGTACGCAAAAGACGGTTATTTATGGATTAATACCCAAATCGCGATAAAAGCTATGGGCAACGAGAATGATATCAAACTTGAATATGTGCTTAATGGTAAGTCAGTCCAGACCCGCGCTGATGCCCGCAAACTGATGAAGCTTCGCATGAATCAGATATCCTCATTGGAGATCGATTATGACCCTTCGCAGGGTTTAGTTAAAGCATTTATTTCATATCGTTAAATATCTGCAGGAGAGCTACAGATATCGGACTGCATATAAGCAAAGCACAAGTTCCAATTTACCTCCACGGACGACCCCTGCCTTCAAGCTGAGCAATAAATTCACCATTTCTTTGTTCAGCTCACATCATAATCCATCATTTTAGGCGATTTTCGCATGAGCTGAGCAATAAAACAAACAAATTTTTGTTCAGCTCGAATAGTATCACGGACATTCAAGGCTGCGCCTCGGGAATGTCAACAAGTTCGCATTTCTCGGTGATGCTTGCCACTTTTAGTTGTGCTACCTATCTTAGGCAACAGACTCGAAACTGTATCATTACTTGATATCTCCTACAGATAACATCAATCAATGTCCCTCATTTCCACGCAAAGATTTAGCGTTGGTCACTTTTGGTCACCGTATCGCATCACAACTGATAGCATTTTTTGCAAATTGCACATAACCACCAACAACTCAATTAGTTACAAGTATTCAGTATCAATCAGTTAAAAATGCCTCATTTTCACGCATTTAGGTCAATTTAGGTCTCAACATACAACAATAACAGGATTTCGGCTCCGGGTACGACAAAATCCTGTAAGCATTGAAAGCCAATTGCTTACAGGATTTTATTTTTTCTAAACCTCAAAAATGGTCACTTTTGGTCACCGCAATGCAAAAGGAGACCTCAAAACACCTCAAGATTTACTAAATACTCCTTCATTTTGATTGCATGAGGTATGATTTCACTACATACATTATCCCAATTAGACACATCGCTGATTAAATACGGGAGGTTCAGGTTAAGTGGTGCATAAGTTTTGGTATTCAATCCTCATATTATCTGTATGATATTTTATATTCTATTCTGAATTGCGGAGATGTTGAATCATTAGGATAATATGTTTCCTCAATCACATTACCATATGAATCACACTTGTATATAGTTCTGTCTGTTATTTCAGTACGTGAATCCGTTATGTATTGGAGAAACATCTCTTGTATAGGGGACTTGGTTTCACTTGAAATGAGAACTCCGTTATCGCCATATGAATATAGGGTTGTCTCGGATATTTCCATTTCATTTAACCTATTTGAAGAATATGTGGTTTCTTGGATTAACTTTCCGTTCTCATTATATGTTCTGTTGGTTTTCTCAACCAATTTATCTCCAATATATCGTTCGATTAGAATGATATTCATATTAGTGTCATACGTGTAGACTACCAATTCACCTCCTTTATTTGATTTCTCGTGAGTAAGATTACCTTGTATGTCATATGTATATTCTTCCGTATATAACAACTTGCCGTCCTCATTATAGTTTTCGCCTTTAATTCTTCTCCAATCTTCATCATATGTATAATATGTATCATATACAACATCCATATAATCGTAATCAATCACCTCTTCAGTTAATGTGTTATACCCTAAATTATTGTATAAAAAACGAAGTTCTGCGGGATAAACGACGTCAGTATAGGTTAAATCAACATATGGATTTATGTATTCGACGTCTCCATTTTTGTTAAATCTTATAATTGTCGTATCCCTTGGATATTCCTCTCCTGTATCGGTGTTAATTGAAAAACAAGTATATTCAATGGTTTTAACATCGCCAAATAGAGGGAAATTATAGTCAGTTAATCTTTGACCATTACGATAAGGAGGATCCTGTGCTTGTGAGAGTGCGCAGATTAATATAGTAATAATGATTATATTAAGTCGTTTCATAACCTTTATATTAGTTTTCTACAAAGATATGATTCTATTGCCACCTTGGCAATAGAGTAATGAGATGATTTTTTATAATAATCAAGTCTCGTAAGCGTTTTAATAACAGCGACTTGATTAACTAAAATTCTTGCAATTTTTATACCCGAACATAGGCGTAGTTATGAAATATATTAAACTCGGTCTTGACGAGGAAGCACATAAACTTGCAAAATCAAGTGATGGTGAAATGTTTTAAGTCTTGATATCTCCTACTGATGACGATCACGCAGTATCCCTCATTTTCACGCAAAGATTTAGTGTTGGTCACTTTTGGTCACCGCATCGCATCACAACTGCGAGCATTTTTCGCAAATTGTTCATAAACACCAACAAGTCAATTAGTTGCAAGCATTGAGTATCAACCAGTTCAAAATCCCTCATTTTCACGCAATTAGGTCAATTTAGACCTCAACATACAACAATAACAAGATTTCGGCTCCGGGTACAAGCAGAAGACTCAGCATTGCGCTGAGTCTTCTTTGCTTGTACCCACTTCTCAACCCCAGTCAGCTGCTCTGACAGCCCCTTTCAGGGTCGCGAGTGGTAAGGAAACAGCCCAGTGGGCTTTTCCAACGAGCAGCCTGCGGCAGCAGGACCGGCTATACCGACCGCTCCTGATGGTCGGGTCGGGCGTCCCCGCTGCTGCGATTTTCTGCGAAAATCTTGCTGACGCGGATGACATGGCGCTGATGCGCCTTGTTATTTCATTAAAAACGGCTCTCTACCCATCAGAATTGCGATTATTGGATTGAATTCAGCGGTTCGAAAACTTTTTTGTATATTTGAAAACAATATTTCTGCACAAAATGTTTCGATTACTTATAACATCACTAATACTATTGATTACTATGAATTCTTGTGACAAGACTCTTGCGACTTATTCAATGAAAGTCGAAGACAAGGACATCATTATAACTGATTTAATCTACATAATGAGGGATGAGGATGGCGATATCATTGACATTAGTAAATGTACTGATAATAGTGAAGACCTAAATAAAATAGAATGTCCCAACAGTATCACAGCAACGGGATGCGATGTAAATAAAGATACGTTCTATAATAACCAAGGAGACGTCATTAATGAATTCCGTAGCGATTCGTATGTAATAGGATGTTTTCTTCTTGAAGAAGTACTGAATCACAATCCTAAAGTTGCAAAAGACATTGAGGAACGTAGTTATTGCTTTGCCATATTCAAGAATTTCACAGGCACCATCACATTCACAATCAAGGAAGAGAAATACTACCGTGAAAGACTTCCTATACTGAACATACGTGGAGAGGGCAACATCAATTTCCACTCTGATTACGAACCTGGTTGGGAAGAGGATGAAGAGGAGTAAAAACATTAATCATCAAACGACGGGAAATACTTCTTCAACTGATAAATCCTACCCAATTCTTCCATAAATTGGTTCGAAAACAGGTAGTCTACAGGGTACCCAACAAAATGCAAGTGCTTAACTTTCAACACTTGCATTTTTCTTTTTCCTTTTTGCAGCACATTTGCACCACGAAAATTTTGCAGATTGCCGGAGGTTTGCCGGGTATCGAGTGCATTTTTATCGGAAAACTGCTCTCGATACCCCCCTATTTTCGGGGTATCAAGAGCAGTTTCGCTATGTTTTTGCACTTGGTCGGTTGTTACTTGAAAAGTTCCGAATGGGTGCCAAGGCGGATGAGTTTGACAACATTCGTGTTTTCATCGAACCAGATCAACAGGGTGTCACTTTCAATATGGCATTCCATACAGTCTTTGTATTCGCCCATAAGTTTATGTGGTTTGTACTCTTGGGGAATTGCAATGTCTTGCTGCAGATAGCCTAAGACAGTCTTGAGTTTCTCTATTCTCTTCGGCTGGTTCTGATATTTCTTAAGATCCTTCTTAAACTGGCTTGTAATCTTCAATTCCCTCATACCTTCTACAATGACTCAATAAACCCCTCAAGATTATCCAGATTGATAGTTTCCAGATTCTCATTCTCTCTCGCTTCTTTCACTGCGGCCATCGTATGGGCATTAGGTGTGCGATAGACAGCGTCCATAAGGACACTCTCCACAAAATTGTTAAGGCTGCGATTCTGTTTGCGAGCCTCGGTCTTTAACCTCTTCAACAATTCATTACTAAGCCTGAAAGCTGTTTGGGTTCTAGTTATAGGAGTCTCCATATTCTTCATATATTTTATATCACAAATGTATAACACTTATATAACATTTGCAAGAAGTGGGCAAAACTTTTATTATTCCGGGGTAATGCGAGCAGGGCCGCGATGTTTTTGCACCCGGTCGACTGGATATTTGATGACATTATATACCTTTGCAGAAGATTATGGTGAGACGACAGTCTTGAAAAGGGAAGCCGGTGAGAAGCCGGAACTGTGCCCGCAGCGGTATGTCCTGTAACACCTTGCACGATGCCATTGCAGTCCGGAGGGGCTGTGAGAAGGCGCAATGAGTGGGGATGAGTCCGAAGACCTGCCATAATAAGTCAAACTATGAGGCCCGGGGGCAGGCTTCTGTAAGGCGTTACATAATGTTATTTTCTATTTTGATTTCGGCGGGACTGCTCTCTGCAGGCCGCCCGGCTGAACCTGCAGAGCAGCCGGTCACATCAGACACTCTGCACACCGTCACAGTGACAACAGACAAAGGCGTAGTGATCTCCAGAACAGACACACTCCACATCCAGAATCCATTTGACATCACCGGAGAACTCCATCAGGTACCCGGACTCCAGCTTGGCGACTACGGTGGCCTTGCCGGCCTAAAGACAGTCAGCCTCAGGGGAATGGGAAGCCCTCACACGGCAATCTATGTAGATGGTGTCAGAGTGGGAAACGTCCAATCCGGACAAGGCGACCTCGGAATGCTGGACATCGAAAATTACTCATCCGCAGTAGTCGACTACGCACAGAACAGCATCTCATTCAACACCATCAGGCCCACTTTCAGGAATGGTCCGACAGCAGGAAGCATACGTTTGAACGCAGGCTCATTCGGAACCCTCCTCCCTTCTGCGCGCTTAGACTTCAAACTCTCCGAAACTCTAGCTTTGTCAGCCCACGCCGCAGGCATAATCAGCGAAGGCAACTTCCCCCTCAGCGACGGCTCCATAAGACAGAACAATGACATCAGACAGATCCGCGGAGGCCTCAACCTCTTCGGAACAATGGACGAAGGAGATTATCACATCAAAGCATTCTACAACGCTGCGGAAAGAGGCACTCCAGGTTCCATATCCTGGCCCTCAGAAGACAGGCAGAAAGACAAGAACATCTACCTACAAGCCGTCGCAAGAAAGACATTCTCCCCATTTTACTCGCTGAGAATGAGCGCAAAAGCCGCTTACGACGACATATATTACACAAGCGCCTGGGGCGACAGCCAGTACGGTCAGACCGAGCTGCAGCTGAACAGTTCCCATATATTCAGACTCAACCGGTGGTGGAATATATCCCTCGCCGCCGACCTCGTATGGGACCGCCTCGCCTCAACCAGCTACAACGCCTCGAGGATGACGGCCGTTTCGGCCCTCGCCAGCTCGTTCAACTTCGAACGTCTGTCCCTCAACGTCGCGGCCGAATATTCAGGATATATCGACAAGGACCAGCGCACAAGACACGCAGTGTCGCCGTCGATGGATTTCCGTATATATATAACTGAAGGCCTTGGCATCGTCGGCTTCGGCCGCCGAGCGTATAGGGTGCCGATGTTCAACGAACTGTACTACGTCGGCTACGGCAACCCGGACCTCCTCCCCGAAGACGCCTGGCTGACCGACCTGGGCCTCGATTTCCACAGATCCATCTCTCCAGCGTGGAGCATAAGGGCAAAAGCGGACGGTTTCCTCAACCACCTGAGCAACAAGATCACCTCAGCCCCGACCGAAGAAGATCCTAACATATGGCTGCCGTTCAACATCGGCAAAGTACGCTCAAGCGGCTTCGACATCATTACCGGAGCCGATTATGAATCAGGAGATTGGAAGGTATATATGGATATGAAATACTCGTATCAGTCAGCCGTCGACAGAACGCCCGGCAGCCACTCCTACGGCCAGCAGCTCCCCTACCTGGCAAAACACACAGTCACAGCAGACCTGAAGGCATCCTGGAAGGGCTATAGCCTCAGTCCCCGCTGGGTCTTGAAGACCGGCAGGACAGACTCAGCCGGCACCCTCGCCGACTGGAACACTCTGGACCTGACAGCCACTAAAAAATTCTCATTGAAGAAGTCCAGCCTGACACTAAACCTCACCGCCAAAAACCTGCTCAACAGCAGCTACGAACTCGTAAGCGGCTACCCGATGCCGCCACGCAGTCTTGTCGGGGGGATTGAGTTAGGGTTTTAAAGGAGCATATTTCTATTTTTGTTTCTTGCGGTATCTCTGATGGGGGCTTTTGGGTTTGTCTGGGATTGTAGGCTCAAGATAATTCATATCCAATAATGGAGTTATGAACTTAGCTAAATTCTTGGTATGGTACGAGTAGCCGATATGTTCGAGGATTTCTCTTCCGGTTCTCGGTATACTACAGAACTGAATGATATTCTTCATCACTCCTCCTAACAGTTTATATGGAATTCTTTCAGCTCTGACACTATTCACAGTGTCAGAGCTAAGATCAAGCACAGAAGTATCATTCGATATCTCACTATTATTCAATTTCTTAACTTCACCAACTCTAACATCATCTATAACACTGACACGGACACTTTCTCTCCAAATCGTAACCACAAACTCCCTCAACCTCTCATCATTCTCAAACTTGATATCTGGAGTGTAAAGCTGTGCTCTGGTCAAGCCGCTGCCGGCTCCCGTATAGGGTAAAAGATGAATGCCATTACTGAACAAAAGCTTGTTTCTCGGAGAGGACACTCCGTGGGTCGCATCTTCCACAGTAATACCCGGAGGCAACAAGCCAGGACTGTGAAGTTCAATCCTATTATCAAAAATGAAGATCCTGATTGGAGAATCCGCCGCATAAGACCTGTGCAGAATACAGTTCACTACAACTTCCGCAAGTGTTGCAGAGGACACCTCTAACTCACCGGGACTGTTGAAATCCGCTTCTACCTGCTTGCGTCTAAGGTTACGCATCAAGAAAGTCATGATGTACTTATACAAATGCACAGCATTGCCATCTGCATCAGAGCCACTCTTATCTCTGAATTCAGATCCTCCAATGCTGTTTCCAATAAAGCTGATACACCTCGCAGTAAACACCGGCAGCCATCTTTGTGGATATTCCCCCATCAAAACAACTGCAGCAACAGTCAAGGTCCCATCCGGCAATATAAGGCCTATATTCTTGAGAATGTTCTCAACTGTCTGCTCGACACCGATCGCCTTTGCCACTTCCTCCGCCGACATTTTGTGTAATTCACCGGCAGATCTGTCCTGAAGGCGAAGCACAGGCTCAAACCTCTTGATAAGATAATCCTTCACCACATCCGTATTCAGGTCCTTGATTGTGGTCCCTCGAACAGGTAGAGCATCAGGATGTATCTGACCATTATCCGCCAACATGGCTATAAGTTCTGAATTATCAAAAACCTTACGCTTATCTGCCCCCTGCTTCACCCACACAACGCCATTATTGTCGTGATATGGCTTATTCAGCCCCTGTTTGATAATGGCAACCACTAGAGCTCCACCCTCAGAAGGAACAGTCATGATGTCAAGAAGCACTGACGGTATTACATTTTGCGTGGCAAGATTGCCCAACAACTCAGTGGTGTCCTGCGTCTCAGCATATGACAACGGATTCATATGCCCAGTCTTATCATCTATACCAACGATAATTTTTCCGCCACGAGTATTACTCATCGCGACCATCTCAGCTGCTACCTCTGACTTATTATCTTTAGTCACACGCTCCTTAAACTGAACACATGTATGCTCAGCCACATCTCTTAACTTCAGTATTTCTTCTAACTTCATAGTCTGTCCCGGGACATATCACCCGGCACCGGCAAAACTATAAATAAGAAGTTGAGAATAAAATGGGCTATCCTATTGATTTTCAGCGGATTTTTCGTTAAAAATATGATATCAAAGAAGGATACCATATAAGTATATATTATATAATTACTAGTATATATTTATATTATATATATACTTTATGCGATGCGGCTCACTCAGAAGAGCCGCCACAGATGGGTGCTCCTACTCCAGGTACTTCACGACCTTGCCATTTGCTTTAGCGTATTCGATTTCACTGCGGGTGCTTTCACCGATATACCCGTCGACATTGACGACAAAGATCTCATCCGCCAAGTCTATCTTGCGCTTATGCATATCATCCAGCATAGCCTTCGTCCCCTCAGCCCAAACCTCATCATCACCGCTATGCCCAAACAGGCCGACAGAGATGACAATATTACCTTCAAGTGTAAGCCTCTTCTGCGCCTCAAGATACTGTTCCTTGAACCTGGTGCTGCCGCAGAGGGTGATGATTTTGTATGGGCCGATCATGTAGATGTATTAGGGTTAGGGTGCAAATATAAGTAACGTCTATTAATCATAAGTTCACATACTACAACTTTCTACATATTTTCCTAAATTTGTTGTCAGCAAGGTTAATCTACTGGAAATATGATAGTTTATAATGATATCAAACGTCAGTTCGTCAATGATGTCAAGGACAACAGTATTGCAGACAAAATATTGGAAGCGATAAAAATTAAGGGTCTGAATGCTGGACACGAGAAGGAATATTCATCGTGGCAGAATTCAATGCAGTTTATGCGTAACATTGTGGATGATGCAGAAATTGATGACGAAGTCCGCATATGTATCGAGTATAATATTCCCCTGACATCAAAGCGCGTGGATTTTATCATTGCCGGAGCAGATGAGTCTGGCAATGAGAACATTGTTATTGTCGAATTGAAACAATGGCAGAAAGCTGAAGTTGTCGCTGATGATATGCACTATTGCGTCAGGACTTTTGTTGCTAATTCCGACAGAATTGTATGTCACCCTTCTTATCAAGCATATTCATATTCATGCTTTCTGCAAAATTATTCACAATCACTTACTGACGAGAAAATCAGTCTGATACCTTGTGCCTACCTTCACAATTACCAGCCAGAATATCGATACACTTTGTCCAATCCAATCTATAAAGAATGGACAGATCTCGCCCCCTTCTTTATCAAAAACGAAGTGAGAAATTTCTCAGAGTTTGTAAAGAAGTACATAATTAAAAAATCATCAAAGGGAGACCTCCTCTATCTGATAGAACATGGTAGGCTGAGGCCTACAAAAGCGCTTCAAGATTCTTTGGTGTCTATGGTCAAAGGCAACAAGGAGTTTATGTTGCTTGATGAGCAAGCTGTATGTTTCGACATGTGCTTGAAGACAATGAACCAATGTCTCAAGGACAGGAAGAAACGTACCATTATAGTACAAGGAGGACCAGGCACAGGTAAATCCGTACTTGCAGTGAATCTGCTGATGAAATACATCAATCAATGCCTTAACGCTAGTTATGTAACTAAGAACAGCGCTCCGAGAGAGGCATTTCTAAGATTATTGACAAAATCTGACGCCAAGAAACTAGTCAATATCAAACAGCTATTTCGTTCACCTTTCAACCTGCACCAATGCGCAGCAAATGATTATGACTGCTTGATTATAGATGAAGCTCATCGACTTGTAAAGAGGATGTTTCAGGATTGGGGCGGTGAAAATCAGGTCAAAGAATGCATCAGTGCATCATTGCTAAGCATTTTCCTTCTGGATGAAGATCAATCAGTTACAACTAAAGACATTGGCTCAATCAGTGAAATACGTCATTGGTGCGAAGTACTTGGAAGCAGACTTATCACAACAGAGGAAACAAAACTTGTTTCACAGTTCAGGTGCAATGGCAGCGATGCATACATTCAGTTCATTGATGAAGTGCTTCAACGTAATCAGGAATCCATCGCTGTGGATTTATCAGAACTGAATTTTGATTTCAAAGTATTTGAAAATCCAAATGAAATGAGAGATGCTCTCAGAATAAAGAATGAGATAAACAACAAGTCCAGGATGGTAGCAGGATATTGTTACGACTGGAATGTCAAGCATCGTCGTGGAGAATGGGACCTGATGCTCGAAGATGGATTCAAAGCCAAATGGAATCTTGAAAACGACAAAGTCTGGGCTATCAATCCCAATTCATTTGAAGAGGTTGGATGTATCCACACTGCTCAGGGACTTGAGTTCGATTATGTCGGTGTATTTATCGGAAAGGATTTGACATATAATTCGTCTACTGGATTGGTGGAAACTCATAAAGAGGCTATTTCTAAAGACGACAACTCTTCAGGAATCCGAACTGCACCGTCAGAAAAAGCCCGTCAGCTTATTCTTAACACCTATAAGACTCTCCTGACCAGAGGCCAAAAAGGTTGCTATGTTTATTGTGAAGATCCGGAATTAAGGAAATATATCAAACGTATGTATCAGCCCTCATAAAGGAGATTACATCTTTTTTGTTATCAGCCACTTCTAGTGAACATTTGAGCTTGAATATTCACTAGAAGTGGCTGAAATCATAATAAATGGAGGAAAATAGGCAGTTCTAGTGATGTTTTAGGGGTTGAAGTTCACTAGAACTTCGGGTGGGTGGAAATCGCTGGGGTATCTGCAGCGTTTTCACTATGTTTTTGCTACAGACCGGAGGTCTGCACGACTATGGGAAGGGAGAGCGAGTGCCTAAAAAGCATCCACCTGCTCCAGATACTTCACATCCTTACCCTGCGATTTGGCGTATGCAATCTCACTGCGGGTACTCTCTCCGATATACCCGCCGACATTGACGACGAAGATCTCATCCGCCAAGTCTATCTTGCGCTTATGCATATCATCCAGCATAGCCTTCGTCCCCTCAGTCCAAACCTCATCATCCCCGCTATGCCCAAACAGGCCGACAGAGATGACAATATTACCTTCAAGCGTAAGCCTCTTCTGCGCCTCAAGATACTGTTCCTTGAACTTGGTGCTGCCGCAGAGGGTGATACTGCCCGTCATCGGGCAGAAAAAGTGAGTATATGCAACATTCTGTATGGCTTATGCATCTTGCAGCTATAACTCTAAACAAAATAACTATGTACAAAAAATTATTTGTTGTCGTTGCAGCCGTTATTCTTTCTGCAGCATCTTTGTCAGCCGGAAATTCAGATTTTGTTCGATATAACAGATGGGCGATGGGAGCAGATGTCTTAAAAAGTGCGACCTGTACCTTCGGAATCGGAGTCGATGCAATCTATGGCAGGCAGTTTTCAGAAATCATCTTTCTTGGAGTCGGATTCGGAGCAGATGTACTTATAGGGCCACACAAAACTATCACACACATTGAAGAATTCAATGATGGAACCAGATTCGAGAAGACAACGCTGCCGCAAAGGACATTCGTATTTCCTGTTTATGCCGACCTGCAGGTTGATTTTTCACGCGGGAAGGCACCGGTCTTTGCCGAGTTCAAGTTGGGAGCAGGTGTAGGATTTGACTATAAACGCGTCAGAGGCACAGAGCAGTATAACAAGATGGAACTATGTCTGGCAGGACCTCTTTTCGGAATCGGTATAGGCAAACGTTTCGCATTTGACAACAAAGACGAACTCAGTCTGATCTTGGGAGTTCAAGGCATTCTTGGACCATTCTACCCGGAGATTCCTGTTTCCCTCGGAGTACGTTACGGATTCTGATACTCTTTCCAGAGTTTCTTTATATCTGATAAAATCAGGGTAGCATTTCCACTATGTTTTTACTAATTTCGCAGATCGGTAACTTAAACAAAGACTGTTATGAAGAAATCTGTTATAGTTTCGACGGCTGCGGGAATGATGGCACTTGCCGCGGCGTGCTCTGAGGCACCAAAGACAGAGGTTGTAATAGGTACATATGGCGAGCACCTGTACACCTATAGCTTTAATCACCATACACTTGAGTTCACTGAAACTGCAAATGCAAAGGCGTGGAACGCCTCGTACGCATTGGCAGAGGAAGGGTGTATTTTTGCCGTAAGTGAGGTCGGCAGCGAGTCTGGCGCCTATTCTTTTGTGCACCAGAAGGGCCAGGGCATTGAACTTACCGCGGAACACAGGCAGACCGGAGCTGACCCGTGTTTTGTGATGATATACGAGGACCCCGACACAGGAAAATATATGATGACAGCCGACTACAGCGGCGGATCCGTCAGTGTGTTCCCTATCGAGAACGGCAGGATCGGCGAGCGCGTGGAGCAGATCTGCTTCGAGGGCAGCGGCCCGGTAAGCGCACGTCAGGAGGCGTCCCACATCCACCAGCTGAAAGAAGTGCCTGGGGCTCAGGGATATATCCTCGCAAGTGACCTGGGTGCCGACGTGATCAGACTACTGAAGGTTGGCAAGCGCGAAAGCACAGCCGCTAATACCGGAGCTCTGAAGCTCGAGCACATCAAGGACATCCCGTGTCCGGCGGGAAGCGGCCCGAGGCATATGGAGTTCAGCGCAGACGGAAAGAGGCTGTACTGCATAGCGGAGCTGAGCGGAGAGGTACTGGTATATGGTGCCGGCAGCGGCAGCGAACCGTCATTCACCCTCGTGCAGAGGATCCAGGCCGATGAGGTGAATGCCGGAGGAAGTGCGGATATACACATACACCCTTCGGGCAAATGGATATACACATCGCACCGTCTTGACAACGATGGCATATCCATATTCAAGATCAATGAGGACGGCACTTTAGAGAAGTGCGGATATGCCCGCACAGGACGCCATCCGCGTAATTTTATGATTACTCCTGACGGAGAGCTTCTGCTTGTTGCCTGCAGGGATGACAGGCTGATCCAGGTCTTCACAATAGAGAAGGACGGCACCCTGACACTCACGCCGAGCAAGCTCGTCTTCGAGTCAGATATGCCGTCCAGCATAACTGCAGTGCTTTAATCACCGCGGTGCAAAAGCACCTTCTATTTCTTAGGCTGCCTCTTGCCGGCGGCCTTTTTTGCTTTGCGTTTTGACTCCTGGATGGCCTTGCGCACCTTTTCCTTGCGGGCTGCCTTGTTTATGCCCACAGTGACATTGTCGAAGGATCCGTCCTCGCCCTTTATGAATGAGGTTCCTCGGCCCTGCTCATAGTCGATACGGTCATATACACGTTCTTCAAGACCTGACTCAATCAGCTCATAATCAAGGAGCTTCTGCTCCAGATTCGTCTTCTTCACACGGATACGGACAGGGTCACCGAGGTTATATACAATTCCTGAGCGCTTGCCCACGAGTCTGTAGCGGTCCTGATCGAACTCGAAGAAGTCGCTGCGGATGTCGCGCAGAGGCACCATTCCTTCGATCATAGTCGGCTCGACTTCCACATACATTCCCCACTCGGTGAGGCCGGAGATATGTCCTCCGAAGGTATATCCCACCTTATCCTGCATAAACTCCACGAGTTTGTACTTTATGCTTGAACGCTCCGCTTCAGCTGCGACGATTTCGCGCTCTGAAGCGTGCTTGCAGAGCTTGTCGTACACTTCCTTCTTGGCAGACTCACCCCCTGCGAGGTACTTCTCCAGAAGTCTGTGCACCATCATATCCGGATACCTTCGGATAGGTGATGTGAAGTGGGTGTAGTACTTGAATGCAAGGCCGTAGTGTCCGAGGTTCTCCGTGTCGTATCTTGCCTTCGCCATTGTTCTGAGCGAAAGGAGCTCAATGGCATTGTACTCAGGTGTGTCCTTGGCTGCGGCAAAGAGGCTGTTGAGCTCTTTCGAGATCTCCTTGCCGGAGGTTGTAGGTCCCATTCTGTAGCCGAAGTTTGCAATGAAGTTGCGGAGGCTTTCTACCTTTTCCTGGTTAGGCTCGTCGTGTACACGATAGACAAAGGTCTTGGCCTGCTTGCGGGCGCCCTTCGCAGGGGCGCTGCCGACGCCCTTGCAGCCTGTAGCCACGAATTCCGCCACGGTGCGGTTGGCAAGAAGCATAAACTCCTCGATGAGCCAGTTTGCTTCTTTAGTAACCTTCTGATAGACATTCACAGGACGGCCCTTCTCGTCCACTTCCACCTTCATCTCCGGACGGTCGAAGCTTATCGCTCCGCTTGCAAATCTCTTCTTGCGGAGCTTTCCTGCCAGGGCATTGAGGGTCAAGATCGCGTCCCTGATGTCATCAGGAAGGTTTTCTCTGACTCCTTCAGAGGCTCCTTCTATGATAGCCTGAGCTTCTTCATATGCAAATCTGTAGTCCGAATTTATCACAGCCTTGCCGAACCACTGAGAAACGATACGGCCCAGCGGAGTGATCTCGAACACTGCCGAGAATGTGAGTTTCTCCTCATTCGGACGGAGCGAGCAGAGCTTGTTGCAGAGCTTCTCCGGAAGCATAGGGACAGTTCGGTCTACCAGATATACGGACGTTCCGCGCTGACGCGCTTCCTCGTCCACAACAGAGCCCGGACGCACATAGTGCGTAACGTCAGCGATATGCACTCCGACCTCGTAGTTGCCGTTCTCGAGTCTGCGGAAGGAAATGGCGTCATCAAAGTCCTTCGCATCTGCAGGGTCAATGGTAAATGTAAGTATATCACGGAAATCCCTTCTCAACGCAATCTCCTCCTGAGTAATCTCCTCTGAGATCATATCTGCAGCATTTTCAACCTCCGGCTCAAAGCGGTACGGAAGTCCGTACTCGGCCAGGATGGCGTGCATCTCGGTGTCGTTCTCGCCGGGCTCTCCGAGCACGTCCACGATGTGGCCGCGAGGAGAAAGCTCGCTGCGAGGCCAGTCATCCACGACAGCAGCCACCTTCATTCCCGAGCGGACCTTCAGTTCCTCCCTGCCGTTCTCTCCTGTGACGAACAGTCTGTGTATTGCATAGAGGTCACCGCTGACCGGCTTGATGTAGCCTGTCTCGTCCTTAGGCTCTGCCATAGACTGACCCTTGACATTGTGTCTGCGGTAGCGGACCTTGTCCGATTCTGTGAACGGGATGGTGATGTCATATGGCATAAAACGGCTTTCCATAAGCACCCAGGCCTGATTTCCCACAATATGAAGGATACCTATGAACGGTTTTGGAGAACGGTCGATGATCTCGATCACCTCTCCCTCACGGCGCTGCCTGTCGCTCTTCTCGCGAGTCACTGTCACGCGCACTGTGTCTCCGTGCAGGGCTCCTCTTGTCTTTGACTTCTTCACAAAGACGTCATCCTCCTCTCCTTCCGCGATTACGAATATATATCCCTCACGGGTCATCTGCACTCGTCCCACTACCTGTGGGAAGACTTTCTTTTCCTTCCTGCCGCGACCTCTGCCGCCGGCGTTGCTTCTGTTTCTTCTTGCCATATATCTTTTTCGTCTATATATTCCTTTGCAACATCTTCCTTTGCAAGTATCAGACTTGCCGCTGTTTTTTCGTATGACAAAATTAGAAAAAGTGGTGCATAAATTGTATATTTGCCGCGCGAATTTGAAATTATTTTAAATCAATTACATATGGACAAGAAAGTTCTACTTATGATCCTCGACGGATGGGGCGAGGGAAGACAGGATGAGTCTAATGTCATCTACACACAGGGAGCACCTTACATTGAGGGTCTCCGCAAGAACTATCCTATGAGCACTTTGAAGGCTTGCGGTGAGGCTGTAGGTCTTCCAGAGGGCCAGATGGGTAACTCAGAGGTAGGTCACCTCAACCTCGGCGCAGGCCGCGTAGTGTACCAGGATCTCGTGAAGATCAACATCGCAGCACGCGAGCACAAGTTCCTTCAGAACCCTGAGATCAAGGCAGCTTACGACTATGTAAAGGCCAATAACAAGCAGCTCCACCTTATGGGTCTTGCTTCTATGGGTGGCGTTCACAGCTCACTCGAGCACGTTTACGAGTTCCTTAACGTAGCTAAGGAGTACGATCTTGAGGATGTGTTCGTACACTGCTTTATGGACGGCCGTGACACTGACCCTAAGAGCGGAAAGGGCTTCGTAGAGGGTCTTGAGGCTGCTATGGCTCAGTCAACAGGTAAGGTAGCAAGCGTTTGCGGACGTTTCTACGCTATGGACCGTGACAAGAGATGGGAGCGCGTCAAGGAGGCTTATGACCTTCTCGTAAACGCTCAGGGTGTACACGCAACTTCTGCAACAGAGGCTATCCAGGCTTCTTACGATGAGGGTGTGACTGACGAGTTCATCAAGCCAGTTGTAATTACAGACGCAGAGGGCGCACCTCTTACAAAGATCGAGGAAGGCGACGCTGTTATCTTCTTCAACTTCCGTAACGACCGCGCTCGTGAGCTCACAGCTGTTCTCACTCAGCAGGATATGCCTGAGTTCGGAATGCACACACTTCCGCTCTACTACTGCTGCCTCACTCCATATGATGCATCATTCACAGGTCTCCACATCCTCTTTGACAAGGAGAACGTTCAGGAGACTCTCGGTGAGGTTGTTTCAAAGGCAGGCAAGAACCAGCTCCGTATCGCTGAGACAGAGAAGTATGCACACGTGACATTCTTCTTCAACGGTGGTGCTGAGGCTCTCTTCGAGAACGAGGACCGTATCCTTGTGAACTCTCCAAAGGTTGCTACATATGACCTCCAGCCGGAGATGAGCGCACCTGAGGTTGCTGACAAGCTCGTTGACGCTATCAACACTGGCCGCAACGACCTTATCATCCTCAACTTCGCAAACGGTGACATGGTAGGTCACACAGGTGTTTACGAGGCAATCCGCAAGGCTGTTTCTGCAGTAGACTCATGCGTTGAGAAGGTAGTTGAGGCAGCTAAGGCTCAGGGTTACGTTGTTCTCCTTACAGCTGACCACGGTAACGCTGACTACGCAGTGAACGAGGATGGCAGCCCTAACACAGCTCACTCACTCAACGATGTTCCTTTCATCGTGATCAACGCTGGTGACGCTGTATCAGAGGTGAAGAACGGTAAGCTCGCAGACGTTGCTCCAACTATCCTCAAGCTGATGGGCATCGAGCAGCCTGCTGCAATGACTGGTACTCCGCTCGTATAATAGCGCAGAATATCAAAACATATGAATACGCGTGCTACACGATTTGCAGTATTTCGTGTAGCACGCGCTTCTTCAGGGAAATATTGATCCGTAGTCAAACGCTCTCTTTAGTTACGAATACCTGCGTGGCAGGCGGAGAATGATTGACGCCAGGGCGACGATACCCATGATGAACGGGTAGTAGAGGTGTGCTGTGATGGAAATTGACGAGATGCCTGCCAGGCCTGCTGCCATGAGGAGCTGGGCGCCGTATGGGATGAATCCCTGGATCAGGCAGCTGAAGGTGTCAAGGATGCTGGCTGTCTTTCGTGGGTCCAGTCCGAATCGTCTGGTTATGTCCTGTGCGATACGGCCGGTGGTGATGATGGCGATGGTGTTGTTGGCAGTGCAGATGTTGGCCAATGAAACCAGTCCTGCGATACTGAGTTCGGCACCGCGTTTTCCACGTATTCTCTTGGTCATGCCGCTGACGATGAAGTCTAGTCCGCCATTTGTGCGGATGATTTCCAGCATACCTCCTGCCAGCATGGTTACTATGATCAGATCGCCCATTCCGCTGATTCCGCTACCGATTCCCTCAAGCCATCCGCTCCATGTCAAGCTGCCCTGGATGAAACCGATGAGGGCGTTGACGACAATTCCGATGGTCAGAACCGCCGACACCTCCACTCCGGAAATTGCCAGAACAATGACCAGAAGATATGGCAGCAGCAGGATAAGGTCCACAGCTCCTGCCGCAGGGACAACGTCTACAGACCTTCCGAGGAAGATATACAGCATTGTCACAACAAGGGCCGCAGGACCCACGATGCGCATATTGACCTTGAACTTGTCGCGCATAGAGCACTCCTGAGTTCTGGTTGCAGCGATGGTCGTATCGGAAATGAATGAAAGGTTGTCTCCGAAGAATGAACCTCCCACGATGATTGCTGTGACGAAGGCGGTGCCGACTTCAATCTCCTGTGCAATTCCCGCAGCAACGGGGACAATGGCCACAATGGTTCCCACGCTGGTTCCGATGGACATCGAAATGAAGCATGAAGCCAGGAACAGGCCGGCATACAGCAGCTTGCCAGGAAGCACTCGCAGGGCAAGATTGACAGTGGCGTCAATTGCTCCGATCTGTTTCGCAGTAGCAGCAAAAGCTCCGGCCAGCACGAAAATCCATATCATCAGAAGCACATTCTTGTTGCCGGCGCCTTCTGAAAAGATGCTGACTCTCTCCTCCAGCGACTTGCCTCTGGTGATGATGATTGCATAAATGGATGCGATGAGGAAGGCTGCAGAAATCGGAATCTTGTAGAAATCGTTTGCTATGATCGATGAGACAAGATAGAGTCCGAGGAATACAGCAAGCGGACTGAGTGCCAGCCATCCGCTCATCGGTGTCGCATTATATTTCGCAGTCTTTTTCTTCAGACTCTGCGACAGCTCGGAAATATATTTATTTGGAATTATACCCATTGTAGTTCGTTTTGAGAGGCGCAAAGATACTAAAAAAAGGATATCTTTGTGGCTGGATTGTTTTTGTGATGAGATTTCAATAATCCGGTAGTTATGGCAAAGAAAAAGGAAATATTTGAGGTTCCGTTGGGAGAGACAAAGGTTCTCCTGCATACCTGCTGTGCCCCGTGCTCAAGTGCAATCATCGAGCATCTGCTCAAGCATGGAGTCACTCCGGTCATATATTATTGCAATCCGAACATATATCCGCGTGAGGAATATGATATCCGCAAGGATGAGTGCACCCGATATGCTCAGGCCTTGGGGCTGGAAATCATCGATGCTGACTATGACCACGAGAACTGGCTGGAGGCCGTCAAAGGTCTGGAATCCGAGCCGGAAAGGGGAGGCCGCTGCCTGAAGTGCTTCAAGCTCCGCCTTCTTCGTACGGCGGAGTACGCTGCTGCCCATGGTATCCGTGTCATCACTTCCACTTTGGCATCTTCGCGTTGGAAATCCCTCGAGCAGATCAACGAAGCCGGCACCTGGGCCTGCCAGCAGATAGCAGACATTCTTAAATCCTCAGATACCGTCGATTTTGAGGATTTACCACTAAAAATTGACTCCAAATCCTCAAAAAGTCCTGATTTTGAGGATTTACTGGATGAAGTGAGTCACCGATTGCCACAAAGTCCAATCTACTGGTGCTATAACTGGAAAAAAGGCGGCCTCCAGGAGCGCCGCCTTCAGATAATAAAGGAATATGATTTCTACAACCAGCTCTACTGCGGTTGTGAATTCAGTATGCGTAAGGAAGACTAGTATGCGTAAGGAAGACTAGAGGAAGCGAAGTCCTTCAGCGCCGTCAGCAACCTTGCCTGCATCACCAGCTGATTTGACAGGTGCCGCGCTGTTCTTCACGTCTGCAGGAATGCCATCTGTAACTCTTGTATATGTCTCTGTAACATCGCCTGCAGTGAGAACCATTGTATCGTTGGATGAACTCAGAACGGCATATTCCGCACCCCAAGGTGTTCCATCGCTGTATTCTCCAGTCAGTATATATAAGCCATCCGCACCCGGAGTCAGAGTGTAGGTACCGTTGTAAACTCTATATGCACCATCTCCAATCTTCTGGTAGAGAATGAATGAGTCTGCGTTGAAGGTGACGTACACATATACGTCAGTGGATGTGAGTGAAGTCGAGTGGCAGAACCAGTCGCCATAGAGCTTTTCAGGGAACTTGAGCTGCTTCTCGCAGGATGTCAGAAGGCAGATTGCCGCCGCAAGTATATATAATATCTTTTTCATAATCATTTTGTTTTAGAACCATCCGCCGTTTGCTGCTGCGTAAGGACGGGAAACGATGGAGATCTCGCGTGAGAACTTCATGTCGCTGATGCCGCCTTCCATTGTTGTGTCTTTGCCGACTGCAGAGCTGAATCTGATCTTGCCGGCTCCCAACTTGCTGCATGATATCTCCAGCTTGCCATTTTTGATGACAGGGTCTGCTGTCACACCCAATGACTCCTTGCTGTCCTTGTCCATCTCGATGACATATTCCATGGTCTCAGCAGAACCACCGAGGCAGTCAGAAAGGTCAATCTGAACTGTTTCTCCCACCTTGACCATCTTGGTCGGTGTTCCTTCGATCGCCATGAGGAACTTCCATGCATCTACGGCTCCGGTTCCCATCTTACCCTTGAACTGGTCAAGTGAAACAGATGTGTAGCCGTACATCTTGGTTCCGCTGCAGAACTGGTCGATGTTGTTCACAGATGTAAGGAGCATTGAAGTGAACTGCTCGCGAGTGAACTTCTTTCCGAGCTTCTTGGCATAAGCAAGACCGAGGGAAACCACTCCGGATACATGAGGACATGCCATTGAGGTACCCTGCATATATACGTATTTTGCATCTGTTATGCCGTTCTCCTTGAAGACGCCAGGAGAGGTTCCGCCTTGGCAACCTTCAACACCGGTCGAGAGGATGGCCAAAGCTCTTTCCTCAGATGTCGACATCTGTCCGCCAGGTGCGGCAATCTTGCTTCCCGGACCATAGTTTGTGTAGCCTGCAGGAAGGTAGTCAATGCCGAATGCTGTCACTGAAATCACATAAGGAAGTGCTCCAGGATAGCTTGAATAAGGGTTGCTGTGGTTGCCGGCCGCGAAGATCGCCATATTGCCCTCGAGGGACTCATGATTGCTGTTCGCAGGGTCGAGGAAGTACTTCAGTGCAGCATTCTCGAGTGGTGAGCCTGCAATCTTCTCGTTACCGTCCTTGCCGTTACCATTGATATAGATGTCATCCTCAGTGATGATAGTAGACGTTCCATAAGAACACTGTGCGATGCAGGCACCGTTGTCGGCTGCATAGATGAATGCTGCTGCACTCTGAGCATCGCTGCTGGCCTTGTTGCCTTCGAAGATCTGGCATGTCATCAGACGTACGCCGTCTCCATTTCCTGTACCTCCGGCAATGGAGCTGATACCCTTGCCGTTGTTGTTTGTCGCTCCGATGATACCTGCGACATGTGTTCCGTGTCCTGTACCAGCAGACCAGTTGAGGAGGTTGCCCTTCACTGCCTCGGCGACTGGCTTGCCGTCAAGTCTGTCATTGACAAAGCCCTCATTCAGCTTGAAGCAGCCTACGAAGTTGAAGCCATATTTGTCATCAATGTATCCGTTGCCGTCATCGTCCACGCCCATCTGTCCGTCAATTTCAGCCTGGTTCTTCCACAAGGCATCCATGAGGTCCTCATGCACGCTGTTGACTGCGCAGTCAAACACTGCCACCACCACACTCGGGTCACCTGCAGTGAGTTTCCACGCATCCTTTACACCCACGTCGGCGCCTGCTACTGCACTCTTGTCGACAGTTCCGTCATTGACAAGGTTCCACTGATGGTGGGCATATGTGTCGTTGAACTGAGTGAATTCAACTGGAGGAACCGCATCTCCCGGTGCCGCGCTTCTGGTCATGACAGCAGGGTCGATAGCCACAGGGTCGCCGCCAATGATGCGCTCGATATATCTGTCATACTGGACAGCCTCCACCTGCTTGAGTCCTGCAAGGCGGGTCGCCATAGCCTCAGGCTTCACCTGAACGTCGTATTCAACTGCAAACCACTGGTGAAGACCATATTTTCTTGCAATCTCAGCATTCTTCGGCTGGATAGGGAGGGCAGGAGTGATCTTTACTCCCTCGATTCCATTGAATGTGGAGAAGTTGCCGCTGTTAAGTTCGTTTGTGGTCAACTCATCCATCTTGATCAGGAGTTTGCCAGGAATAAGCTCTCCCTGTGATCCTCCGACAAGCTTTGTCATGAGGGTCTGCTGCTCAGGAGCGAGCTGGCTTACCTCCTGCATTTCTTTAGCACATGATGCGCAGACCAAAGCGGCTGCCATCACTGTCAACAGATTCTTTTTCATCAGTATATTAAATTTATTCATATCTATTTGGTCTGGAGCTTCACGGTGGCTTTCTTTACGCCCTTTCCGCTCACCTCCACGACAATTTCTCCCGGTGTCTCACTGCTCTGGACAAGCACTGTGAGCTGTCCGCTGAACAGATGCATCTGCGGCTTCTGGAATGATTCCAGGCAGGTCGGGTCACCGTTTGCGATGGCCTTGAACGAGCCCTCTCCGCTGACTTTCACGGTGACAAGTCTGCTGTCGGTCGGAACCGGATTGCCATCCTTGTCGGTGATGCTCACGTTGAGGTAGCAGAGGTCCTCACCATCTGCTGCCAGTACTTCTCTATCCGGAGTGAGCTTCACGGCTGCGGCCTTTCCTGCAGTCCGTACAATCTTTTCCTCAGCCACCTTGCCGTCTGCATCATAAGCCACGACCCTGAGTTCTCCAGGCTGGTATGTCACCTCATTCCACATGAGTCTGAAACGCTCCATGGCCTTCTCTCCAAGGCATGGGGTTGCACCGTCGGATTCTGCAAATGTACGAACTCCTTGCGAAATTCCGTTTACAAAAAGCTCTGCGGACGGATAAGATGTATATACGAATACCGGAGTCACCTCGCCCTCGCGGCCTTCCCAGTTCCAATGAGGGAGTACGTGGAGGGTGTTGTCGGTCTTGTTCCACTGGCTGCGGTAGAGGTAATATCTATCTTTCGGGATGGATGCAAGATCCACGATACCGAATACGGATGAGTGGTTCGGCCATGCGTCAGTGTCATATGGCGAAGGTTCTCCGAGGTAGTCGAAGCCTGTCCATACGAACTGGCCTATGCACCAAGGATAGTCCTCGTCTGCAGCAAAATCGTTGTCAGGAATGTTGGACCACCAGCAGAATTCGGTGTCGTATGATGAAGACTGATGGTCTTCGTGCATGATGGCAGCTCCAAGTTTCACAGGGAAGTGATATACTCCACGTGAGCTTACTGTCGATGCAGTCTCGCTTCCGAGGATGATCCTCTGTGGGAGAATCTGATATGCCGGGATATATCTGTCCACCTTGTAGTTGAATCCGACGATGTCAAGAAGTTCTGCGAATCCGTTGAGCACCACTGAATTGTATTGGTCCATTCCGCAGGTTACAGGTCTTGTAGGATCCTCGCGGTGGCATAGCCTCTGAAGCCATCCGGCCATCCTGACTCCTTCCTCCTTCCACTGTGAAGGCACTTCGTTACCGATACTCCACATCACAACGGATGCATTGTTGCGGAAATGATGAAGCATATTGATCATATCCCTTTCAGCCCAGATCTGGCCGTTGCCGCTGTCAAGGTTGTAGAATCTGTGATATCCGTTCTCGCATTTGGCTATATCCCACTCGTCGAAGTTCTCGCACATCACCATGAATCCCATCTCGTCGCAGAGCTCGATGAGCTCCTCCGCAGGCATGTTGTGGGATGTGCGGATGGCGTCGCAACCCATATCCTTGAGGATTGTGAGCTGGCGTCTGAGTGCGGCCTTGTTCACAGCCGCTCCAAGGGGACCGAGGTCATGGTGCTGGCAGACTCCGCGGAATTTTCTTGCCTGACCGTTGAGGAAGAAGCCCTTGTCCGGACGTATCTCGATGGTTCTGAATCCGAATCTGGTGCTGACCTTGTCCTGCAGCTGATCACCGTGTGTCACTGTGATTTCAGGGCGTGCCATTTCCCAGTCTGTGCTGATTGAACCTCCTGTATATACCTCTGTTTCAGCGAAATATAGTGTCGGTGTCTCAGGAGACCAAAGCTGTGGGGACGGCACTGTGATATTCTGCTCGATCTGACCGTTGTGAATAGATCTGGTGTCTGTCTCGCAGGCAACCTCTCTTCCCTCAGCGTCAAGGATTCGTGTCCTGAGGGTCACGGCGCTGTTGTTGTCCACTCCGTTCACCTTTGTTCTCACACGTACTGTCGCATATTCACTGCCGATATATGGGGTTGTGACATATGTTCCCCATACAGGTACATGGATCTGCGGGAGAGTGATGTGGCGGACCTTGCGGTAGAGTCCGGCTCCGGGATACCAGCGTGACGACTGCGGACGGTTCTCAAGAAGAACTGCAATTTCGTTGTTTCCAGCCTTCAGCTGATCTGTGACATCGCAATGGAACGAATTATATCCATATGGCCAGAAGCAGACCTTCTCACCATTGACAAAAACCTGGGCCTCGCTCATGGCTCCATCGAAAAGGAGGATGTGTCTTCTTCCGTCCAGCTCGGCCTCTGTTATTTCGAGACTGCGGCGATATGCTCCCTGACCCATATACGGAAGACCTCCGGTACGGCCGGTCTTGTCCGAAGGGACATATTCTCCGTTTTGTACGACAGCAACCCTCTGCAGGTCGTTCTGTCTGTCGAAAGGACCATAGATAGCCCAGTCATGCGGCACTTTGACTTCTTCCCAGCCCTCTGTGGCCTGTATGTCGTGCCCTTTGCGGAAGTTCCAGTCTTTCAGTATGGTTTCGGTTCTTTGGGTTTGCGCGAATCCTGTTATGCAGAGGAGAGTTGCTGCTAATGTGGTTAGGAGTTTCATATCGTTCGGCTTAAAATCATTCTATTTCTTGATAAACTGTGCTAAAATATGTAATTAATGAACGTATTTCGTGGTGATTGAACAAGGATTCTAATATTTTTGTCCAAACGCTTCCAATGCTGCTGTCGGCCTGCCGTTCCTGAATGCTCCCATGTTATATGCATTCCATCCCAGGCTTGTGTAGCTGGCTGGTTTCCACACTCCGTCCGTCTGCGGTTCCCAGTAGAACACTCCCTGACATTCTTCCATATCTGTGGTCTTGTCAAGCAGATGCTGCAATGCATCCTTGGTCATCTGCGGTTCGCTCACCGGCATGCCGAACTCGCAGATCATGACTGGTTTGCTGAATTTGGTGTGGAGAGCCTTGATATTTGCCAGACATGCATCCACGGCCGGCTGCCATTTACTCCAGCCTCCGTTTTCCCACCACACAGGGTATAGGGACATGCCGATGATGTCGTATTTTGCATTATTGTCCTTCATGAGTGAGAAGAACCAGTCGAAGAGTCCGGTGTCCTGTCCGTTGCTTATATGAAGAATCACCTTGGCAGAAGGGTAGACTTCCTTGACTGCCTGATGACCTGCATTGAGAAATTTCACGAAGTTGGAAGCGGTCTTGTCCTGGACCTTGCCAAGCGGGTGAAGCATGCCATTGTTGACTTCGTTGCCCACCTGAACCCAGTCTACTTCAATACCCAGGTCTGAAAGTGCAGAAAGCACATCTTTTGTGTGTGCGGTAACAGCTGAGGTCATCTCTTCAGCGGTGTAATTTTTCCATGCTGCAGGCGGATTCTGCTTGCCGGGATCTGCCCATGAGTCGCTGTAGTGGAAGTCGATCATGAGCTTCATTCCAAGATTATATGCCCTTGCAGCCTTCTCAAGTACGTCTTCCTTGCCGCACCATCCTTCTTCCGGGTCCACCCATACGCGAAGACGTATTGCGTTGACGCCCATCTCTTTCATCAGTTCGAAGCAGTCGGTTTCATCTCCTTCTGCATCATAGAACTTCACTCCGTCCGCCTCCATCTGGGTGATCCAGCTGATGTCCGCTCCTTTGGCATATACCACCGGATCGACGGTCTCAGTCGTGTCTGTGGTGCTGCCTCCGTTTTCCGGTTTCTCAGGGGTCGGATCGGACGGTGTCTTCTCGCATCCAAGGAAACTGAATGCGGAGATTGAAGCCAATAATATAAGTCTGGTAAATTTCATTGTGTCTGGGATTATTCAGCCTTGACTGTCAGGATTCCCTCTGTTGGGGTTGCAAGAGCTTTCTTGAGCTGGTCGTCGTATCTCAGACGGACCTGGATGCCGGCTTCCTGGAACCAGTATCTTGTGGCGATCTCCTCTTCAATGAACTGCACAAGTTCATCCTTCTTCAGACGGATGACTCTCTCCTTGTCCATCTCAATGGCCTTTTCCATTGCTTCGAGCTCGCTGGTCATGGCTTCTGCCAGACCTTCCTTCTCAAGTTCCTTCTTCATCTGGTCGAAATATGTCTTTGCGCTGCTTCGGTAGTCAAAATCCTGCTCCTTCGCAAATGCTATGAAGTCCTCAAAATCCTCGTCAGAGAAATGGAAATCCTCCACTGCCGGAATGCTCTCGTGTCTGCGTGCATAATCGATCACATATCTGTCAAGCACACCTCCCAGAACGATGGAATATGTCAGTCGGCTGAACTGGAACAGGTCGATGTCCACATCCGGAGTGATTCCACCACCGTCGCGCACGATTCTGCCGGCAGCAGTCTTGAACTCTCTGGTGAGTGAGTCAGGAATATGTCCCACACTTCCGTCTTCGTTTCTGTTGCTGTAGTCGATTGCCTGCACGCAACGTCCGCTCGGAGTGTAATATTTGGCAGTCGTAACCTTGATCTGACCGTTATATGGCATAGGACGGATGGACTGGACAAGTCCCTTTCCGTAGCTTCTCTTGCCCATGATCACTGCTCTGTCCATATCCTGCAGCGCTCCTGATACGATTTCTGAAGATGAAGCCGAGCCGGAGTCAATCATCACGATGATCGGCATCTCGGTGTCGAGAGGTTCGGTTGATGTGCGGTACTCCTTGTATGAATCAGGATTGTTGCCCTTGGATGTCACCACGAGCGAACCCTTCGGAACGAAGATGGATACGATGCCGATAGCCTCGCTCATAAGTCCGCCGCTGTTTCCTCGCAGGTCGAGTACGAGTCTCTTCATGCCCTGCTTCTTCAGTTCTGTGACTCTGCTGCGGATGTCGTTGGCCACATTCTCTGTGAATCCGCTCTGGAGAATATATCCTGTTGTGTCGTCAAGCATTCCGGCATATTCGATGTCAGGGAAATGGATGCGTTCACGCACTACAGGAATATCCAGAGTGTCGCCTGAACGTACCTTCTTGACCGTGAACGTCACTGTTGTGCCTGGCTTGCCCTTCATTCGGTCACTGCTCTCCTTGCTCTCCAGACCCTTGGTCGGCACGCCGTCGATGGCGATGATCTCGTCACCGCACTGAAGTCCATATTTCTGCGCAGGAGAACCAGCGTAAGGCTCGTTGATTATGACGTTGTCTTCCTTGATCTTGTGGATGATTGCACCGATACCTCCGTATGTCTTTGAAAGCATCATCTGCAGGTCCTCGTTCTCCTCCTCAGGAACATATATCGTGTATGGATCCAGTTCTTCAAGCATTGCATCCACTCCAGCCCTCATGATTCTGTCGAGAGGGAGGGTGTCTACATAAGAACGGTTCAGCTCCATGATCAGAGCATTATGGATTTCAGACCATTGGCCCAGCTTGAAGCTTTTTGACTGGGCGTAGGAAGAATGTCCTGCCAGGATGATCATGATGGCAGAAATGATTGTGTATAGGTGTCTGTTCTTCATTGTTTGTATATTCCTTGTCTGGTGTATCCGGTGTGGCCGGATGTGATGTCGTTTATTTGGCAATCTTTTTGCCGAGCTATATGCCCATATCCCACAAAGTTACAAAAAATCTTTGTACCTTTGCGCCGGTTTAAATAGTAATAAAAGGCAGTTTTATGATGAAAATAGTTTTTGCAACGGGCAATAGCGGCAAACTGCGTGAAGCATCAGAAATCTTGGGCGAGGGATTTGAGCTCGTTACCCCCGCAGACTTTGGTATCACAGAGGATATCCCTGAGACAGGAAATACATTGAGAGCCAATTCATTGCAGAAGGCTCAGTATCTATATGAAAAGTGTGGCTGCGATTGTTTTGCAGATGACACCGGACTTGAAGTCGATGCACTTGGAGGAGCTCCTGGAGTATATACTGCGCGCTATGCAGGTGAGGATAAGGACTACAACAAGAATATGGATAAGGTCCTTTACGAATTGAAGGTCCTCGAGGGCTCGGCTCACATGGCTGCAGCGCTCGGACTCAAGACAAAACCGGTTTCGCGTCGCGCACGCTTCAAGAGTGTGGTCACTCTGATCATCGACGGCAAGATCCAGATGTTCGAGGGAACTCTTGAGGGTGAAATCGCACACGTGAAGTCAGGCAACGGCGGCTTCGGTTATGATCCGATCTTCATTGCTGACGAGTATCCGGGCATGACTCTCGCAGACATCACAGAAGAACAGAAAAACGATATTTCCCACAGAGGCAAGGCCCTTCGTGCCATGGCTGCATGGCTTGCTGCTAATCATCGCTAATGATATGACAATCAGCACCGAACTGATAGTTCTTCATACCACCAAATTCGGTGAGAATTCCATCGTCGTTCATGCTCTGAGCAAGGAGTATGGGCGACGTAGTTTTTTGGTGCGAGGTGCTGGTAAACGTCTGATGTCACTCCTGCTTCCGTTGAACATACTTGAGGCGGAAGTGGTGGAGAGCACGAAGTCAACTCTGTTCACAGCTCGAAACCTCACAGCACTGCATCCGCTGCTTGGTATCCGCAGCAATGTCTTCAAGAATTCCATGACCATGTTCATGAGCGAGGTACTCTATCGTGTGGTCAAGGACGGCAGCCGTGAGGAAGGTCTGTATGAGTGGTGCGAAAAGAATATCCTGCTGCTGGATGCTGTTCAGGCCGATTTCAGCAACTTCCACCTGCGTTTTCTCCTGGAACTCACGGTGGCTCTTGGATTCAGTCCGGAAGCAAGTGACCTCCAGCCGTTTGTAGGAGACCATTATCCGGTTGTGGACCGTCTCATGCGCGGCTCTTTTGCTGAGACCATGCTTCTTCCTCTGAACGGACAGCTGAGAAATGAAATAGCGGAGGAGGTCCTCCGCTATATCGAATATCACACCGAATCCTCGGTCAATGTCAACTCCCTGAAAGTTCTCAGGGATTTATTTGCCTGACAGGGTGAGGCGGTTCATATTGAAGTCGCCGCTTCCAGTGGTTGATATGTTCACGATGGCTCTTGCTGTGCCACTGACAGTAATGTCTCCGCTGCCGGAAATATGGATGTCAAGAGTGCCGGCATCCTTGCATTTAAGTATGCAGTCGCCCGATCCTGTTGTGGCTACTTTAATGCTTTCTGCAGTCAGATTATCCACCTCGATGTCACCGCTTCCGCTACTTCTGAACGTTGCGGACTCTGCCGTGATTCCTGCAATGTCTGCATCACCGCTTCCGTTGACCTCAAGGGTAAAGATGTCTTCTGCTGTCACAGCTTCGTCAATATAGAGGTCGCCGGACCCGCTGAGCTTCACTCCGTTCAGTACTGGAGAGCAGACTGTCACGTATGTGTCAATGTTATTATAAAATAAGCGCTTGCAATCCACTATAAGCTCCCCATCCCTCACATGGATCTTGTAATACTCTGTGAGATTCTCATCGCAAGTGAGAGAAACGCTTGGTTGGTCAGAGGTCTGTGTATAATACACGTCCACAAAGCTTGGAATTGAAATCCTGTCGAAATCTCCGACCTCAATTTCCTGAGTCATCGATACCCCGTTTCCGACTTCTCCAAACAACCCGGTTTCGCAGGCGCTAAGTCCTAAAGTTGCAGCGATGGCTAATATAATTCTTTTCATAAGATGCTAGGTTTGTTGGATTATACTGGATGTGTTGAAGGATTTGACTGTCTCCTTAATCCTTCGGCCAGATATAGACCTTGTCGCTGCGGCGCAGGCGGTTTTCCTCGATGGCCTTGCATGCGTTCTCGTCGCAACCGTCTCCGCAGAGGCTGAGTGCTTCCTCGCGTGCACCAGGAACCACCTTCGACCAGTCGATTGGAATCGAGCAATATGTGCCCTTTGTCGCCTCCTGGACCGGTTTGAAGTCCACTCGGATCTCAGGAACAGTGTATTCCACGCAGCCTGATGTCGGACCCATGATGAGGATCTTGTCGCCTACTGTCAATGTATATGCCTCAACCAGGACTTCCGCCACTCCGAGTCTGCCGAACCAGTTGGTGACCTTTCCGCAGTATGCCTTCTTGCGGCCTGCTGAACTGCCATAGACATCAGTCCACTCGCCGAGACGTGCGCCCTGATAGTATCCGTCCCAGAATCCTCTGTTGAACACTTCCGCGAGCTCTGCCTTCATGGCAGTTCCTAACTCCGGCGTATATGTGCCGTCGCATACAGCATCTGCTGCACGGCGGTAGCATGATGCCACGCGCTTTACATATTCCGCTGAACGTGCGCGTCCCTCGATCTTGAACACTGTCACACCTGCATCAATGATCTTGTCCATGAACTCGATTGTGCAGAGGTCCTTAGGTGACATGATGTATTTGTTGTCCACGGTAACCTCCATTCCGGTCTCCCTGTCGCGGACGTCGTATGCACGGCGGCAGAGCTGGTAGCATGAACCACGGTTGGCAGATGCACCGTATTCGTGGAGGCTGAGGTAGCACTTGCCTGAAATGGCCATGCAGAGGGCTCCGTGTGCAAACATTTCGATCTCAACCAGACGGCCTGACGGACCGCAGATCTGGTCGCGGTCGATGATTGCCTTTATCTCCTTTACCTGTCCGAGGTTGAGCTCGCGGGCAAGCACGATCACATCTGCAAACTGTGCGTAGAAACGCAGTGCCTCCGCATTTGAAATGCTGAGCTGAGTGGAAATATGCACCTCGATTCCGAGCTGACGAGCATACATGATCGCAGCCATATCAGCTGCAATGACTGCTGTCACTCCAGCCTCCTTTGCTGCCTCGAGTGTTCGTTTCATATCCTCGATATCCTCGTTGTACACTGTGATGTTGAGGGTGAGGTAGGTCTTTACCCCGTACTCAGAGCAGATTCTTACAATCTCCTTGAGGTCGGTCATCTTGAAGTTGTTGGCAGAGTGCGAACGCATATTCAGCTTCTCAACGCCGAAATATACTGAGTCCGCACCTCCCTGTATCGCTGCCTGCAAGCATTCGAAGTTGCCTGCCGGCGCCATTATCTCTAGAGATTTTGCATCCCTGGAACGATTGCTGATGTTCGCTTCGCTCAAAATATCTTTCATTATTCTATTTATTTCTACCAATAAGTGCTGCAGCATAGTTGCGCAGCGGAGTCACAGATTCTTCTGAAAGACCAAGCTGGGCAACATAGCCCATGGCCTGCTCGTGAAGACGTACGATCTCCTGCTTTGCCTCCTCTCTGATGCCCAGTGCCTCGTATATGCCGATCACTGCTGCAATCTTGTCTACTTTTTCCTGTTCTGTCTGAATCGGCATCTGCATCGCCTGGTGAAGTGCATCTCTCTCCGAATCTGAGGCTTTCTCGAGGGCCTTTATCATCAGCCATGTCTTCTTGTTGTTGAGGATGTCGCCTCCGATAGCCTTGCCGAATACCTTAGGGTCGCCGAAGGTGTCGAGCCAGTCATCCGCCACCTGGAATGCAAGACCGAGGTCGTAGCCGTATTTATAGAGGAACTTGCACTGCTCTGCGGATGCGCCTCCGATGATGGCACCCATCTTGGCTGCGCATGCGATGAGCACTGCAGTCTTGAGACCGATCATCTTCATGTATGACTCCATCGGCACATGCTGCATATTCTCGAAATCCATGTCGTACTGCTGGCCTTCGCAAACCTCTGCGGCAGTCTGTGAGAACAGGTTGAGGACCTGTGGAAGGACCGCAGCCGGAGCCTTTGCAACGAGCTTGTAGCTTTCGATAGACATCACGTCTCCGGAAAGGATGGCTGTGTTCTCGTCCCACTTGCGGTAGACTGTAGGCACACCGCGGCGGACGTCAGCCTTGTCCATGATGTCGTCGTGGATGAGTGTGAAGCTGTGGAAGACCTCGAGAGCGGAAGCCGGAGCCAGAACCTCCTCGCAGAGAGCGTCCTTGAACAGAGAATATGTCGTCAGACAAAGTCTCGGGCGGATTCTCTTGCCGCCGATTTCAATCATATATCTGAGCGGGTCATATAACCCTGCTGGCTCTGCTGTGAACTTAAGGTTTTCAAACAGCTCCTTGAGAGCGCTTTCGATGTGTGTCTCCTGTATCATATGCCTCTATGCTAGTCAAACACACAAAGATAATGAATATTTCATTATATTTGCACTGCTGAATATAAGAACACGATGATTGTAAAAGGAAAAGCGACGGTTGTAAAGCACACGGGAAGCCATTACATGCTTTCTCAGCTTCCGCAGTGGGACCTGTTCCCGGCTGTGCTCAGGGGAAAGATCCGTTTGAAGGGCAGTTCGGCTACCAATCCGGTGGCTGTGGGTGACGTCGTCACCTTTGAAATAGATGCACCGGATGGAGCAGTTGAAACTTCAGCATCTCTGGAGAACCCGGCTGCCATTACAGCAGTGGAACCGCGCAAGAACTACATCATCCGCAAATCTACAAATCTCTCTCGCCAGTCACATATCATCGCATCCAATCTGGGCCGCGCATTCCTGGTTGTGACCCTCGACTTCCCGCAGGTCAAGCTTCCGTTCCTGGACAGACTTCTCGTGACATGCGAGGTGTATAACGTTCCTGCAACCATCGTGTTGAACAAGTGTGACTTATATGGTCCGGAGCATGAGGATATGAGGGCTGCCTTCCACGAAATATATGAAGGTGCGGGATATCCGATCATCGAGGTTTCAGCGCATACCGGTGAAGGTGTCGATCTCCTGAGGGATGTCGTGAGTGGAAAGGTGCTTCCGGACGGAACTCCAAAAGAGGAATATGATCCTTCAAAGCCGGTTGTCTCGCTTTTCTCAGGCGTGTCCGGAGTGGGCAAGTCATCCTTGATCAAGGCTTTGGATCCAGCATTGGAGCCGCGTGTGGGCGAGATTTCTGATGCCCATGAGCAGGGACGTCACACGACCACATTCTACGAAATGTATTCTCTTGCAACTGGCGGATTCATTGTCGACACACCAGGCCTTCGTGGCTTCGGACTTGTGGACCTTAAGAAGGAGGAGATTGCCTTGTATTTCCCTGAAATGCTCAGAGTTTCAGACGATTGCCGTTTCGCTCCATGCACCCATACCCATGAGCCCGGATGTGCCGTGAAGGAGGCTGTGGAGAATGGTGACATCACTTATGACCGCTATTCTTCTTACCTCGGTATGCTGGAGGAAGAGGGTAAATACAGATAAGAGACTCTCCCGGTACTCTTCCGAATATGCGACCAATCAATAAAGACATACTCAAACTGGCCATCCCGAGCATCTTGGCCAATATCACTGTTCCGATTGTGGGAATGGTGGACATTGCCGTGGCAGGACATCTCACCGGTGAGGTGGCGACGATGATCGGCGGAATCGCCATCGGAACCATGCTCTTCGACCTTCTCTACTGGAACTTCGGCTTCCTGAGAGTCGGCACCGGCGGACTCACAGCCCAGGCCTGCGGACGAAAGGACGACAAGGAATGTGCAAGGATCCTGACCCGTGCACTGGGAATATCCCTTGCATTTGCGCTGGTGCTGATTGCCATCCAATGGATATTCGTCAAGGCCGCTTTCCTGGTGGTTGACTGCACGCCGGAGGTTAGAGAACTCGCATCGAAATATTTCTATATACGTATTTGGGCAGCACCTGCAACCTTGTCTCTGATGGCCTTCAAGGGCTGGTTCATAGGCATGCAGGACAGCGTCAGCCCGATGGTGACTGACTTTGTTGTCAACGGAATGAATGTGCTGATGAGCATTGTCCTGGCTCTCGGAATATCTGCCGGACATGATGCGTGGATAATTAAGCCTTTGGGTTTTGCCGGCATTGCTCTTGGAACCGTAGTAGCACAATATTCCGGTCTTCTGACAGCTGTCATCCTGCTTGTTGTCAAGTATTTGCGAAGAGTGTTCGCGGATTTCCGCCTGTCCGAACTCAAAGGTCTGTTCGCCGGACCGGAGACTCGTCGTTTCTTCGTGATGAACACCGACCTGTTCGTGAGGTCGCTCTGCTTCATCGCAATATATATCGGCTTCACAACCATTTCTGCCGGCTTTGGTGACCTGCTTCTCGCGGTCAGCTCGATCATGATGAAGCTACTGATGATATTCTCATATTTCACGGATGGCTTTGCCTATGCAGGAGAGGCACTGGTCGGAAAATATATTGGAGCAGGGGATAAGCCGATGCTTCGTCAGAGTATCAGATGGACCTTTATCTGGAGTATGGCTATTGCAGTGATATTCATGGGAATATATCACTTCGCGGGTGTGCCTATGCTCAGGATGATGACCTCGGATGCGGCAGTTGTTGAGCAGTCAAGGGAATATCTTCCATGGTTGCTGCTCATGCCTGTGATCGGCTGCGCTGCCTTCACTTGGGACGGCATATATATCGGTGCCACGGCATCCAAGGAAATCAGGAATGCGATGCTGTGGGCGGTGGTCGCCTTTGTGGCTGTCTGGGCTGTCGGAATAGCGGGGCTTCGTGGCATTGGTCCGGATACCGTTTCTGGCAATAATGTGATGGCGATGCATATTCTCATGGCGGCATATTTTGCCCATCTTCTTGCCCGCACAATCTACCTCACTGTTCTTTATCCTCGAACTTTTGTTGCGAAGCAGTCCTAATGTCTATTTATGCTGATTTTTCTAGCGACAGAATTCCTCATATTGACAAAATTTCTAACTTTGTCTAGAATACTCGGAATTGAATGAGTCATGGGGCTATATACATTTTACAGAATAAGCAAACCATCCGCTGAGACGGTTCAGCCGGACAAGGTGGAGTCATCATACAAGTCATTGCGCAGCAGAACTTTCTGGGGCGCGACGATCGCGTATAGTCTGTACTATGTCTGCAGAATGAGCCTCAGCGTTGTGAAACAGCCGCTCATTGACGAGGGTGTGCTGACTGCTGGAGAGTTGGGCCTTGTCGGCTCCGCCCTCCTTTTTGTGTATGCCGTGGGCAAGTTCCTTAACGGTTTCATCGCAGACTACTGCAACGTGCGCCGCTTCATGGCGACAGGTCTGGTCATTTCGGCAGTCATCAATCTTCTGATGGGAGTCCTTGGCCTGTTCAACGGTGTTTCAGCCCTGCCGTCCATGGTCATATTCATGTCGTTCGCTGTGCTTTGGGGAATGAATGGCTGGGTGCAGTCAATGGGTTCTCCGCCGGGAGTGATCAGCCTCTCGCGCTGGTTCCCTCAGTCCAAGCGCGGCACATATTACAGCATGTTCAGTACCAGCCCGTATATCGGTGAGTTCCTTTCATTCATCATCACCGGCGTGGTCGTGGGTGCCGTTGGCTGGCAATATGGCTTCATCGTGGCTGCCCTCGCCGGTTTCATCGGCACTCTGGTTATCCTGTTCTTTGTGAGCGACACTCCTGAGAGCAAGGGACTTCCGTCTGTTCAGACTCTTTCTGGCGAGCAGCTGACCAAGCAGGACAAGATGCCGACCAAGGAACTTCAGAAGTTCATCCTGAAGCATCCGGGAATATGGGTCATCGCCCTTTCGAGCGCATTCATATACATAACCAAATATGCCATTGCCGGATGGGGTGTTCTCTTCCTCCAGAAGGCTCACGGATTCTCGCTTGAGGATGCCACTCAGATCATTGCATTTTCAGCCGCTTTCGGTGTGCTCGGAACCGTGCTTGCAGGCTGGCTTTCGGACAGGGTCTTCAAGAGTGATCGTGTCAAGCCTGCCGTTCTATCCGGAATTTTGAGCAGTCTGTCGCTGTTTCTCTTCCTGTTCGTCGGAGGAGGTTTTGTGCTGAATATCTTTTATGTATCTTTGTTCAGTCTCTCGGTCGGGGTACTTTACTGTATCGTTGCCGGGCTTATGGCTGTTGATATAGTTCCGCGTAAAGCCACCGGAGCAGCACTCGGAGTGGTGGGAATTTCGAGCTATGTTGCGGCCGGTCTCCAGGATATAACCAGCGGCTATCTGATCCAGGGATATATGACACAGGTGGATGGAGCCGACGTTTACGATTTCGGCCCGGTTTCATGGTTCTGGATTGTGGCGTCTGTGGTATCCTTTGTGCTTCCGGTGCTCAACTGGAAAAAGATGAAGAAATAACAATATAATTTTAATACGATACGAAATGAAATTACTGGTAACCATTGATTACAATACTGCCTGGGGCGAGGAAATCGTCCTCTGCCATGGTGGTAAGCGCTATCCGATGGCTTATGCAGGTGAAGGACAGTGGACTCTCGAGGTCGCTCGCTTCAATCCTGAGAAGGCATCCGAGTATAGCTATGAGGTGGTACGCGAAGGAAAGACTGTCCGCACAGAGTGGAGAAAGCATCTCCTCGTACTTCCTGAAGGTACAGCCGCAAAGACTCTTGTCCTTAATGACAAGTGGAATGCACGTCCTGATGATGCTTCATTCTATTCTTCAGCATTCACAAACGCAATCTTCGGACGCGGTGCTGAGAAGAAGGTAAAGCAGGCCAAGGATGCAAACGTGGTACTTTCCGTACTTGCTGCAAACGTACGACCTAATGAGGTTCTTGCACTTGCCGGAAGCGGTAAGGCTCTCGGAAACTGGAAGAAGGTTCTTACTTTCGACGGCACTGCATATCCACAGTGGAACATCTCCCTCAATGTAACTGAGGTATTTGAATATAAGCTCGTCATCGCTGACAAGAAGACCCTTGAGCCAGTGGCTTGGGAGGATCGTGAGAACAGATGGTTCACAGCCGTTCCTCAGAAGGATGAGGTGGTTGTAGACGGCACTGTCCAGGCTTGCTTCCATGGCAGAAACTGGAAGGGTGCAGGTACCGCTATCCCTGTATTCTCTCTCCGTACAGCTGAGGACTTCGGTGTGGGTGAGTTCTATGACCTCAAGAAGATGGTTGACTGGGCTGCCGCAACAGGCCAGAGCATTCTCCAGCTTCTTCCAATCAATGATACCACAATGCTCGGTACATGGGAGGACTCATATCCATATAACCCTAACTCGACATTTGCACTTCATCCGCAGTTCCTTCACCTTCCTGCAGTCGGTGTGAAGGAGGATGATGAATACAAGGCTCTCCAGGCTGAGCTCAATGCTCTTGATCAGATCGATTACGAGAGAGTTAACAACACAAAGCTTGCATATCTGCGCAAGGCTTTCGACAAGACATTCAAGAAGCTTTCTGCAACTGAGAAATATCAGAACTTCGTTCAGAAGAACAACGACTGGCTGCTTCCATATGCTGCCTTCTGTGTACTTCGTGATATGAATGGAACCCCTGACTTCTCACAGTGGAAAGGTTTTGCAAAATACAACAAGAAGAAGGTTGCCGCATTCTGCGAGGAGCATAAGTCAGATATCGACTTCTGGTGCTTCGTACAGTATCACCTCGATCTTCAGCTTTCTGAGGTTTGTGCATATGCACATGCTAAGGGAGTTGTGTTCAAGGGTGATCTTCCTATCGGTATCAGCCGCACAAGTGTGGATGCATGGCTTCATCCTGAGCTCTTCCACATGGATTCACAGGCTGGTGCACCACCTGATGCATTCTCTGCAGACGGTCAGAACTGGGGCTTCCCTACATACAACTGGGAGAAGATGGCAGAGGACGGCTTCGCATGGTGGAAGGCTCGCTTCGCCAAGATGGCTGAGTACTTCGACGTGTTCCGTATCGACCATATCCTCGGTTTCTTCCGTATCTGGGAAATTCCTATGTGGTCAAAGAGCGGTCTCGACGGCTACTTCAACCCTGCACTTCCTTATCCTGCTCATGAGCTTGAGAACCAGGGCTTTGACGTTCGTGACAACGGTCTCTTCATCGAGGATCCGCGCAAGACAGGTCACTACCACCCACGTATCGGTGCGCACAACAGCCAGTCATATCAGTGGCTTGATGCATACCGCCGTGCAGCGTTCGACCGTCTCTACACAGACTTCTTCTACTATCGTCACAACGACTTCTGGTATCACACAGCAATGCAGAAGCTCCCTGCACTTCTCGATTCGACAGGTATGCTTGCCTGCGGTGAGGACCTCGGTATGATCCCTGCATGCGTGCCAAGCGTGATGGACGGCTTGAAGATTCTCTCACTTGAGATCCAGCGCATGCCTAAGTCTGTACATGACAACTTCGCTAACCCTGCATGGTATCCATATCTTTCGGTTTGTACAACATCAACTCATGATATGAATCCGATCCGTGCTTGGTGGGAGGAAGACAGACAGGTGACTCAGCAGTTCTTTAACGAAATGCTTGGCGGTCAGGGTGACGCTCCATATTTCTGCGAGCCTTGGATCTGCCGTCAGATTCTCGATCAGCACCTCTGGTCTCCAGCAATGCTTACAGTGCTTCCGCTTCAGGACTGGCTTTCAATGGACGGCGCTCTCCGTCGCAGCAATCCGCACGATGAGCGTATCAATGTTCCTGCGAACCCACGTCACTACTGGCGCTATCGTATGCACCTCAGCGTTGACCAGCTCGCTGCTGCAACTGAGTTCAATGCAACTCTCAGCGGCATGATTGCTGACTGCGGTCGTAAATAAATAGTGCATTTATATAATTAACCGTGCTCGATGGCCGTTTTTTAGGTCCATCAAGCACGGTTAAATTGTATTATGCGCTCTCCAGAGGGATTTTGGTGTGCGCGATGGACCGCAAAAACTACCATCGAGCACGCTCTGACATGGAACGACTATCTCTCCAGCCAGCGCAGGAAATCGTCCACGCGTGATCGGCTCACTATCATTTCGAAGCCAGGTTCAGGAGTGGCGACAATGCGGAGTCTTCCGCCTGGCTGCTTGATGATGCTTCCGATTGCCTTCAATGAAACGATGCAGCTGCGGGAAATCCTGAAGAACTGCTCGGGGTTGAACTCGTCTGCCACGACATCCAGCGATGAGTCAATGATATATCTGTGCTCATCGAAGGTCACCAGGTAGTTGTTCTTCTCCTCGGAGTAGATATATGCGATGTTTGAGGTCTCAAGCGGGATGATGCGGTCATTGAAACGCACGATGTATCTCTCCTTATATTCCTTCTTTGGTGCTCCTGCCCCGAGTGCCTTCATCAGAGCTTCAACGTCCATCTGTCCTCCGCTCATTCTGCAGCGGGCCACAGCTCTCTTCAGGGCAGTTGAGTCAACCGGCTTGAGCAGGTAGTCGATACTTCCTGCCTCGAATGCCTTCAATGCATAGCTGTCATAAGCTGTGGTCATTATGACTTTTGCCTTGACATCCACCTGGCGGAAGATCTCGAAGCAGACTCCATCAGCCAGTTCCACATCCATAAATATCACATCCACGGAGTTCGCTCCATCCTTCAGCCAGCTTACGGTGCTCTTTATGGAATCGGTATATCCGACGATCTCCATGTCAGAGAAATTCTGCATAAGAACTCGCGTGAGGCTCTTTTGAGCCATAATCTCATCTTCTACAATCAGGACCCTCATAAGATTTATATTAGCGGTAATGTTACTTTGAATTCTGTGGTTGTGTTCTGGATATCAATATTCTGACCGGACAGGTCAAGATATTGCTGTCTAAGATATTTCTGACCTAGTCCGGTGGATTCGATCTTGCCGAATTTAGGTATTATATTATTACTTACCCAAACGTGATTCTCATCAGTTTCCAGCTTGATAATCAGTGGTTTGTCTGCATTCACGGCGTTGTGTTTGATTGCATTTTCAATCAGGAGCTGCAGGGCGCAAGGAAGCACATATTTGTTCAATGCCTTCTCCTGCACATTCATCTCCACCCGGAATCCTTCCGGGAACCTTACGCGCAGCAGGTCTATATACTTTTGAACAAATTCCAGCTCATCTCGCAGAGGAACCAGATCCTCATCCTCGCTCTTGATCATATATCGGTATATGCCTGCAAGCTTGTGGATGTATTCGCTCGCCTTTTCACTTTCCTCGTCGCAGACAAGGCAGTCCAGGATGTTGAGGGAGTTGAACAGGAAGTGGGGATTCACCTGATGCTTCAGCTTCAGATAACGGTACTCGGCCAGATTTGCCTTGCCCCTCTCCTTCTGGATCTTCTTCTTTGACATCAAGGCATAATTGATCATCCAGACAATGCAGTAGATGGTTGTCTGGGCGAGCAATGTGGTTATGTATAATGAAGGAAATCTGAATTGGATAGAATTTTCATCTGAGGTCATCCAGAATATGAATGCGGTGACAAGAAGGGTGGTCATGCTGAAGAAGACAGTCAGCAGCAGACCCTTTGTTAATTTGGATAACCCCTTGGTCAGGCGTTCATTATACCAGATATATATGATGTTTGCACAGAAGAGTGTGATCAACAGAAAGGAATTGGAATATACGCTTACAAATGCGGTGAGCAAACTTTCTGTCTCAATGGCTGTATGTGAAAACAGGACCGTTATGAGAAGTCGCAGAGCGAGTATTCCACCAACGGCTATAAGTGCCCATTTCAGCTGATAGTCCGGTGCGCTGGCTGTGTTGTTTTCGTTGTCATTGTGAAGGATCCTGGTGAGTATCACCATGCTCCAGCCGAGGATTTCAGTGGTGACTGTGGTGGAAATTGCATGGATGAGAGATGCGGAAGAGAGGAATTTCTCAAGGATGTTGGCTCCCAGGTTTCCCATCACATATCCGATGATATTTGCAATGATGATGCTGGCTGCCGTGAGCTCGATATTCAGTTTTTCTTTCCTGCAGATGAGCAGAGTCATGAGCATTGTCAGAACGGTCAGCATGAGTTCGTCCTCCATGCCTGCATAGTGGCAGAAAATAGCAGTCAATGCGTGCAGGAGAGCGAAAAGATGTATGATTATAGCGATATTAAATCGTTTCATTACGAATTGTATTCAAAACATCTGCTAATTTACAAAATTTGAAACGATAAAGCAATTTTTCCGTTTTATTCGTCATCAAAAAACGACCGTTCGTCAACCTTTTTGAAACACTCATCCCTTATTATAAATAAGGAATAAATATTTATCTCTATATTTACGTGCTTATTCTAAGCTGAAAGTAACAACCTAAAAAAGCATACAGATGCAGAAAACAAAACTTACATTCTGGCAGATGTGGAACATCAGCTTCGGATTCTTCGGAGTTCAGATCGCGTACTCGCTTCAGAGTGCGAACATCAGCCGTATCTTTGCGACCCTTGGAGCGGATCCGCATGATCTCAGCTTCTTCTGGATCCTTCCGCCACTCATGGGTCTTCTCGTACAGCCTCTCGTAGGTAAGTACAGCGACAGAACCTGGACTCGTCTTGGTCGTCGAATCCCTTATCTCTTCCTCGGATCGATCATTGCCATCCTTGTGATGTGCATGCTTCCGAATGCAGGAAACTTCGGTCTTGCAGTCAGCGGAGCAATGATTTTCGGTCTTGTTTCCCTCATGTTCCTCGATACTTCGATCAACGTTGCAATGCAGCCGTTCAAGATGCTCGTAGGTGATATGGTGGGCGAGAATCAGAAGGCTCAGGCCTATTCGATCCAGAGTTTCCTCTGCAACGCAGGTAGCCTTGTGGGATATCTCTTCCCGATCATGTTTGCGCTCTTCGGCATCGCTAACGTGGCTCCTGAGGGACAGGTTCCTGACACCGTGAAGTATGCATTCTACATCGGTGCAGCCATCCTGATCCTCTGCGTTCTCTTCACGACTTTCAAGGTGAAGGAGATGCCTCCGCAGGAATATGCTGAATTCCACGGCATCGACGCGACTCAGAAGGAAGTGAAGACTCCGGGCATGTTCACACTCCTCAAGAATGCTCCTAAGACATTCTGGACAGTGGGTCTCGTGCAGTTCTTCTGCTGGGCAGCGTTCCTCTACATGTGGACTTACACTAACGGTGCTATCGCTGACACATGCTGGGGTACGACAGACGTGGCTTCAGAGGGATATCAGACTGCCGGAAACTGGGTGGGCGTATGCTTCGCCGTTCAGGCTGTCGGTTCAATGCTTTGGGCTCTCGTGATCCCTAAGTTCAAGAACATCAAGACTGCTTATGTTGTCAGCCTCCTCGTGGGTGCTGTCGGATTTGCATCTGTGTTCTTCGTTCACGACCAGTATGCCATCCTCCTTTCTTTCGCACTCATCGGTGCGGCTTGGGCAGCAATGCTGGCTGTTCCTTTCACACTTCTCACCAACTCGCTTTCAGGTGAGCACATCGGAACCTATCTCGGTCTGTTCAACGGAACTATCTGTCTTCCGCAGATTGCAGCGGCAGCTTGCGGCGGTTTCGTTCTCAAGATGGTCGGTGGCGCTCAGGTGAGCATGTTCCTTGTGGCCGGAGTCCTTCTGGTACTTGGTGCAGTGGCAGTACGTTTTGTGAAGGAAAAATAATGACGTGACAATATTTATCACAACAAAATAAACAAACAAAACAATCTACTAACCAAACAAAATTCTTATGAATAGAATCATGACACTATGCGCATCATTCTTGCTTTCATGCATTATGGGCGCATCTGTATTCGCCCAGGGCGGATACGAGGTGAAGGGTGTAGTTGTTGACGCAATCGGTCCAGTTATCGGTGCAACAGTCATCGAGCAGGGTTCCACTAACGGAGCTTCGACCGGTCTTGACGGCGACTATTACCTTACAGTTTCAAGTTCTGATGCAGTGATCGAAATCAGCTGCATCGGTTATGCAACTCAGTCATTCGTAGCTTCTCAGGTACCTGCAGTCGTTACACTCACAGAGGACACTCAGTTCCTTGATGAGGTTGTGGTGATCGGTTATGGTACTGTAAAGAAAGAGGATATGACAGGTTCGATCACAGCCATCAAGAGCGAGGAGCTCAACCGTGGTGCGATGGTCAACACTCAGGACATGCTCAAGGGTAAGGTTCCTGGTTTGAACATCATCCCTGGTGATGGTGGTCCTGGTGCTGGTTCGACAATCCGTATCCGTGGTGCTGCTTCACTCAACGCATCGAACGACCCTCTCATCGTAATCGACGGCGTTCCAATCGCTGCAGGTGGTGGTGCAGGTATGTCTAACCCACTCGATATGATCAACCCTAACGACATCGAGTCATTCACTGTCCTCAAGGATGCTTCTTCAGCAGCTATCTACGGTTCACGTGCATCTAACGGTGTCATCCTCATCACAACAAAGAAGGGTAAGGGTAACCGTCCACAGGTATCTTACAGCGGTAGCGTGAGCGTTCAGAAGAACTCAAGCAAGCTCCAGGTTATGAGCCCTGTAGAGTTCCGTGATTTCATCAAGGAGTCATATGGCATCTACTGGGAGGGTGACCAGCTTATGGGTGACACTTCAACTCCAGCAGGAAAGGCTATCGCAGCTCGTCTCAGCAAGGATGTCAACACTGACTATCAGGATCTTATCTTCCAGACTGCTATCACTCACGACCATAACGTAAGCGTAAGCGGTAATGTGAACGAGCGTATGCCTTATCGTGCATCAATCGGTTACACAGATCAGGAGGGTACACTCATCGGTTCAACTTATGACAAGGGAACTCTCGACGTGAGCCTCGCTCCTAACTTCCTTGACAAGCACCTCACTCTCAATGTGAATGCAAAGGGTGTTTACACATACTCTAACTATGCAGACAGCGGTGTTGTAGGTAACGCAGCATTCTTCAACCCAACTCAGGATCCATATTTCCGTAATGAGGACGGTACTGTTGACTTCTCGACTACAAACGGTTACTTCAACTATGGTACCGGCCGTGGTGAGAACTTCGCTCCTAACACTCTCCTTGGTGTTGGTCCTATGTCACAGCTTTACGACCGCTACAGCAACGGTGGTGCACTCCGTTTCATCGGTAGCGCTGGTATCGACTATAAGGTTCACGGCTTCGAGTCACTCCGTTTCAACGTGACAGCTTCTATGGACCTTTCTGAGTACAACGGCAAGAGCGGTGTGAACGTAGGTTCATACCAGGCATGGTCAGATACTGAGAACCGTGGTATCGGTCAGTATTCAACTAACTGGCAGCTCAGCCGAAGCAAGGCTCTCGAGGCTTATGCTAACTACAACGAGACTTGGGGAATCCACAACCTCGATGTAATGGCCGGTTACTCATGGCAGAACTTCTACGGTTCTAACCGTAACATCTCATACTTCAACGTGACTGACGAAGTTAAGCTCGACGAGGGCGAGACTATCGACGAGCGTTACCGCAGATGGCAGTGGGAGAGCTACCTCGTTTCATTCTACGGTCGTATCAACTACTCGATCGCTTCGAAGTATCTCTTCACATTCTCACTCCGTAACGACGGTTCTTCACGCTTCTCTCCTGCAACACGTTGGGGTCTCTTCCCTTCAGGAGCATTCGCATGGAACGCTAAGTCTGAGGACTTCCTCAAGAACGCTAAGGCTCTTTCACAGTTGAAGGTTCGTCTCTCTGCAGGTATGACAGGTCAGCAGGACGGTATCGGAGAGTACGCTCATCTTGCTGGCTACGGCCTCTCTACTGACGTATATCAGCAGTATTACATGGGTGCTGAGGGCTTCCAGTTCATGTGGACTCCAGATGCTTACGATCCAGATATCAAGTGGGAGACTACTACTACTTATAACGTCGGTGTTGACTTCGGTTTCCTTGAGGATAGAATCACTGGTAACGTTGATGCTTACCTCCGCAACACTAACGACCTCCTCAACAACGTCCTCACTCCGATGGGTTCTAACTTCGGTAACCAGGTTCTTACAAACGTCGGTTCAATGCAGAACAAGGGTATTGAGTTCGCTCTCAATGTAATCCCAGTTCAGACAAAGGATTGGCATCTCTCTATCGGTGTTAACGGAACATTCCAGGACACTAAGATCACTAAGCTCAACACTACTGACCGTGAGGGATACTACATCAATACATCAGGCATTTCACACGGTACAGGTTCTTATGTAGGACGTCACCAGGTGGGTTACGCTCCATATTCTTACTGGGTATTCCAGCAGCTCTACGATGCTGACGGCAAGCCAGTTCAGAATGCATTCGTTGACCGCAACGATGATGGCGTAATCAATGGCGATGACAAGTACTGCGCAGGTGATGCAAATCCTGATTTCTTCTATGGTGTGAACGTTAAGCTTTCATACAAGAACTGGGACTTCGGCTTCAACGGCCACGGTTCAGCAGGATATAAGGTATTCAATGACTTCGCTTCTAACCACTCGACTGCTTACTTGGATGTGAACGCAGGTAACCTCCCTAACTTCACTAAGGCAGCTGTGAAGTCTGGCTTCACTAAGATCAGCGGCGACTATCAGTTCTTCTCTGATTACTATCTTGAGAATGCTTCATTCTTCCGCATGGATGACATCAACTTCGGTTATACATTCAAGGAGAACGGCAACTGGGCTGGCAATATCCGTATCGCAGCTTCATGCCAGAACGTATTCGTTCTCACTAAGTACTCAGGAATCGACCCTGAGATCAACAGCACTGACGGTGTTGACAGATCATTCTGGCCAAGA
>JAZKYT010000013.1:0-27043 GCA_045612265.1 Candidatus Cryptobacteroides sp.
GACGTTTGCTGCACCCATTCCGCTGAGAGGATACTCCTCAGGGTTGCTTACGCCGTCTGTATAGTGTCCCTTGATCCAGCTGCCGTGAGGGCGGACCTTTGCAGTAAGATTGCGTGCCACTTCAGGATCGAAGATCGCTGTGTCGAGGTCTGTACCCACCTTTCCTACGATAAAGCAAGGCCATACATCTGCAAGACCCACCTCAGCAAGGCCATTCTTGAGACCGATGAGGAAGTTATCGAATGTAGCCTCGTCAGCAAGACCACCATGAACCTCTTCTGTACCTACCTCATATGAGATCTCAGGAAGATTGCGCTCACGACGGAAACGCTCAGTGTGCTCAATAAGCTCGACTGTACGACGAACAACGACATTGATGTCGATTACTTCGCCCTTAGGAACATTGATATCCACAGTAGGGTCAACATGGATAAGGTCATAACCTGCAAGAACAGCATCTTCGAATGACTTCTTCACACCATTCATTGCATCTTCAGTCGACCATTTTTCCACGCGCTGCTTGTCCTTGAGCCACGGACCGCCATGGTCGATAGCTACAACACTACAGCCAGTGTAGTTCACTCTGTCAGCCTCAAACTTAAGGAGTTTTGTGAACTGAGCCTGATTCATGCCTGTGTATCCACCGTCACCATCAATCTGGTTGAGGGTAGCAGCGAAATAAATAGGAGCATGATTACGCTTAGCCGCACGATAAGCCGCACGGATAACAGAAAGAGAGTTAGGGCACACGGCGAAAATCGTACGTGCAATACCGGTCTCCTGTCTGAGAGCCTCAAGTCTCTCAAGTAGTTTTTCTGTCTTTGCCATATAGTTATTCATAGATAGTTACGCCTTCAACAACTCTTGAGATGTTTCCTGAAACTGATGGGTTGTCAGGACTTCTCTTAAGGTCAAGAGCCTTGTAGAATCCCAGAAGCTGAGCTACAATAACGTATGAAACAGCCTTGTAGCATCTTTCAACCTCTGCAGGTGCACCAATTACTACATTGAGGTCAAAATAGTCAGCCTCAATTGAAGGAACAGACTGAGAAACTGCAACATAAGCAGCCACCTCGTTATTAGCCTTGATCTGGCGGATGAGGTCATATTCATATCTCTGGATTGACGGTTCCTCTGAAAGGAGGTAAACCAAAATTGAATCCGGTGAAATCACAGCCTTTGGTCCGTGACGGAAACCAAGGAATGAGTCGAATGCACACATTACAGTGCCGTCTGTGAGTTCCTGAAGCTTGAGTCTTGACTCCTCTGCGACACCCATGAGTTCGCCGCTTCCGAGGAATACCGCGCGAGTGAATTTTCTCTGAGCAATGCCATTGATAGCTTCATAATATTTATCAAGAGCGTCTCTTGTTGCCTCTGCAACTGCAGCGATCTGTGACTCGTGCTCTTCGATCTTCTCGATGTTTGCGATCATTGCGCAAGCGAGGAACATAGAAGAATAGCTGCTTGTCATGGCAAGCGAAAGATCATTTGTTTCCTTAGGAAGAAGAACGAGAAGCGTGTTGTCAGGGTTCTTGTCAGCCATTACAGCCATTTCTCCCTTCTCGTTGCAAGTAATGTATACATGAGCTGTCTGTCCGGCTACTTTATTGACAAGATTGATTGCTCCGACACTTTCAGGTGAATTTCCCGAGCGGGCAAAAGACACAAGAAGAACTTTGCTATCTTTATTAAATAGGGATGTTGCTTCTGTAATGATATCAGTTGTTGCAACAGCCTTTGCTCCATGAAGCAGAGTGCCGGAGAGTGCCCACTGAAGAGCATCACCGATGTAGGCTGAAGTACCGGCACCGGTGAGAACAATCTCATATCCAGCCTCGACATACTTCTTAATAAATGCAGAGATCTCGTCTTTTCTATTCTTGACGATCTCAAAAGTTTTCAGCCACATATCCGGCTGCTGGAGAATCTCCTTCCAAGTATGAAACTCTGTATACATATTGTTTGGCGTTAAATGCGTTTATCCATTTTACAACTCACAAAAATATCACTTTAAATTGAAAAAAATATTCAGTTTAAGTTTTTTCTGAGCCATATTTAGCACATTTGTCATTAGGATAACACGTAAATCATTAACACACAGCAATATAAATTATATCTCAGCTGCTTTAAATACCGTTTCGTTATGTTTCGCAATGTTTCGAAATCATCAAATTTTACGTTTAATAGTTTATAAAAATATTTCGAAACTCATAATTATCTTTAAATTTGCAAGTCAAATCTTCTATTCCACTTCAAGATGAATATCAGTATTTTAAACACTCCTGAAAGAGAATCTGCCGCTCAAATTGACAGATTGCTGCATCTTTTGAGCCCTTCTGCACCGGAGGTGAATCATCATCGTCTAGCAAAACTGCTAGAAGATGCAGATTTCAACCTTTTCGTTGCACGTAATGAAGAAAATATGATCGTAGGGATGTTGACCTTGACGGCATGCCAGATAATATCAGGAGCAAAGTACTGGATTGAAGATGTAATTGTGGATGATTCCTGCAGGGGAATGGGACTCGGAAGAGGCCTTGTAAGGGCAGCTGTAGAATATGTCAAGGAACACGAAACCTCGCCGGTCATATACTTGACGTCCAATCCATCAAGAGTTTCGGCGAGGAATCTGTATCGTTCGGAAGGTTTCGAGGAATACGAAACCGGAGTATTCAGAATCAAATGACTTAGACAGGATCTGCCTTTACTGTGATAACTTCCACATCCATTGCTTTCAGTTGGGACCTGGTGGCCTTGTCCATGCCGTCATCCGTGACGATTTTGTCAATTTTATCGATGGTGGCAATGAATGCAAGGGCCCGCTTATTGACCTTGCTTGAGTCAAATACCGCTATCACTTCCTTGGATCTTGAAATCATGAGCTGATTGATATTCGCCTCCTCAACATTAGGTGTCGAAAGTCCGTTCTCGACGCTGAACGAATCCACTCCCATGAAGAGTTTGTCACAGTAAAACATCTTGAGATTGGACTCGGCCAATGCACCCACCACAGACTCGCTGGCGTTGCGGATATTTCCGCCCAAAAGAATCACATTGAAACGTTTATAGGAGAGAACCTCCTGGGCAACGTTAAGAGCATTTGTGATAATTGTCAAGTTCCTGAATCTGTGCAGGTTATAAGCGACTTGAAGAGCTGTTGTTCCAGAGTCAATTATGATTGTATCACCCTCTTTTATCAGATTTGCGGCAGCTCGTCCGATAGCCTTTTTTTCACGGAAATTAGCAAGTTTCTTGAAGCGGATGCTGGTGTCATTATCGTCTTTTCTTGTCTCGTGAAGAATGGCTCCGCCTCGGGTTCTCACAAGAAGATTCCTCTCCTTCAGAAGGTTCAGATCCTTCCTGATCGTAACTTCCGAAACACCGAATTTCCTGCTCAATTCAGTGACGGCAATATTGGAATTCTGCTTAAGAAGCTGGAGTATTGCGCTGCGTCTTCCTGTCGATGATGATATAGTTTCCTGCATTGTATTGATCATGTGGTTTTCGGAGCGCAAATATAGCGCTTATAAATATCATTTCAAAACACTTCGAAACATATTTGAAACCTACATATTTTTAACATAAACCATTGAAAATCAGCCACACCACGCAGCACACACGCATCACCACATATTTCTTTAGACAAATTCTTTGTAAATCATTCGAAAGGTTTGGTTTTTTAAATTATATTTGCCCTGATATTAAAACTATATAATCGATTATTATGGCAAAGTTTGACATTGCAGCTATCGGCGAACTCAATGTAGACGTAATCCTTAATGGCATTGAGTCTGAGCCGGAGATAGGCAAAGAGAAGTTCGCTTCCGACATGGTTCTTACCCTCGGCAGCAGTACAGCAATATTCGCAGCTAACGCTGCATCACTCGGAAGCAAGGTCTGCTTCGTTGGTATGATCGGCGAGGATATATTCGGAAACCTCGTATCTGATTCTCTTGAGGCACGCGGCGTTGACACCAGCTATCTTATCAGAAACCCAAAGACTGCTACAGGTGCTACAATCTGTATGAGCTACGGCGAAGACCGAGCAAACCTCACATACCAGGGTGCAATGGATGTCATGGGATATGACGACATCGATCTTTCGGTTTTCGAAAACACAAAGCACATCCACCTTTCATCTCTTTTCATGCAGACAGCTCTTCTCAGAGACATCGACAAGGTGCTCGCAAAAGCAGCTGAGAACGGAGTGACAGTTTCTCTTGACACCCAGTGGGATCCTGTTGAAAAATGGGAAATGGACTGGAAGAAGGTTCTTCCATACGTGACCGTATTCCTTCCGAACGAGAAGGAGCTTATGGCTCTCACAGGCACCAAGGACGTTGAAGAGGCAATCGCAGCAGTTCTCCCTTACATCGGTAACGCAATGGTCGTGAAGATGGGATCGAAGGGTTCTCTTCTCGTGAAGAAAGACGGCAGCCGTAACTTCATGGCATCATTCCTCAACAAGGAGGTCGTGGATGCAATCGGAGCTGGAGACAGTTTCAATTCAGGCTTCATCAGCGCATTCGTGGCAGGTCATCCTCTTGAAGACTGCCAGCGCAACGGTAACCTGACAGGCGCAGTCAACACCACTGCAGCCGGCGGAACAGGAGCATTCACTTCACGTGAAGCTGTAGCCAAGGTTGCAGAAGAAAGATTCAATGTTACACTCCTTTAATTTAAAATATGAAAACTAAACTGTTCTTTATCGGAATCGCCGCTTTGCTGCTTGCAAGCTGCGGTCAGACTGTTGTCAAGAGTGGTGATCTCACCCTCAAGATTGACGGCAACATGCATTTCAAGGTTGAATCTTCTGCGCCAGGTGCCCAGAAGTATTTCGACGACTTCCAGGCTGCCAACATCCTCATTGCTGATGAGGCTGTCATCGAAGATTGGAAGGTAAAGAAAGTCAAGAAGACTGCTGACGAGACTGGTACCACTTACACTATCATCGGCCAGTGGAAGGAGAACGGTTACGACATCGAGAAGACGCTCACCGTGAAGGCGGTGAAGGGATTCGAGGGTATGGTTCTCACACAGAGCAGCTATGTGAACCATTCAGACAAGATCCTTACTGTCAAGGCTCTTGAGTCAAACAAGCTCAGCGTTGCATCTGACGAGACTGTATGGTCATTCCAGCCGACCTCTTCAGCACGTCGTGATGACTGGATTCTTCCTGTGGACGAGAGCTTCTACCAGAAGAACTATCTTGGAATGAATCACACTGACTATGGCGGAGGTATTCCTATGGTCACTCTCTGGAGACGTGATGCAAACCTTTCAACCGGTCTTGTCGAACCTAACCTCAAGCTCATCTCAATGCCGGTAAAGAAAGTTCGTTACGAGGATTTTGTGACCATGTCACTCCTTCAGGAGTTTGAGTATCCTGTGGAACTTGCAAAGGACGACACTGTCGAGACCTGGAATCAGTTCATTTCTGTCGGCAAGGGCGACTTCTTCAACCCGCTCAGCCAGTTCTCAAAATATATGGAGGCTTATGCAGGATACGTTCCTCAGGCATCTGAGCCAGAGGCATTCGAGGCTGTATGGTGCGCTTGGGGATATGAGAGAACCTTCACAGTCGATGAGGTACTCGGAACACTTCCTAAGGTCAAGGAACTTGGTTTCAAGTGGGTTGACGTGGATGACGGTTTCCAGATTGCAGAGGGCGACTGGGAGACAAACAACCGTTTCAACGGCACAAAGGATATGAGACGCATCACTGATGCAATCCATAAGCACGGTCTCAAGGCGAAGCTCTGGTGGGCTCCACTTGCTGCAGACCCTGACACCAAAGCACTGAAAGAGAAGCCTGAGATGCTCCTTCAGGATTTTCAGGGTGCTCCTGAATATATCACATGGTGGGACAGCTGGTATCTTTCTCCAGTCAACCCTACAACACGCGAATACACAGTGGATCTCGTGAAGAGATTCATCGACGAGTGGGGATTCGACGGTCTCAAGCTTGATGGCCAGCACCTCAACTGCTGTCTCCCTGACCACAACCGTCACAGCCACCTTGAATATCCGGAAGAAGCTATCGAGAAACTTCCTGAGTTCTTCGAGGATATCTTCGAGACTGCACGTAACATCAAGCCATATTCTGTGGTTCAGATCTGCCCTTGCGGTTGCGCGATGAACTTCTTCCTCACTCCACATATGAATCAGGCTGTAGCATCTGACCCTACTTCAAGTGCTCAGATCCGTATGAAGAGAAAGGTTTATGGTGCTATGGTTCCTGACATGGCATACTATGCTGACCACATCGAGCTCAGCGACGACGAGAACGACTACGGAACACAGATCGGTATCGGCGGTGTGATCGGTTCCAAGTTCACATGGCCAAAGAAGAACCCTAACGTGAGAGGCGACGGATACCTCCTTACTCCAGAGAAGGAAGCCGCACTCAAGAAATGGGTTGCAATCTATAATGACAAGATGCTCTCAAAGGGTGACTACCTCAACCTTTACGACATCCGTTTCGATGTTCCTGAGACTCATGTGATTGCAAAGGACGGCGCAATGTACTATGCATTCTATGCTCAGGAGTGGAATGGCGAGCAGATCGAGCTTAGAGGTCTTGATGCAGACAAGACATACACAGTGACAGAGTATGCTTCAGACGATTTGAAGACCTACACTGTGGACGGAGCAAACCCATTCATCACTCCTTCATTCACAAGAGATTACCTCATTGAAGTCAAGGCAAATAACTAATAACAACAAATAATATTATGAAGAAAATTCTTTTTATTGCACTTGCTACACTTGCAGCTGCGTTCAGCGTAACTTCATGCTGCTGTGGCGACGAGTATGGCTACACAATCAAGAACGGTGTCGCTATATACAATACACCTGAGCGTCCAGCTGACCAGGTTTCAATGATCGGTTTCGCTGCTGATCCAATCGAGACAGTACGCGTTGCTTTCATCGGTCTTGGTGACAGAGGTGATGGCGCAGTGAACAGATTCACTTACATCGACGGAGTAGAGATCGTAGCACTCTGCGACATCGAGGAAGACAGAGTAAATGACATGCAGGAGCTTCTTGCTAAGCGTGGCAAGCCAGCTGCTGACGGATACTTCGGAAGCAGAGATGCATGGAAGGAGATCTGCCACAGAGACGACATCGACCTTGTTTACATCGTTACTGACTGGAAGATGCATACACCTATGGCTGTTTACGCTATGGAGCACGGCAAACACGTTGCAATCGAGGTTCCTGCTACAACTTCTATCGCTGAGTGCTGGCAGCTCGTAAACACTGCAGAGAAGACTCAGCGTCACTGCATGATGCTCGAGAACTGCGTATATGACTTCTTCGAGCTCACAACTCTCAACATGGCTCAGCACGGTCTCTTCGGTGAGGTTATCCACGCTGAGGGTGCATACATCCACAACCTCGATCCATATTGGAAGGGTTACTACGAGGGCTGGAGATATCATTTCAACAAGGTTAACCGTGGTGACGTCTACCCTACTCACGGCCTTGGTCCAGCTTGTCAGGTTCTCAACATCCACAGAGGTGACAAGATGAACACTCTCATCTCAATGGACACAAAGGCATTCAACGGTCTCAAGGTTGCTGAGCAGTTCGGCGAGACTGAGTATGCAAACGGTGACCACACAATCACCCTCATCCAGACAGAGAAGGGTAAGATCATCGAGATCCAGCACAATGTAGTTACTCCACGTCCTTACAACCGTATGTATCAGGTTGAGGGTACTGAGGGATTCGCTAACAAATATCCTAACGAGGGTTACTCAATCCGTACAGAGGGCCGCAACTTCAATGAGCAGAAGGCTGTTGATGACCTTACAGGTTCTGCAAACGATGGTGAGGCTTACCTCAGCGACGAGGTTCGTGACGCTCTCATGGAGCAGTACAAGCACCCTATCGCACGCGATATCGAGGCTATGGCAAAGAAGGTAGGTGGCCACGGCGGAATGGACTTCATCATGGACTACCGTCTTATCTACTGTCTCCGCAATGGTCTTCCACTCGACCAGGACGTTTATGACGCTGCTGAGTGGTCATGCCTTGGCGAGCTCACAAGAGTTTCTATCGAGAACGGTAACATTCCAGTTGTAATGCCTGACTTCACTCGCGGTGACTGGAACAAGCTCGACGGTCTTAAGCTCCACCTTAAGTAATGAAGATACAGTCTACTTATCTATCCGGTATAGATAAAATGACATTTGAAGATGTCCTGGCTGCTGTTGAAGGCAGCCAGGCATTTCCGTTGTCATGCGTAAACTGGAAAGAGTACCCGTATGCCCCGCAGGTCAGCTTTCATGTAGCTCATACAGACAAGGCGCTCGTGGTGCTTTTCGATGTAAAGGAGGACCACGTGCGTGCTGTCAGCCTTGAGGCCAACGGCCCTGTATGGGAAGACAGCTGCGTGGAGATTTTCCTTTCAGTTCCTGGCAAGGAGGGATATTATAACTTTGAGACCAACTGCATCGGCACTTCACTTGCGGCATACAGACGCTCAAAGACAGACGCGGACATGTTCGGTCCCGAGCAGATGGAGCAGATCGGAACAATCGCATCTCTTGCACACGAAGCAATTGACATTCAGAAGGAGGGTCAGGAGTGGAGTATGCTGAAGATCATACCTTTCTCATTGCTTGGGCTGTCTGAAGTCCCTGCAACGCTCAAGGGTAATTTCTATAAGTGCGGCGACTGCTGTGCACAGCCACATTTCCTCAGCTGGTCTCCTATCGACCTCCCTCAACCTAATTTCCATTGTCCTGAATTTTTCGGTGAAATAACATTAAAACAAGCATAATAATATGGAAGCAAAACTTCTTAAGATTGCAAACCAGTTTGATTTGGCTGGTGAGATTGCAGAAATCAAACCTCTTGGCGAGGGATTCATCAACGATACATTTGTTGTAAAGACTGAGGGTGATGCCCCTAACTATATTCTTCAGCGCAAGAACCATGTCATCTTCCCTGATGTACCTGGTATGATGGAGAACATCAAGGCTGTTACAGAGCATATCAAGGCTAAGGTTCAGGATCCGCTCCGCGAGACTCTTACAGTTATCCCTGCAAAGGATGGTAAGCTCTATGTTGAGGAAGACGGAAACTTCTGGGCAGTGTGCCTCTTCATTCCTGACACTACAAGCCCATCACGTGCTGACACTCCTGAGCTTGCTTATCAGGGTGGTCTCGGTACCGGTCGTTTCCAGGCTCTTCTCTCAGACTTCACTCAGCCACTCAACGAGACAATCAAGGGCTTCCACAATATCCGTTGGCGTTTCCAGCAGTGGGATGAGACAATCGCTGCTGACCCTGTAGGTCGTGTTGCCGAGCTCCAGGAGGAGATCTCATGGATCGAGTCACGCAGAAAGGAAATGCTTGATTTCTGGTCACTCGTTGAGAATGGCACTATTCCAATGCACGTTACTCACAACGATACAAAGATCAGCAACATCCTCTTCAACAAGGCTGACGGCAGCATGCTTTGTATGATCGACCTCGATACAGTGATGTCTTCAACTTCACTCAACGACTTCGGTGACGCTATCCGTTCATACACCAACACAGGTGCTGAGGATGATAAGAATCTCGACAATGTGAACATGGACCTCGCTATGTTCAAGGCTTACACAGAGGGTTACCTCCACGAGCAGAAGGCATCTATGGTTCAGAGCGAGCTTGATTGGCTTGCATTCTCTGCAAGATATATCACATTCGAGCAGGTTCTCCGCTTCCTCATGGACTACATCGACGGCGACAAGTACTACAAGACTGCTTATCCAGAGCACAACCTTGTACGTACTCACGCTCAGTACAAGCTTCTCCAGAGCATGGAAGAGCAGTACGAGCAGATGTGTGAAATCGTTAAGAGCATCTAATTATGATTAAGAAAGGTCTGCTTATTCTCGCAGCTGCAGCATGTATGGCATTCGTGCCTGCAGGCTGCGAGAAACCAGCACCTGTCCCTGGTCCGGATGAACAGGAACAGCCTGATAATAAACCTCAGGAAGAGGTGAAGCTTGAGGCTTTGAAGGGTGAAATCGATATCATTGACGACATGATCTTTGATGAGAACCCGGAATTCACTCTCAAGATAAACAATCCTAACCCGGTTGCTGTCAAGGCTGAAGTCAAGCTGACACTCACTACAGATAAAGGTGCATCGCTTGAGTCAAGGATTGACAGCGTTGAAGTTGCCCCTTCTGGAGTTACCGAGATCCAGCTGAGCTACAACACCGATCTTGAGCCTGGTTTCTATTCATCCCGTTGCCTGGTGAACAGGAAGAACGCAGCAAGTCTGTCATTTGGAATCAGACCGACAGAGATTGTCTCTGCACCTGACATGCAGCCGGATTTCGATGAATTCTGGGCTACTGCCAAGGCACAGCTTCCTGAACTTATTGAAGGAGAAACTGTGACTCTTCAGGAGATCAAATCAACCTCAACACATAAGATCTACAAGGTGGAGATGCAGTCGGTTCCTAATGGACTTGAAGGCGACCCTGTGATTGTCCGCGGCTTCTTCGTAGAGCCACAGGACGGCCAGAAGCATCCCGTACTCATGCATTTCTTCGGTTGGGACGACCGTGGCGGCAGCGTCACTGTTCCTTCCGGAGGAAACGGAGAATACACTGAGTTCTATCTTTCGACCCGCGGACAGTACCATAACAATCGCGCAGCTGCCTATGAGAAGAAGGATTCTTGGATTGCAGAGCATGGAGAGTGGTATGCAGCAGACCCTTGCACATATGCATCGATTCTGAAACCGACAGATGAATACAACTGGTTCGGCTTCAATTTCGGTGACAAGAATGGATTCTATTATCGTGGTGCATTCATGGATACTGTTCAGGCAGTCCGTTTCATGGCAAGCCGCGAGACAAGCGACATGAACAATCTCTTTGCTGAGGGATCAAGTCAGGGTGGCGCACTTTCATATGCATGTGCTGCACTCAGTGACTACCCGTTCACAGCCATCGCTCCAAACGTTGCATTCCTTGGTGACTATCCGGATTATTTCCAGATTGTAAGCTGGCCAGGCAATGTGGCAAAGGATAACCAGGGCACAATGACTGACGAGGAAATGTATGCATTCCTTTCATACTTTGACACCAAGAACCTTGCAACCCGCATTTCATGTGCAGTTCATGCAAGCAGCGGTCTCAAGGATGGAACTTGCCCACCTCACACCAACTTCGCACCTTTCAACAACCTCAACACAGAGGACAAGGTGATGATCGTGGATCCTAAGATGGGACACAGTTACCCAGCAGGTTGGGAATCCAAATGGAAAGCATTCTTTAAGGAGCGCATGAAGTAATCTCCTGATTATCTTCGCACAAGTACAATTTTTAATAGATTTTGCACTCGATATTCCAAACATGACGGATATCGAGTGCATTTTGTATATAAAATTGTTTGTGGCGCCCTTTGGAAAGCATAGATTCCGATTTTTTTAGTAAATTTGCAGGTTGCAAATTGAAAAATAAAAAACGTATATATATATGACTTCAAAGGAAATCAGAAAAGCATTCCTTGACTTCTTCGCTTCGAAGGGTCATCAGATCGTGCCATCGGCACCAATGGTTGTGAAGAACGACCCTACTCTCATGTTCACAAACGCCGGTATGAACCAGTTCAAGGATTGGTTCCTTGGCAATAGCCCTGCAAAGTGGAAAAGAGTTGCAGACAGCCAGAAATGTCTTCGCGTGAGCGGTAAGCACAACGACCTTGAGGAGGTCGGCCGCGACACATATCACCATACAATGTTCGAGATGCTCGGAAACTGGAGCTTCGGCGATTACTTCAAGGTTGAGGCAATCGACTGGGCTTGGGAGCTTCTCACTGAGGTATATAAGCTCGACAAGGAGAGACTCTATGCTACAGTGTTCGAGGGCTCGGAGGCTGATGGCACAACTCTCGACGTAGAGGCTATGGAGGCATGGAAGAAGCATCTCCCTGAGGACAGAATCCTCCTCGGCAACAAGAAGGACAACTTCTGGGAAATGGGCGATACAGGTCCTTGCGGCCCTTGCTCTGAGATTCACATCGACCTGCGCAGCGACGAGGAAAGAGCAGCAGTACCAGGCGCTTCACTCGTGAACAAGGATCACCACCTCGTAATCGAGATCTGGAACAACGTGTTCATGCAGTACAACCGCAAGGCCAGCGGCGAGCTTGAACTCCTCCCTAACAAGAACGTGGATACAGGTATGGGCTTCGAGCGCCTCTGCATGGCTCTCCAGGGCAAGCAGTCAAACTACGATACTGATGTATTCACTGGCATGATCGCCAAGATCGAGGAGCTTTCAGGCCACAAATACGGCAACACTACAGAAGAAGATATCGCAATGCGCGTGATCGCTGACCACATTCGTGCAATCAGCTTCTCTATCGCTGACGGTCAGCTCCCTTCAAATGTGAAGGCCGGATACGTTATCCGTCGTATCCTCCGCCGCGCAGTACGCTATGGATATACATTCCTCGGTTTCAACGAGCCTTTCATCTGCCGTCTCGTGCAGCAGCTCGTTGACGACATGGGTGAGTTCTACCCTGAGATCGTGAAGCAGCAGACTCTCATCGAGCGCGTGATCAAGGAAGAGGAGATGGCTTTCCTCCGCACACTCGACAGAGGTATCCGCCTCATGGACAACATCATGGCGAAGTCAGCTGAGACTAAGGTAATCTCTGGTGAGGACGCATTCGTTCTTTATGACACATTCGGATTCCCAATCGACCTTTCAGAGCTCATCGCATCTGAGAAGGGATACAAGATCGACATCGAAGGCTTCCAGGTGGAGCTCCAGAAGCAGAAGGACCGTGCCCGCAACGCAACTGCAATCGAGTCTGGTGACTGGGTTGAGTTCGCACACTGCGAGAACATCGAGTTCCTCGGATATGACTGCACAGAGCTTGAGAACGTTCAGCTCGTACGTCACCGCACAGTAAAGGCCAAGAACAAGACCATGTTCCAGCTCGTGTTCGAGCGCACTCCGTTCTATGCTGAGATGGGTGGTCAGGTAGGTGACACAGGATATATCCTCTCCGAGAGCGGCGAGAAGATCCAGATCATAAACACAATCAAGGAGAACAACCTCACAATCCATGTAGCAGAGCGCATCCCTGCTGACTGTACTGAAAGCTTCAGCCTCCATGTTGATGCTGAGCGCAGACGTCAGATTGAGAACAACCACTCTGCAACTCACCTTCTCCACCAGGCCCTCCGCGAGATCCTCGGAACACATGTGGAGCAGAAGGGTTCATACGTATGTGACAAATATTTCCGTTTCGACTTCTCACACTTCGAGAAGCTCAGCGAGGAACAGGCAAAGCAGGTTGAAAGCCGCGTGAACGCTCTCATCCGTGCAAACTACCCTCTCGAGGAGAACCGCAATGCAACAATGGAGCAGGCTGAGGCAATGGGCGCCATGGCACTCTTCGGTGAGAAGTATGGCGACACTGTCCGCGTGATCAAGTTCGGTGATTCATGCGAGCTTTGTGGTGGTACTCACGCTGCTGCAACCGGTCAGATCGGATTCTTCAGAATCGTTTCAGAATCTGCAATTGCTGCTGGTGTACGCCGTATCGAGGCAACTACCGGTGTTGGAGCTGAGGCTCTCGTAGACGAGATGGCTGAGACAATCCGCACAGCAAAATCATTCTTCAACAACGTTCCTGACCTTGCAGGTGCAATCCGCAAGATGGTTGAGGAGAATGAGGCATATAAGAAGCAGATGGAAGAGATCGCAAAGGAGAAGACTCTTGCACTCAAGGGCACACTCAAGGGCATGGCAGTCGAGATGAACGGCGTGAACGTTGTGAAGATCGACACCCCAATGGATCCGGTTATGCTCAAGAATGCTGCATTCATGCTTCAGAAGGAGGCTCAGAACCTCATGATCGCTGCTGCATTCGAGGCTGCAGGCAAGCCACAGCTTCTTCTTATGTACACAGAAGACCTCGTGAAAGCCGGTCACAACGCCGGTGCTGATGTACGCGAGGCTGCTAAGTTCGTTCTCGGTGGCGGTGGCGGACAGCCTGGTCTTGCGACAGCAGGCGGAAAGGACGTGAACGGCCTTGCAGCTGCGCTTGACAAGATGATTGAATCAGCAACACGATAGGGATGAAAAAACTCGACCAGTTCATATTGAAATCATTCATAGGACCGTTTATCGCGATCCTGCTGGTCGTCGTATTCATTCTTATGATGCAGTTCCTCTGGCTATACATCGACGAACTCGTTGGTAAGGGATTGAGTTTCAAGGTAATCCTTGAATTCTTAGGATGGGGCAGCGCAACCCTGCTGCCACTGTCGCTCCCTCTTGCCACCCTGCTTTCATCGATGATGACCTTGGGAACACTCGGTGAGAACAACGAGTTGCTTGCAATTAAGGCAGCCGGCATCTCGCTCCAGAGAGTCCTTGTTCCGCTTGCCATTGTCTGCGGTATAATCAGCGTGGGAGCGTTCTTCATATCGAACGACCTGATCCCTGTTGCATATAACAACATCTATCAGCTCCGCGAAGATATCAGCAGAACGAAGGAAGAGATCAAGATTCCGGCAGGAACCTTCTACAACGGTATTGAAGGATACATCCTCCGAGTTGACGAGCGCAACGACGAGACAGGAATGATGCATGGTGTGATGGTGTATAACCACACCAAGAAGAAGGGTAACACCAGCCTCACGATTGCAGACTCAGCCATGATCAAGATGGCGAAGGGAAAGAACTATCTGACCTTCACGCTCTATGACGGCACGAACTACGAGGAGACCAACAACAAGCAGTACAAGGACACCTCTCTCCAGCTCCAGAAGATCGATTTCCACAAGCAGGAAATGATCATCACCCTGGAGAACTATGCGTTCCAGAAGTCAGACTCAAGCCGCTTCAACGACCAGGTGAAGTCAATGAACCTGTCACAGCTCCTTGAGTCACAGGACTCTGTGGGCAGGAAGAATGAAGCCGGAAAGCAAAAGAACATCGAATCTCTTAGCAGATCGAGGACGCTCAGATATAACAGCCAGCTCGACACTATCTCAAGAACAAAGAGCACGACGCCGTTCATGCCAGAAAACATAGGACAGTGGAAATCGATCCAGGCTGAAATCGCAGCAACTGAAAATGCAAAGAAAAAGTCAGAGGAGGTCAGGAACACCCTGATGTCATATTCGCGCGAGAGATACTACAACACATTTACTCTTCGCCTGATTGACATCGAGATCCTCAAGAAGTTCGCTCTCTCGATCGCCTGCTTCATATTCTTCTTCATCGGAGCTCCACTTGGTGCCCTGATCAGAAAGGGTGGTCTCGGAACCCCAGCGATCATCTCAGTACTGTTCTTCGTGGCATATTGGGTTATCGACATCTCCGGTACAAAGCTTGCCAAGGACGGAGCCGTGAGTGCATTCAGCGGAGTGTTCATCTCGACTTACATCCTCCTTCCGACAGGTCTCTACCTCACATGGAAGGCCATAAACGACTCGGCAATCTTCAATATGGACGCCATCAAGAATGGCTTCAGAAAAATAAAGGCAATGATTACAGAAAGGTTCAAAAAGACCCGTATCGTATATATGGGTACCCCTGAATTTGCAGTCGCACCACTTGATGCACTCGTCAAGCAGGGATATGAGATTGTGGGTATCGTGACAGTTGCAGACAAGGCGAGCGGACGCGGTCTCAAGATAAATGAAAGTGCTGTCAAGAAATATGCAGTCGAGCACAATATCCCTGTGCTTCAACCGATTTCTCTCAAGGACCCTGAATTCCTCGAGGCATTGAAGGCGTGGAAGCCGGACATGTTCGTTGTGGTTGCCTTCCGAATGCTGCCTAAGGTAGTCTGGGAGATTCCTCGCCTCGGAACATTCAACCTCCACGCAGCCCTTCTTCCTCAGTACCGTGGTGCAGCCCCTATCAACTGGGCTGTGATCAACGGTGACAAGGCTACCGGCGTGACGACATTCATGATTGACGACGGCATGGACACAGGTAAGATCATGTACCGAGAGCAGTGCCTCATCGGAGCTGATGAAACTGTCGGAGAGGTTCATGACAAGCTCATGGCCATCGGATCAGACCTTGTGGTTCAGACAGTCGAGGCAATCATCGAGAACAATGTTGACATGCGAGTACAGAGCAGCTTCATCCAGGGATCGGAGATTCTCCGCCCGGCACCGAAGCTCACACGCGAGCTCTGTCATATCGACTGGAACTGCAAGACAAGATATGTATACAACCTCATCAGAGGTCTCAGCCCATACCCAGCAGCATTCACTGAGCTCGTGAAGGATGAAAAGGTTCTCCAGATGAAGATATACAAGACCGTGAAGGTGGAAGGCGAAGAATATGCTGCAATGCTTGCAGGTTGCGGACTTGAATCAGCTGCACCGGGAACAGTCCTTTCTGACGGAAAGACATATCTTGCATTCGCGACATCGGACGGAGCAATCTCCGTGACCGAGCTTCAGCTTGCCGGCAAGAAGAGAATGGCAATCAAGGAGTTCCTAATCGGATTCCGCGAGCCGATGAGCTATACTACTTCTCAGGGAACATCATCTCAGATAACGGGACACCATGCATAAGACAGTGGTCATAATCTGCGACGGACAGTTCCCCAAGACTGAGTACCCTCGCTACCTCCTCCGCACGGCAGACTTCATAATCTGCTGCGACGGAGCCTTGAAGAAATTCATGAGACATAGCGAGAGCATCTTCGGAGAGGAGAAGTTTCCTGACCTGGTTATCGGAGACATGGACACTCTGCCAGCTTCATGGCAGAAGAAATATGCAGACATCATAGTGAAGGAACGTGAGCAGGAACACAACGACCAGACAAAAGCTGTACGTTGGGCCCTGAACAATATTTCCGGAATCGGAAACCTATATATATTAGGCACCACTGGCGGAAGGGCCGACCACACTATCGGTAACCTTTCGCTTCTGATGGAATATACTCGTATGTTCAACCTCGGCGAAATCATGATTGAGGCCGTAACTGACGAGGGAACCATATTCGCGATAAACGACACCACTGAGTTCGACTGCGGAATCGGACGTAGCGTATCGATATTTTCTCCGGACAGCAGCCTGAACATCAAGTCGACGGGACTTGAATATCAGACAGACGGTGTCGTATTTGACAACTGGTGGAAGGCAACCCTGAACAAGGCATCCCAGGACAATGTGAAGCTGGAATTCAACCACCCTTCCCTGGCACTTATCATATTGAACTGACACGTTATTACATATATAACGCAAGGCAATAAAAATTATTAGGAAATATATAATTTTAGTTATAATTTTGACGATTGGATTAAAATCCGATTTTAAATAGTAATATCAATGGAACAGACTAAGTACTTCCCTACTGTTGAAGCGATTGAAAAGGCTTCCGGCGTGCTTGAGGAAATCCTCACCCCTACACCGTTCCAGAAGAATAACAATCTCTCAGACATCTATGGTGCTGAGGTATATCTGAAGCGTGAAGACCTTCAGATGGTACGATCATACAAGATCCGTGGCGCATACAACAAGATTCGTTCGATCGATCCTGAGAACATGAAGAACGGCATCGTGTGTGCAAGTGCCGGTAACCACGCCCAGGGTGTGGCATTCTCTTGCAGCAAGCTTCAGATCATGGGCTCCATCTTCATGCCTGTAACCACACCTAAGCAGAAGATCGAGCAGGTGCGTATGTTCGGAAGGGAGTACATCGAGATCGTTCTCACAGGTGATACATTCGATGCAGCCAACTCAGCTGCAATCGAATTCGCAAAGGAAAACAACAAGACATTCATCCCGCCATTCGACGACCCTAAGGTAATGGAAGGTCAGGGAACAATCGGTCTTGAGATCCTCAAGCAGACAGAGGCGCCGCTTGACTATATCTTCGTTCCTATCGGAGGTGGCGGACTTGCATCAGGTCTTGGTTCATATATCAAGCAGATGTCTCCATCGACAAAGGTCATCGGAGTGGAGCCTGCAGGTGCACCTTGCATGAAGGCTGCCATCGATAACGGCGGTGTGATCAAGCTTGCAGAAATCGACAAGTTCGTGGACGGTGCAGCTGTTCAGCAGGCCGGCTCATTCACTTATGAGGTATGTAAGCAGGTGCTTGATGACATCGTGGTCGTTCCTGAGGGAGCAGTCTGCACAACCATCATCCATATGTACAACAAGAGTGCGATCGTAGTTGAGCCAGCAGGAGCATTGGCTGTGGCAGCACTCAAACAGTATAAGGACCAGATCAAGGGAAAAAGAGTTGCCTGCATCGTCAGCGGCAGCAACAACGACATCACCCGTATGGAGGAGATCCGCGAGAAGTCACTTCTCCATGAAGGACTCAAGCACTACTTCATCGTGAACTTCCCTCAGAAGTCCGGCGCAATCCTCTCATTCATCCAGAACGTAATCGGATCGTCTGCAGACCTTGTACACATCCAGTACATCAAGAAGACCAACAAGAATTTCGGTCCTGCACTCATCGGAATCGAGCTTGCGGCTAAGGAGGATTTCGAACCATTCCTCAGCAGAATGAAAGAGAACGGATTCGCTTACGAATACATCAACGAAAACAATCAACTTTTTGAAATACTAATCTAAGAAATATCATGGCAAACATCGACTGGAGCAAACTTACATTTTCGTACACAAAGACAAACACCATCCTTACTACAACTTTCAAGGATGGCGCATGGACACCTGTAGAAAGCCACACTGATGACTACATCAAGGTGAGCACATACTGCGGTGCATTCCATTATGCTATCGAGTGCTTTGAGGGTCTCAAGGCTTTCAGAGGCAAGGATGGCAGAATCAGATTGTTCAGACCAGAGGAGAACGCAAAGCGTCTCCAGAGATCTGCAAAATACCTTGGAATCGAGGCACCATCTGTGGAGATGTTTGTTGAGATGTGTAAGAGAGTTGTTCTTGAGAACATCGACTACCTTCCACCATATGAGGAGTCTGGCGCATCACTCTACCTCCGCCCTACCCTCATCGGTTCTAACCCGCAGCTTGGCGTTCAGTCATCAAAGGAGAGCACATTCATGATCCTCTGTTCGCCAGTAGGTGCATACGTTGGTGGCGCCCTTGACGCTGTAGACGTTGTAATTGCAAGAAACTACGACAGAGCTGCCCCTAACGGCTCAGGTTCATTCAAGGTAGGTGGTAACTACGCTTGCTCACTCTACTCTTTGAACGTTGCACACGAGCAGGGTTACAAGGCTGTCCTTTATCTTGACCCAGCAACAAAGACTCACATCGACGAGTTCAACTCATCGAACTTCTTCGCAATCAAGGGTAATACATACATTACTCCTAAGTCTGATTCAATCCTTCCTTCAATCACCAACATGTCTCTCGAGACAGTTGCTGCACACCTTGGAATGGAGGTTGAGAGAAGACCGGTTGCAGTTGAGGAGCTCAGCACATTCGAGGAGGTCGGAGAATGCGGTACTGCAGTTGTGATCACTCCTGTTCACAAGCTCGTTGACAAGCCGTTCCTCGAGTCAACTGAGGAGACTGTATACCTTTACGGTGACGGCCAGTGCGGTCCTAAGTCTCTCAAGCTCTACAACTACATCAAGGGTATCCAGCGTGGTGAGATCGAGGATGTATTCGGTTGGAACGTCTTCGTAGACTAATCCATTTTGGACATACAAAACAAAGGCACGGAATCGCTAAGATTTCGTGCCTTTGAAATATCTGATTACTCTACTGTTGGAGCAAGTGATGGATAAGGCTCTGTAAGCATGAGCTCACGGAATGTGTCGATATCCGCCTGTGAGATTCCGATGTCGAGGAGATACTTCTCGATACGAACTGAGAACGGAGTGTAGTCTGGTGACTCCTTATCATCCACAAACTCGTAAGTATTATTAGGATATTTACCTGCCCAGATATACTCAGCAGCTGGCTTATATGCCCATGTTGTACGCTTATTCTGGAATGTCTTGTAAGTCTCAGACTCAGCGATACTCCAACCTCTTGGAGAGAAGTATGTAACCTCGTACTCCTTAGAGATGTCACCCTCGATTACGTCGAGAACACCAAGGATGATCATACCAAGAGTACCTGTACGGTCACGACCAAGAGAGCAGTGGTAGATCACAGGCTTGTCAGCTTTGATACAGTCAATGATGAACTGCATACATGCGCGTGTCTTCTCACCACCTTCAGCCTTCAACATTGAATCACCCTACTTGAGGTTGCCGTTATATCCGCCATAGTAATCCATTACTACAGAATATGAGTAGTCACGATCAGGGTATGTAACCTCAGAAACGAACTTCTCAGCATGTACGTTCGGAGCAAGGACCACATCACCGCTCTTGATCTCAGGAGCAAGATCATCCTCTGGTGTTGGAGTTGGGGTCGGAGTTGGGGTTGGGGTCGGAGCCGGAACCTCGGTTGTATCCTTCTGATCTGGAGTAGAGCCATCATCCGGTGTCGGAGTCACTGGCTTCTCATCAACTTGAATACAAAGACTATTTCGGTGCAATCTTATACAGGAATCCCGCAATCAGAGCAAAGACGATATTAGGAAGCCATAGAGCCACTGCCGGCGGCAAAGTATCCGTATACACAAACATCTGACTGAACTTCAGGAACAGGATATACGTGAAGGCCAGCGCGATTCCGATACCGATATTCCATCCGATACCTCCTCTGCGCTTCTTTGAAGACAGGGCCACACCCATGATGGTGAGGATGAAGGCTGAGAACGGAAGCGCAAAACGGGTATTCTTCTCAATCAAAGCATATTTCACATTGCCGTCTCCACGCATTCTCTGAGTGGCAATCTGGGTATTCAGTTCTTCATAAGTCAAGGTCTCAACAGTCTTCTCATTGAGGTAGAAGTCGTTAACTGACAATGCAATAACGGTATCCAACTGCTTACCGCTGCGGATCTTGTCGGTAAGGTCCTCGTTATATTCTCTGATGAAATATTTCTTGAGTGTCCAGCAGTCCTTCTTTTCATTATATACCGCTGTCTCTGCAGAGAGCTTTGACACAAGTGTGTGATCCACAATCTTTTCGAGGGTAAAACGGTAAGCCGTGTTATTCCATGCGCTGAATGACTCGGCATACACGAACTCGCCCGGAGCAATCTGATAGTGGACATTTCGTCCTACGCTCTTGGTCTTGCTGTTCTTGAAATATTGTTCCTCAAATTCCAGTCGGGTCTTGTTCGCATCCGGGATTATGAACAGGTTCAGACAAAGGGACAGGATTGCAATGAGTGTCGCTGAGAACATATACGGGACCATAAGCCTGTGGAAACTGATTCCGCAGGAGAGTATGGCCACGATTTCCGTGTCTGCAGCCATCTTCGACGTGAAGAAGATCACCGTTATGAACACGAACATCGGACTGAACATGTTCATGAAGTACGGGATGAAGTTCAGGTAGTAGTCGAATATGATGGCTCCAAGCGGCGCTTCCTTCTCGACAAAGTCGTCAATCTTCTCACTGATGTCGAAGATGATGACGATGCCGATGATCAGAAGCAACGCCACAAAGAACGTGCTTATGAATTTGCTGACAATATATAAGTCAAGTTTCCTTGGTCTGAGATCGAACTCCATCTGATTACAGTCTTGTCATTATTCGTTTTACGGTCTCATCCTTCCATGCCTTGAAGTCTCCGGCCTTGATGTGCTTACGGGCTTCGCGCACGAGGTCGAGGTAGAATGCAAGGTTGTGCTCGCTGGCAATCTGGCCTGCGAAGATCTCACCTGCCACGAAAAGGTGGCGGACATAAGCCTTGCTGTATGCATGGTCAACGAAGGAGGCTCCCTTAGGATCAAGTGGCGAGAAGTCATCCGCCCACTTCTTGTTCTTCATATTCATGATACCGTCCCATGTGAAGAGCATTCCGTTACGGCCGTTTCTTGTCGGCATCACGCAGTCGAACATATCCACACCTCGCTCGATTCCTTCAAGCAGGTTGGCCGGAGTTCCCACTCCCATGAGATATCTCGGCTTGTCCTCAGGAAGAATCGGGCAGACTACTTCAAGCATCTCATACATCTTCTCTGTCGGTTCACCCACAGCGAGTCCGCCGATTGCATAACCCTCACGATCAAGGGTGGCAGCGTGCTCAACAGCCTCTTTTCTAAGTTCCGGATACACACATCCCTGAATGATAGGGAAAAGTGCCTGCGAATATCCATACAGAGGTTCTGTCTCATCGAAATGCTTCACGCATCTCTCCAGCCAGCGCTGTGTGAGCTTGAGTGACTTCTTTGCATATTCGAATGTGGCATCACCAGGGCAGCACTCATCGAAGGCCATAACGATGTCGGCACCGATGATACGCTGGGTGTCCATATTGTTTTCAGGGGTGAAGATATGCTTGGATCCGTCAATATGTGAACGGAATATGCAGCCGTCCTCAGTGAGTTTTCTGATCGGGCTGAGAGAGAAGACCTGGAATCCGCCGCTGTCTGTGAGGATAGGTCTGTCCCATGATTCAAACTTATGAAGTCCGCCGGCAGCCTTGAGCACGTCGAGTCCCGGACGGAGATAAAGATGATATGTGTTTCCGAGGATGATTTCCGCCTTGATATCCTCCTTAAGGTCTCTATGATATATACCCTTTACCGAACCCACGGTTCCCACAGGCATGAAGATCGGAGTTTCGATCTGTCCGTGGTCTGTGGTGATGATACCGCAGCGCGCAGATGAGTTAGGGTCATTATGTGTCTTTACAAATTTCATTCTTCCGATTTTAACCTTCAAAGATAACAATTTTCAGCAAAATCTCGTATATTTGTTTTTGATTGTGGGGATTCCACATCATCACAGTTTTAGTAAACAAATAATTAATAATACAAGTATGAATAACTCAATCAAATTGAGACTGATCGTGATGAACATCATCCAGTGGGCTGTATGGGGTGCATACCTCACCTCAATGGGTAGCTACCTCGCATCAGTCGGACTTGCAACAAGAATCGGTATCTTTTACGCAATGCAGGGAATCGTATCCATCTTCATGCCGACGTTGATGGGTATTGTAGCGGACAAATTCATTCCAGCACAGAGACTCCTCGGACTCTGTCACGGTATTGCCGGAGCTGCAATGGCAGGAGCCGGTCTTTACGGAATGACTGCAGGAACAGATGTTTCTTTCAGCATCCTTTTCGGTCTTTATGCTGTCAGCGTGGCTTTCTACATGCCGACAATCGCTCTTTCAAACTCTGTTGCATTCAACATTCTTGAAAGAAACGGATATGACACTGTCAAGGACTTCCCTCCTATCCGCGTATTCGGAACAGTAGGTTTCATCATCGCAATGCTCTTCGTAAACTTCATGAAGAACGGAGCAGGCGTACAGTACCAGCACTCATACAACCAGTTCATCGTTTCAGGTGTCCTCGGAATTGCAATGCTCCTCTACTGCTTCACTCTTCCAGCATGTCCATGCAACAAGAACACAGGAGAAGGACAGACACTTGCAGAGCGCTTCGGTCTCAACGCATTCTCGCTGTTCAAGGACAGACAGATGGCAATCTTCTTCATCTTCTCGATGCTTCTTGGTGTTGCCCTCCAGATTACAAACGGATTTGCAAACCCATTTATCTCACACTTCAAGGAGGTTCCTGAATTTGCACAGACATGGGGTGCACGTAATGCAAATGCCCTCATTTCCATCTCTCAGGTTTCAGAGACTCTCGGTATCCTCCTCATTCCTGTGGCAATGAGAATCTTCGGAATCAAGAGAGTGATGCTCATCGCCATGTTCGCATGGGTTCTCCGCTTCGGTCTCTTCGGCGCAGGCAACCCTGGTTCAGGTGTATGGATGCTCATCCTTTCAATGATCATTTACGGTGTTGCATTCGACTTCTTCAACATTTCAGGTGCCCTCTACACAAACATGCGCACAAGCGAGAAGCTCCAGAACAGTGCACAGGGTCTCTTCATGCTGATGACAAACGGTATCGGAGCGACTATCGGTACACTCAGCGCACAGGCAGTCGTAAACTACTTCGTTTACAACGCTGCAGAGCCTAACTGGAGTGCAGCATGGTACACTTTCGCAGCTTACGCAGTTGTAGTTGCAATCCTCTTCATGATCCTCTTCAAGGAGCCTAAGGATTCTACTCAGAAGATCGCATAAATCGCTTTGCCTGCAGGCATCCCCCATCCTGGGCCTGACCTTGCAGACATCAAGCACGGTTATACAGGAAAAGCGTGGCAGATACCCGCCTCAACGGTCGGATCTGCCACGCTTTCGCTATGTTTCCGTGGAAGATGTTCGCAAACGGACATCCTCCATCCAGTAATTTACTTTGTAAGTCCGAGTTTCTTCATGAGAGCCTCAGGCTGCGGATCATGACCGCGGAAGTTGCGGTAGATAACGTCTGCATCCTCAACGCTACCCTTTGAGAGGATGTTCTCACGGAATGAGTTTGAAACCTCTGTATTGAAGATTCCCTTCTCCTTGAAGAGTGAGAAAGCGTCTGCCTCAAGCACCTCTGCCCACTTGTATGAATAGTAGCCAGCGCTATATCCACCTGAGAAGATGTGTGAGAATGAAGTAGAGAATGCTGTTCCCTCAACTGCAGGCATTACTGCATAAGGAGCGAGAGTCTTTGTCTCGAAATCGAGAACGCTCATTGAAGGAACCTCCTTGAGTGTATGCCAAGCCATATCGAGGTAACCGAAGTGGAGCTGACGAACCTGTGCATAACCAGCGAGGTAGTTCTTAGCTGCAACAACCTTCTCGATAAGCTCTGCAGGAATAGGCTCACCTGTCTGATAGTGCTTAGCGAATGAATTGAGGTACTCTGGCTCGAACGCCCAGTTCTCCATGATCTGAGATGGGAGCTCAACGAAGTCACGTGATACGTTTGTACCTGCGAGAGATCCATAACGTCCCTCTGCGAAGATACCATGAAGCGCATGACCGAACTCGTGGAGGAATGTAGTGAACTCGTCATGAGTGATGAGTGAAGGAGTGTCAGCTGTAGGCTTTGTGAAGTTGCATACGATGCTGATGAAAGGTCTTTTCTCAACACCATCCTTGATGCTCTGACCACGGAACTCAGTCATCCATGCGCCACCTCTCTTGCTTGCACGTGGGAAGAAGTCAGCATAGAAGAGAGCGAGGTGTGAACCATCCACATCTGTAACCTCATATACCTTCACGTCCTCGTGATACTTAGGAACATTGTTAAGCTCCTTGAAGTTCACGCCATAAAGACGGTTAGCAAGACCGAATACTGCGTCGATGCAGTTCTCAAGCTGGAAATAAGGCTTGAGCTCCTCTGCGCTGAGTGAGTACTCTGCCTCCTGGTAACGCTCTGACCAGTATGAGAAGTCCCAAGACTCGAGTCTGTTGCCTTCGAAGCCATTCTTCTTTGCATATGCAAGAACATCAGCAACATCCTTCTTCGCATACTTCATAGAAGGCTCAAGAAGGTTCTTGATGAACTCGTTCACGGTTGGAGTAGTCTTTGCCATTCTGTTCTCGAGAGCATAGTCAGCATAAGTCTCATAACCGAGAATGTTTGCGATCTTGATTCTGAGGTCAACGATCTGCTTTACGATGTCAGAGTTGTCAAACTCGCCACCGACAGCTCTTGAGTTGTATGCAATCCAGAGCTGCTTGCGAAGCTCACGGTTCTGGCTATACTTCATGAACGGGCTGTAGCTTGGTGCCTGAAGAGTGAATGCCCATCCCTCAAGACCTTTCTCTGCAGCTGTCTCAGCCGCCATTGTTCTTACAAACTCTGGAAGACCTGCGAGGTCAGCCTCATCTGTAACATGGAGGGTATATGCGTTTGTAGCTGCGAGTACATTCTTGCTGAACTGAAGGGTCACAAGAGAAAGTTCCTCAGACCATTTGCTGTAGAGAGCCTTGTCCTCGTCAGAGAGGTTTGCTCCACCACGGACAAAGCCCTTGTAGTTCTCCTCAAGGATTTTCATCTGGTCCTGAGCAAGTCCAAGCTCGTCCTTCTTCTCATAAACAGCCTTAACTCTCTGGAAAAGGTCGTTGTTGAGAGATACATACATCGAGTACTCTGTCAACATTGGAGATATCTGCTCGGCAGTCTCCTGCATTGCATCATTTGTATTTGCCTCCATAAGGTTGTAGAAGATTCCAGCTACTCTGTCAAGAGTCTCGCCGGCATACTCCATAGCCTCGATTGTATTCTCGAATGTAGGCTCATCAGGATTTGCCACAATAGCATCAATCTCAGCCTTCGCCTCTGCAATGGCAGCCTCGAAAGCAGGAAGATAATGTGCATCTTCGATCTTGTCGAACTCAGGAGCTCCGAATGGTGCCGAAGACTCTGTCAAAAGTGGATTCTTCATGTTACAACTGCTGATAAGTGCAAGTGCAGCGCCTGCAATAAGTAGTTTTTTAGTCATAATATAATGGTATTGATTATTATTATCCCAAATCAATCTGCAAAGTTAACGAAACATTCCGGATTTTCGATATGGAATATACACGGGAATCTGTCATCCTGTATTTAATATCAAAACACCAATACTCATCAGACTTGAATCTGTTCTTGTGAAAACCGGTAACAGCATCCGGAACGAAACCGGCAGAAATCAGATCTGCAAGTTCAACTGCAGTCTCCCCTGCTTTGATCAGCTGCTCCAGGATCATATAATTCCTGCTGAGACGAGCCATGATCCTGCGTCTGTAGGCTCTGCTGCTCTTCGCCATTTTGTTATTATGTCTGGTCCTGCATTCTTCGCAGCAGAACTTCTTGTCGACCCGGCCATATTTTATCTTATCCCCGCATTCGAGGCAGACAGCCATCTTCTTCTCTCTCTTTTGATATTCCATGATCCTCTCCCGATATTATTTTACAGGCAGCAAATTTCCACAAGCCTGCCGCCTTTAACAATAGACGAGTCGTGATTTTTCCTTTTTTTATCTGAAATATTTCTCTTTTTTATGATTGCACAAGGCTAAAAAATATTTTTGTCCGGCATAAATTAATTTTATCATGTCAGTCTGATTTGAAGACGATAATAAAATAAGATGCATTTGAATAAAAAAGAGAAAAACATGCACCTCA
>JAZKYT010000014.1:0-3796 GCA_045612265.1 Candidatus Cryptobacteroides sp.
GAATCTCTGTCAGCCACAAGAGCCTCCAGTTCCTGGAATGCCTTCTTGTTCGCAGAACTTGTATCTGTGATGTGAGAAATGATCACTTTGTTCAGCACCTCAAGCCTCTCTCTGATGACAGCCTTTGTCTCATCCTTCACGCTTGAGTCCTCGATCATTTTTGTCAAAGCATCACGTTCAGCAATGGCGTCTGCATAGAGTTGTTCATACCTCTTCTTCTCGATCTCCAACTGCTTCTTTTCGGCGGTGCGGATTTGAAGTTGCTTGCGAATAAGGTATATTGCTATCAGAGCAATGAGGAGAGCGATGATGCAGATAAGTGCTGTTCTGATCTTTGCTTCCTTCTCCTGGAGTGCTTTCAGTTCCAACTGGTGACGTTCTTCAATGAATTTGGTGTCTTGAAGATATACAGCCATGTCGATTTCATCAGAAAGAGTGACATATTTTTTATATGCCAATAGAGACTCATAATGCAATCCCTTCTTATCGTATAACTCAGACAGAAGGGCGTAGTACTTGACATTTTGTTTCTTATCTTCTGCAATCTCATACTTGCTGAGAGATTCTACTGCCTCACCTTTGAATCCAATGGTCATATATGTATTAGCGACTGCTAACCAATCAATATACTCCTTAGGAATGATAGAGATGTATTCTTTGATTGCATTACAGATTACCTGTTCATTATGCTCTTCAAATATTGCCAGGTATGAAAGGTAGGTGGCTAACAAGATACTTTTACTCTGATAATTCGCAGTACTAAATATCTCTTTGCTCAGTGTAAGATACTCAAAGGCTTTGTCTTTTTCTCCTAACATCGTATAAGCATTTGTGATTCTGCTTATACAATTCAACTGTAGGCTGTATTTCTTGCATACTTTGTACAATGACTCTGCTTTAATGCTAACATCAATAAGACGTTCCCAGTCATATAAACTGCTGTAAATCAAGCCTTGTGCATAAAGCGTTCTAGCCTTTGTTAAGTGATCTTGCGAATTCTCTCCTTCTTCCACAGCCCTCACAAAACACTCCATCGCCATTTCATCATCCCCACCATTCTGATAAATCCTTCCCTGATAATAAAAAGTCCTCAGCTTATCAGTCGCACTGCCATGATCCTCATAATAATCGATAGCCGGCTGCAGCACCTCGAAATCAGTCCTGTCAATGTAGTTCTTATCCAGAGCCATCGACGTCAGAAGCGCATACTTCGCCTTCTCCTCTCGCGTGTTCAGCTCATCCTTGTCAATGTCCTCCAGCACCGCCAAAGCACTGTCCGGCCTCGCCTCAATATACGAATCCACATCCTCCAGCAGCCTATAGGTCTCGCTCTTCCTCGCATCATTGCAGGAAAATATCGTCATAGCCGTCACAACGACAGCCAGTATCGTCAATATCTGTTTTCTCATTTTGCTCTCCATAATACACTGCCGCTCGATTCCATTCCCCAAGGCAGTAACTACAAACATACGAATTAATCATCAAACCACCCTTCACCTTCCCGATTTTCTTCAAAAGTCCTCTTAAAAGCCGCTTTGCAAGACTTTTGGAAAAGAGGACGAATGAAGATTTTTGTTTACTATTGTAAATCAACGTGTTACAATAGTAAGATTTTATACTTTTTCATACTTTGCAAAACTTTTATATGCTAACTTTGTGAAGGAAGATAATTACAACTTGCGTGGAAGAATATAAACTTATCAATTCTTATTGTTATGAAAAAGCCATACAGACTTCGCTGGGAATCCAAATTCTTTGTTAGGGCGATCATCTTTGGAGTCCTGTTTTTCACACTTCAGCTGGTTCTGAACTACCTGAACACTGACAAGATCAAGGAACTCGACATGGTGTTCTGGAACTCATTCTTTACGCTCGCCATGACTTATTGTGCCTATGTTACACAGATCGTCTACAGCGACTTCAAGGAGATAAATCCGGACAAGGCCCGGCAATGTCAGATACATCGCCCACAGAATCACAAAGTACTTCACGCTAATCGCACTCTGTGTAGTATTCTCATATCTCGTGATTCAGATTGCGACTGGAACTATTTACAAAAGTTCAATAAAATCCTTATGAAACCAACAAAAATCATATTAGCAATTACCACCCTGGTTGCTATGGCATCCTGTACACAAACTTCGACTCCGACATGTATAGTTGAAGGCAATCTGACAGGCCTTGAAGGAGACGGGTGGATTTATATGACAGACATGTGGAACGATGGCGAAGTGATAGATTCGACAGAATATCATGATGGCGTATTCAGGTTCGAAGTGAGTGCAGAGGAACCGACTATGGTATTCCTGCACGCAGGTTGTTTCGCTCGTCTTCATAAGTTCTTCAATGATCCGGGAATCATAACATTGACCGGTTCTGCCGAGGATGCGAGAAAAGCTCGAGTTGGAGGAACTCCCATGAATGATTATCTATTAAAAATGGAGAGTAAACTCAATGAAAATATGGGTGAGCAGTCACTTCTGAAAGGGATGGAAGCGTGTAGGGAACTGTATACATCAGCTTTAGAAGAGAATGCCGGAAATGCATTGTCAGTCAGGTTGATTCAGCAGTCTACAAAAGGTTTTCATCCAAGCATACTGCTTGAATACATCAATCAACTGGAGCCATATTTAAAAGAGAAAGCATTCACAAAGGAGCTGAATGATGAATTGGAAAGGCTCTTGCTCGTATCTCCGGCCATTGAAGGATGCGATGTCAAGCCATACTACATCGATATGGAATATCCTGATGTCAACGGCAACATGATCAAACTCTCCGACGTTGTAAATAACCCGAAGAACAGATATGTATATATCGACTTCTGGGCAACCTGGTGCGGTCCATGCCGAATGTATATGGAATCACTCGCCAAAACCTATGAGAAATATAAGGACAATGGTTTTGAAGTCTATACGGTCTCTTGCGATACCAACACCGAAGTTTGGAAAAAGTTGGTGGCGGAAAAGGACTTTGGCTGGATAGATGTCATCGGCGGAATGAGTATGCCGGAGTGGAAGTCATATGTTGTAACATCAGTTCCAACCTCCATCCTCATCGATTGCTCAACAGGACTGATTATCGGACGAGAGCTCTATGAGGATATGTTGGATGCCAAGCTGGAGATGCTGTTATAATGTGCACTCATACTTGGTTGAGATACGTGCCTGGCAAATGCCAGGCATTTATTATATATAAAAGCGGAACTAATCCTCTTACGACTGCAAGCAGATCGCTAGTCATCGACGAAGTCGCTTGAGCGATAGCGAAAGAACACGACCATCCATAACTCGCTGCCGCTCGATTAAAACAGAATCGGTCTTGAGACTTAAGTCTTTTCTCCGGTAAAAGCCATAAGACTCAAGCTATCCATACCTGCTCCTGCCCTTGGCCCAGACCGAGGGAACGTGCATCTCCCTTCTGCGAAGGTAGTGATTATAATTGAAAAGCGGTGTCGCTCGATTGTCTTTGTTGCACAAAGCCAAACCAGCAACCTATCCATTCCCACCGCACAGGCGAGACTTCAAGGACTGCAAGCAGATCCTCGAAGACTCGCTGACGCCCTCGCTGCACATAAAAGTCCGTGCAAGACTTCAGCCAGCACAGCTGTCAGAAGACTTGCCCTAATGGGCATAAGGAATCGGACTGTTGCCATTATACTTCCGCAAGCTCCAGCATAATGTCAACAATCCTCCCGTCAATAACATCCCCGCCTTCGGCTAGGATGTGAAAGAAAAGCGGTCTGGAGACTTTCGTCTTTTTCAAGTCGGATCGTAGCCATGTCGTTCTGTGAGCCAAG
>JAZKYT010000015.1:0-32822 GCA_045612265.1 Candidatus Cryptobacteroides sp.
CTTATTGCGATGAATGCGCTCTATCGTCCGGGTCCTATGGATTATATCCCTGCCTTCGTAGAACGTAAACAGGGCCGCGAGCCCATCACATACGAACTTCCGCGCATGGAGGAGATTCTTCAGGATACATATGGTATTACGGTATACCAGGAGCAGGTTATGCTTCTGTCGCGCAAGCTTGCCGGCTTCACCCGTGGTCAGGCCGACACGCTTCGTAAGGCGATGGGTAAGAAGATCATTGATCTCCTTAACTCACTCAAGGGCATCTTCATCGAAGGAGGAACCAAAAACGGACACCCGCAGGAAGTGCTGGAGAAGATCTGGGGCGACTGGGAGGAGTTCGCGAAATACGCATTCAACAAGTCACACGCGACATGTTATGCATGGGTGAGCTACCAGACCGGATGGTTAAAGGCACACTACCCTGCCGAATTCCAAGCAGCCAACCTGACCAAGAATCTCTCCAATATGGATGAGATCAAGAAGATCATGGATGACTGCAAGAAGAACGGTATCAAGGTGCTCAATCCGGACATCAACGAGTCAGAATCCAAGTTCACCGTGAATAAGCAGGGCGAAATCCGCTTCGGACTTGGAGGTATCAAGGGATTCGGTGACAATATCGTGCGCGCAATCCTTGCGGAACGCGAAGAAAACGGCCAGTTTGCTGATATCTACGACTTTGTGGAGCGTATGTCAGGCGTGGTAAACAGAAAGGCATTTGAATCACTTCTGCACGCAGGAGCGTTCGACAGCTTCGGTATCTGCCGCAAGCAGTTCACTCTACCTAACAAGAACGGAGATATATTCCTTGATGTGCTCCTGAGATACGGAGAACTGTACAAGAAGGACAGTATGGAGAGCAGCATTTCGCTCTTCGGAGAGGTGGAGGAAATGAAACCGGAAAGGCCGGAGATTCCTGCAATGGTGGGAGACGAGGATATCCTTGACAAACTCCATCAGGAGAAGGAACTCGTGGGAATGTACCTTTCATCACACCCTCTGGACCAGTATTCTTTCGAACTCGAGAACTTCACAACATGTTCAGTCAGCGAGCTGGATGCATTGGTTGCAGACTGTGAGGCCAAGAAGACCAAACAGAAGGCATATATCGCTGGATTCATCACTTCTGTACAGATGATGACCACAAAAACAGGGCGTCCTTGGTCAAAGACCGTGATTGAAGACTATAACGGAAGCTACGAGATCGCTCTCTTTGGAAAGGATCACGAGGCGTTCATGAGCTATATGCAGGTGAACAGCGCTATCTTCATCGAAGGTGATATCGAGGAAAAATATTATATCAAGCCGGAGGAAAAGGCAAAGGGAAAGACTTCTCCATATGCGTTCCGCGTGAAGAAGATCATGTTGCTCGGTAATGTCACGGACACATTCATCAAAGGATTCTCAATCAGCATCACCACCTCCATGCTCACCCCGGAGTTCAGAGAGAAACTTGTGAAGATGATCAAATCCAACAAGGGAACAGTGCCTTTGACGATGTTCCTCTACGATCCTGAGAAGAAATGGAATATCGAATTCCTTTCGCGCAAGTTCAAGGTTGCAGTGACATCTGATTTCATCCGTGAACTTGATGCGTCAGGAATCCGACACAACATTTTAAAGAAATAAAAACTTATATTTCTACTTCAATGTGAAGACAGCCTCGGCTTTCACATCTGCGGAAGATCTGGCAAAGAGAGCACGGAATTCTCCTGGCTCTGCTACCCATTCATGCTTGTCTGCATTGAAATAACTGAGATCGTCAGCATCTATTTCAAAGCTTATCGTCTTCTTCTGACCAGCTTTCAAGAAGACCTTTTCGAAACCTTTGAGCTCCTTTGAAGGGCGGTCCACCGTTGCCTCTGTGTCTGCGATGTAGAGCTGGACGATCTCTGCTCCATCTCTTTGGCCCACATTGGTCACATCAACAGAAACCTGCAGCTTGCCATCAGACTTCATTACAGTCTTGGATGACTTTGGATTACTATACTCAAAGTTGGTATAACTCAGACCATGACCGAACGGGAACTGCACAGGAACACCCTTGGTGTCGTACCATCTGTAACCTACATATACGCCCTCGTCGTAATATGTCTGCCAGAACTGGTCTCCCTCCTCCTTGATTCCCGGATATTGACGATCTGTCTTGATTGGACCATCCTCATATTTGAACGGAATCGAGAAAGGAAGCCTTCCTGACGGATTGACCCTGCCGGTGAGGACATCTGCAAGAGCATTTCCTGACTCTGTGCCGCCATACCATCCTTGAACGATAGCGTCAGCCTTATCTGCCCATGGCATAGAAACTGGAGATCCGGAAATATTCACCACAACAAACTTTTCGGCCACCTCTGCGAGCGCCTTTATGACATCCTCCTGACCATATGGAAGGAAGGTATCGAACCTGTCTGTACTCTCGTTATCCTGATGCTTACTCTTATTGAGACCTCCGATGAAGATCACATAATCTGCATCCTTTGCCGCAGCAACCGCAGCCGAAATGAGCTGCTCCGGAGTACGGTCTTCAGACAGGTCCTGGCCAGTATCGACCAGATTGTAGGATGTACCTGTATCTCCTACATATCCACGCTCCCAGACAACTTCTGCAATACCTTCATAAGCAGCCAGAAGACCTTCAAGCGGATTTATCTCATATGCAGTCTTTAGATTTGAACTACCGCCTCCTACAACGAGTTTCTTGACAGCATTTTCACCCACAAGGACAATCTTTCCACCCTCAGGAACATCCAACGGGAGGGTATTGTTGTCGTTTTTAAGAAGCACAACTCCTGCTGCTGCAATATCACGCGCAGCCTGATAGTGTTCCGGACACACAAAACGGCCATAATTAGGCTCCTTACGCATGCTTGTGCGGAAAATCAAACGCAGGATTCTGCGGACCTTGTCGTCAAGTTCCTTTGTCGTATATTTTCCTTCACGCAGACCTTTGAGATACGGATCAGCCATATGATAGTTTCTATAGCTGTCGCTTGCAGCACCACGAAGACCGTTTGTCCATGTTCCCATCTCGATATCAAGTCCGTAACGAACAGCCTCTTCGCTGACTCTGCAACCACCCCAATCACTCACCACGACGCCATCAAAGCCCCATTCCCCCTTGAGAATATCACAGAGCAGTATCTCATTGTGACAGTTGAACTGACCTTTATATAGATTGTATGAACCCATGATTGCCCATGCTCCACCATCAACAACTGCAGCCTTGAATGCAGGGAGGTAAATTTCATATAATGTTCTATCGTCCACCATTGAGTTGGACTGGGTGCGCTGGAATTCCTGATTATTCACCGCATAATGCTTCACACAGGCTGCAACACCGTTTTCCTGTACGCCTTTCACGTATGGAACCACCATCTGACCTGCCAGAAACGGATCTTCTCCCATATACTCGAAGTTTCGTCCGTTCAAAGGAGTACGGCAGATATTGATACCAGGACCAAGAAGGATGTCCTTCTTTCTGTAGCGCGCCTCCTCACCGATACTGCGGCCATAAAGGAGAGACATCTCCTTATCCCATGTTGCTGCAAGGTTCACAAGTGCCGGGAAAGCCGTACATGAGTCATTTGTCCAACCTGCCTGATCCCAGTCATCCCATAGAACTTCAGGACGGATTCCATGCGGGCCGTCAGTGTGCCATACCTCTGGAATACCAAGCCTTGGAACACCTCTGGAGCTGAATTTAGACTGTGCTGTGGTCATTCCCACTTTCTCCTCGAGTGTCATGCGGGAAAGAGCATCCTCCACCCTTTCCTCGACCGGTGCATCAGGATTGAGATAAGCAGGACCGTCAAATTTCGGATTACTGCAGCATGCTGCAAAGGTCAATGCAGCTGACGTAAATAATATCAGTTTCTTCATATTCATTAATTTTTATTTCTTTTCAACCTGTTACAATCGTGTCGGGAATTCTGTTATACGCAGAGTCGTGCAGCCATAAGGGATGAGTTCTATCCACACTTCTTCTCCAGTATCGTCTCCATCCTCACGATAATAAGCAATCTGGCCAGTCGAACCATTATATTCCTTCCATGGCTTGATGACCACAGCCTTCGCTCTGATGCTTACTGGGGCATTTTCTGTGTTCCATGGATATAGTTCCACATCATTCTTCACCTCAACCTTGAAATTCTCAGTCATCTTCTCCTCTGTCATGTCCTTCAGACGAAAACCATAGTTCCATGGTGTTTCAGACACACAGGTATAATAATATGGACCATATTTTCCTTCGTATGAGGCCTCAAACTCATGCTTTTCCCACTTTTCCTCCATCTTGAGAGAATACACAAGCGGGCCACGTTCAACTACTGTTGCGCCGTCATACCAATGACTGATGGTGACCTTCATGGGGAAAGTAAGAGTCACAGTGTCTCCTTTTTTCCAATTTCTGCGCAGACACATGGTCTGGCCCGCCTCCGGAGCATCAAGAGCCACCTCACCATTGACAAGTACCGAAGCTGTGCTACACCACTTAGGAATGCGGAAGTACAGCGGAAATTCAGCTGCTTTGACCTTCTTCGAAACAAAATCAACCGAGATATTGACTGTCTCACCGAAAGGATAAGCGGTTTCCTGATCAAGTCTGACATCGATGCCTTCCGCTACCCTGGCTGTAACTGATGATGGGGCATAGACAAATGCTGCGAGACCACCATCCTTACTTGCATACCATAGATTCTGGACAAACTTAGGCCATCCCTGATGCATATTGCATGAACAGCATGGATAACCGTTGAGTACACCGAAAAGATTGTCATTATCCTCGTGCTGCGTCACAAAATTTCTCCACTCACGAGAACATGCAATCTGATTGGTCTGCTGATAATACTGGCGTCCATCATAGGCATCCGTAGCCTGAGTCGGAAGGGCGTTATATGCCACTCTTTCAAGATGGTCTGCCCATTTGAGATCTCCTGTCGCCTGAAGCATCTCCTCAAGAGAGTACATCATCTCCACCGCAGTGCATAACTCCGATCCACGGGTCGGATCACCGAAATGCACCTGTTCATCACCCGCCCAAAGACCTGTAGGAAGACCGAATGTCTGCCTCATTATCTTCAAGGCGTTCTCGGGAGCATCGAAATCCTTCTGATCATGCGATCTCTGCCACCATATTATCGGCTCCTTGAAGCCATGGGCAAGATTGACCGTGTGCATGGAATTCTGAGTCCTGAGTTCGTTTGTCTCTCCCCAAAACATGGCAGTCCAAGGGGTGGTCTGACTGTGAATCAAGTCACCCAGTTCAAGAAGGAACTCATCTCCCGTGATATTATACAGCCAATAAACCATGTCCAGATTGTCTCCTCCACGCCATTCACCCCAGAATGTCCAGTGATCAAGAGGTTTTTGTGGCAGGTTCGCAAGTTGATATCTGAAATATCCGGTCATGACGTCTATGACACGCTTATCTCCTGTCGCCATATAGTATTGCTTGAGAATCTTCAAGGCAACCATCTTTGGCCACCAATCCTCAGCCTTGCCTCTTTGGAACCCTTCGATGTATTTACGTGAAATTCTATTTCCAAAATAGCCGTCTTCATGAACCATCGTCAGCATAGCTTCTGTCCATACCTTCGACTTTGCAATAAGTTCCTCATCACCAAGAAGATATGCCAGTGGAACGAGTCCGTCAAGCCAATAGGGTCCACGCTCCCACGTATCTCCCTCTCCACCGATCCAGGCATTGTCTGGACCCACGACTTCACGATAGAGTTCGTCCAGATGACCGGTCATACCATCCTTTTGCATCACAAGCTGGTCGTGCAGCCATCCCTGTGCCTTGATGGCACCGATTGGCAACTCAGCATAGTCTGTTTCCACCAGTGGATGACGGTTAAACATATACTCTTGAGCCGACAGTGCCGTCAGCGACATAATTGTCAGAAAAAATACAACGATCTTCTTCATCATGATGTTATTTTGCAAAGAAACCACAAGTGGATTTCACTGTTCTCCAACTGTCATCCTTATAATTGACCATACCAGGACCCTTCACCCACATTCCTGTCGATCCGCCACCATCAAGATTCATAGCATACTTGCATCCCAATCCTTTCATTATTCTCGCCAACTCAGGCAAATATGCACCTTTGCTTGCATCAATTCGACCATCACAGACAAACAAGACAATCTTTCCATCCTCTGTCACACCTAAAGCCGTCCTGTCTGGATTACCATAATATACGCCGTTCGCATCCCAACACTCGTAATTGGTCATATAATGACTTCCGGCCTTACTATGGTCCACCATAATCTTACCGTCATACACGAGCATCGGGCCACAACTTATCGCATAGTATGGATCCCATTCCACACACGGATATGGATATGTCTCACTCACAGAATCATATTTCGCCTGTCCTACAACCGATGTCATCGGTGAAGAATAATAGAAGAACCTGTTCTGAGACGGAACTCCCACCCAATATGCACCAGGATTTCCATTGGAATCCACACCGATCATAGCACGGGTAATATTGTACAACTGATTGTCTGTTGCCCAATAACATCCTTCGATTTCTCCATGCCATTGCTGAGTCATGGAACCCTCAGTGATGATTGCACCGATATTATAATTACCGAAAATCGCACCATTGATCAGAACATAACAATCCCCGGCATTAGTCGCCTGCGTCGCCACTGTCTGCTTTGAGCCTACGGCTTCCGGGTACATCACACGGAAATCCACCTCCTTAGGATCTGCGATTGCATACCAAGCATTGAAATTTCTGCCCTCCATTGTGGACGTTGTCTTATAGACCTTGACAGCAGACGGAAGTTCCGAATAAGACTCCTCGGTCCATGAAAGCGAGATCGGCTCGGGTTGCGCAGCAAGTTGAATCTGAGAGACATCACTATAGATATATTTCCCAGAGGAATTATCCCACACGTATGCACGTATATAGTATTGGATGGAAGGATTCAATCTTGACGCCGGAATCAACTGCTTTATCGTTTTTGAAGATGACGGGAATGCCGGACCTTTGAGTTTCACTCCATCAGTGGAAGTGTACGGATCATCAGTGGAAGTGCTTACCCACAGACCCTTTTCCGGATTGCCGTTTATGCCAGTTGCAGAATAATCCACTGCAATGTAACTATACATCGACGAAACTGAATTGACTTTGATCTCAGCCTGATCGACCACAGAGATCACATATGTGCCGACATCAACGATATTGGAATTGCGGGCCATTGTCTTTCCTTTGGTCTGTACTCCAAATGTATATGTCGCACCCAACTCAAGACCGGTCACTTCAGCCGAAGTCGCATTCACTTCTGCTGTTGTTCTCAGATGAGACTTTGCCCATGCAGTTTCTGTGGACTTGCGGACATATATATTGAATCCTGTCTCAGCAGATGACCAGCAGCTCCAGGTCAAGGTTCCAGCAGTGTTGCCAGTCTGCTTCCATGTCGGACTTTGCGGAGCGCCACATTCGCGATATGTTCCGGTGAATGTGGTTGTTCCTTGATAATAATCCGAATTGAAAGACTGGAGTTCTTCCCAATTCAGAACCTTATATTCCGGGGCATAGACCACTCCTGAATGAGATGTCGCATCCTTTCCTCTGGCCTGTACACCAAAGGTATAAGAGTTTCCTTCTGTAAGCCAGTTGAACTGATAGGTGTCCACATTTTCACCCCTGTCTGCAGTTGCAGGACTTGACATGTCTCCGTTAGTGCATTTATACACCCTGTATCCGCTCTCCGAGTCGTAGTTATCCACCCACGACATGATAGCAGAAGTCTCGTCATTCTGCTCAACGAACACCCCTGTAGGATCCGTCAACTTACCTGCATCCGATCCACCGTCCTCTCCGGAATCAATTCCGCCGCCAAGCTTGATAGGATTATCAATAAAGAAGCAGCATGTTTCGTGGTAAAGCGCCTTATCCTTCTCATCTGCAGAAGTCGCCAATTCGGTCCAGGCATTAGATCCTGTGTAAAGTACAAGCATTCTCTCTCCATATATACCATACTCCTTACACTTGGCCATATATTCCCTGAAACGGGCCTTATTTCTCGCTGCTTGCGGATTTGGACTTCCAACAGGAGTTCCCTCTGCATCATAACTTGTCCTGACAGTCTCTAAGATCGACGAACTTACTCTCGGTGTTTCGCTGCTGCTCCATCCTCCCTCACCATGAGAGCCCTCAAACTCGAACTCCATTCCAAGGCCATTATTATATATATAGGTATTACATATCTCTGCCCAATCTCTCCAAGTATCCCAATATTTATTAGGCTGAAGAATGGTGGCAGTAAAACCATATTCACGCCATGTCGTTATAGCCTGGTTATGACCTGCGTCAGACTTGCTGTAGCCGTACGGCACCCAATAAAGACCCTGATTACATTCCTGACAATATTGAGCAAGTCTCGAAATGACGGTCTTGAACTTCTTGTATTGTGGGTTATATGTCTCGGACAAGCACTCCTGAAGGACATAGAATCCCGCAAGTTCAATATGCTTGTAGTTTTGGGCTACAAAACGCTTTCGCACCTGATCAACCATCCAGATATATGCCTTCTGCCTATGCTCTACGAGAGAAAAATCCATTTCAACACCATCAATCTCTCCCCAATACTTCGTTGAAGAAGTCTTATCGGCGAATTTCTGGAAATATACAGGATCAGGGAGGGAGAATACGACATATCGCTTGCGTGGGTATGGTCCAGCTGTCTCAATCGCTTCATCAATGCAGTCATCGAGCGCAGCGAATCCTGACGAAGATGCAAACCAGTAATCAAGTTGCTGGATCCACTGTTCTTTTCCTGCGGAAAGTTTCTCTGTATTGGCAAGATCATATACGTATTCCGTGCCATCATCAACTGTGCTGAACTCAAGAGCAAGGAACGAATCGAAAAGCCAATAATCCTTTCCATCCTGACTTGTATAGACAACATGCGGTTTCCATCTTGCCTTATCCCAAAGCGCTGGCTCACGAGATGGATTTCCGCCATAGCAGAGGGTCATATCCGCCAATACCGGGGTGGAACCACGCTCAGTCTCAAAAGGGTAGAGAACAGGAGTGGCCGGATTCCGGTAACGGACATTCTTCACCCAGACAATCTCTGAATCCTTCTTTCCGGCGGCTCCAGCGGACTGAACTCCGAAGTCGTAATCATAACCTGAGGTAAGATTGCTGATAAAGTAATTGGTATTATCTGTAGTACCTTTCAAGATCACCTCCGAAGAATCTGTTCTCCTTACATATATATTATATCCGTCCAACAGGTCACCTGCTGATCTTGAATCAGTCCACTGCAGTTGTATTCCATATGGCCCCCCTTCCTTAGTATCGGTCACAGATAGCGAGGTCGGCGCTACCGGGGCATTCCACCCGACAAATTCTCCATTATAAAGCAGAACATTGTCGTTTCTCTTGAGGTCGAGGGCAGTCTTGCTGCTGATCACGGATGCGTGCGTCTTTGCCGAGTTCACGAACACCAGGTCGAAACCGTCGGAATAATTACCAGGATATACAACAAAATAGAAGGTATTGTTATACTTACTGGCAATCGAATTCATCTGAACATAATTCACTGCATCCGAAGTCGGAGTCGCAATCGGCGCTCCATCGTTATAACTGATGATTGCCGGACCGGTCATCTTCACGGAGTGGTTGCGACTTATGAGCTTTACACTTGAAGCGTAATTGGTCGGGCATTTCACAGCGAGAATCGCACCCACATTCTTGAAACTTATATCTTCTCCTGTGGATTTTCCCACTGCAAGGTTCTCTCCATCAGCAAAGGTCTTGTCCGCCACCTTCTGAACAGTCTTCAATGCTGACGAAAAGGAACCTGACTCCATATTATATTCTGCCGCCCCTCCGGGATAGACAGCCATGTAAGAGTCTGAAATGGGAACACTTCCGGCAAATGCTGCAATCTTTCCTGTTTCATCGATTGTCTGAAGCGTAAATGGATATCCGGCTCCATCCTCAGCAAAGACTGTCATATCATCATTTTGAGACCACTTTATGCTAAAATCCTTATCAAGCGTGGTCTTGCTGTCAACCTCCCCGTCAACGCTGCACATAAAAGTCCTATGGACCTGTCCGACAACAGAGTCATCCATCAGTTCCTGATTACAAGAAATCGATGTAGCTATAAAAGCAAGAAGGGTCATGACCCTCGCAAATACCATAATGTCATTCATATTCACTTCCGATCAAGACCAAATACCATCATAAACATCCTGCGGTCCATAGGACTCTCCTGTGGAACTCTGAACCATAATCGCTGCATCTTGCACCAATTCGATAAACTCAATTTCCGGAGTTCTGTACTCTCTGATTTTTAACATTTTATATGTTTTTCATTATTGTGAGTGACAAAGATACGAAGTTTGAGGGTAACATTTATTAAAAAACTTAAAAAAGTAGTGTGGTATAGTGTGGTTTTTAAATAAGATTACTATATTTGCCGAAATTTTGAGTTTCGAATATTAATTAATACACAATAAAATTTTTAACATGGAAAACGTAAAATTCTATTCAGCTCCAGTTCTTGAGTATCTGGATTGCGAAAACGAGGGCGTTCTCTGCGCGAGCGGCGAAGGTTCATTTGACCCTTATTCTGAAATTAATTGGTAACAGCTAAAAAACGAAACAGACATGAAAAAGATCTATTCATTTGCTTTTGCAGCTGTTGCGCTTTTCTCAGCTGCTTCTTGCCAGAAAGAACTGGTAAATGCCCCTATGACAGAGGGTGGCGACTTCACAGTGACAGCAATTGCTGCCGCTGACACAAAGACTGTTCTTGTTGACGGTGTAAAGACTTACTGGACTCCTGGCGACAAGATTTCTCTCTTCGATGCTGAAGGCAAGGCCGTTGCATTCAGCACAGACATCACTGAGGCTGCTGCTACTGCCAAGTTTACAAACGAGACTGCATACAATGCTCCTGCAACTATTTACGCAGCATATCCTGACCGTGGTGAGTATCAGACATATTCTGAGGGTATCATCAACAACTTCCGTATCGCTGGTTCTCAGACTGCAGTTGCAGGAAGCTTCGATCCTACTTTCGGATCTGCTGTGGGTACTGTCAACGAAGAGGGCGTTGTTGTCTTCAAGAACATCAACAGCCTTATCAAGTTCACTATCGGTGGTGAGAAGGCTCCAGAGGCTGTTACTTTCACAAATGGCGGTGCAAGAAACATTGCAGGTCTCTTCACATACAACACAGAGACTGGCGCAGTTCTTTCAGGTGACGGTGCAAAGGCAATTACTCTCAAACCAGCAGCTGGCGAATCTTTCGAAATTGGCAAGTCATACTACATAGCAGTTATCCCTGGCGGAAACTTCGCAAACATGACCCTTGCATTCGACGGTACAGTTGTCAAGACAGTAGACGGCGCTAAATATGCTGATGAGACAAACGACTTCCTCGTTGGCAAGATCATCAACCTCGGTACTGTAGAGTTCCCAGTTGAGACAGAGAAGCCTGTTGTTTCTGCTGTTAACGTAGAGCGCGTTTGGGGATACTATGGCACAACTGCCGCTTGGTCTAACTCTATCGTTTCAAGCCTTGACAACAACGACAGAAGCCTTGCAATGGATGACCAGTTCATCTACATTCCTGAAACAAACACTTCTGCTAACATCCACAAGTTCAGCATCACTGACGGTTCATACCTTGGCACACTTCCTAAGAGCGCAGACATGAACCTCGGAACACACTATGTTTCTTGCGCAAGAACTGTGAAGAACGCAGAGGGCAAATACATCCTCCTCGTATGTAACCTCAGCCTTGGCGAGGGTCTCAGAATTTTCGCATACGTTAACGGAACTGACGCTGAGCCTGTAGCAATCACAACTATCGCCAACTCCCGCAGATGGGGTGACAAGTTCACTGTAACTGGAACATGGGAAAATGGTAGGATGTGGTTCAGATCAAATGACGCAAGAGGTATGGGCGCATACGTTCCACTTAACGGAACAACTTCTACATGGACGTGGGTAGAGGCTCATGCAATGGATAATGGCACTGCTCTTGATGCTGCTAATATCAGCGAAATGACATTTGTTCCTGGAACTGAGGGCTTCGGTCTTCTTAACACAAACTCCGCAGTTGGTGCACACGTAATGAGCGGTAACGCACACGGAGCTTACACTGAGGTTAAGGTTTATCCAGCATTGGCTAAGACATTCGGTTACAACTTCTTCTCTTTCGCAGGTGAGAAATTCGTTGCTTGGACATCTATTGCTAAGGGTAACGAAAAGCCACGTCTCCAGATCGTTCAGTCAGACGCAACAACTCTTGACAACATGGTTGCAACATTCGACAACCTTGCTACAAGACTCGTATTCGAGGCTCCTCTTCAGAGCGAAAACGACTTCGAGGCTGCTGCTGCAGGTGGTGGCAATACAGTTTGCGACTGCTGCGTTCGCGAAATCAACGGTGAGATTTACATTGCAGCTATCGGACAGAAGGCAGGTCTTTCAGTATTCAAGATGACTGCGAAGTAATAAACACACTTCTCAAAATTTATATATGCGGCGATTCTTTGGGACCGCCGCATTTTTAATAAAATCATATAGGTATTGCTAATTATGTTACGCAACAGAATTACAAAGTGCTTATTTTCAGTCCTTGCTCTTATGGCAGCAACTCTGTCATTTGCACAGGATAAGAACGTCACTGGAGTGATCCTGGATGAAACAGACACCGGTATTCCGGGTGCCTATGTTGTAGTCAAGGGAGAGACACGCGGTGCCATGACAGACGACAAGGGTAGATTCACCATCAGCGTATCTCCTTCTGATGTCCTCGTAGCTTCATTCCTCGGTTACCTCGATGAAGAAGTTAAGGTTGGAGAAAACACAAGACTCACAATCAAGCTTGTACCGGCTGCAAACGAACTCGAAGGAGTTGTGAAGGTTGCTTATGGTACGCAGAGAAAGGCCTCTGTCATCGGTGCAATCAGTACCGTGGACATGAGCACACTCGCTCAGTCTCAGGGTAACCTTTCTACCAGCCTTGCCGGTAAGCTTGCCGGTGTGGTTGCAATCCAGAAGACCGGAGAGCCAGGTGCTTCTGCAGACTTCTGGATCCGTGGTGTGAGTACATTCGGAGCGAACTCGACTCCTCTCATCCTCGTGGACGGCGTGGAGAGAAGCATGGATATGGTTGATACTGAAGATATTGCTTCGCTTTCAATCCTTAAGGATGCTTCTGCCACAGCTCTTTATGGTGTGCGCGGTGCCAACGGTATCGTTCTCATCACAACACGCCGCGGTGCTGAGTCAAAGCCAATGATCAGCGTAAAGGTTGAGACAGGTATGACTTCACCAGTGAAGCTCCCTGAGATGGCAAGCACAGGCGAGTTTGTGGACTTCGTCTACAATATGTACAAGAACAGTGGCGCAGCAGATCCATTCACAGACAAGGGCGGATACGAGTATGCTAAGAATATGTATCTCAGCGGATCAGACCTCGACCTCTATCCATCAGTTGACTGGGTGAGCGAGATGTTCAAGAACCAGGCAATGACCACAAAGGCAAATGTCGGAGTATCAGGTGGTACAAAGAGCGTACGCTATTATGTAGGTGGTTCATACTACCTCGAGGACGGTATCCTCAACACTTCTGCAAACGACCGTTATGATGCTCAGATGAGCTACCAGAGATTCAACTTCCGTACAAACGTGGATATCAACCTTACAAAGTCCACTATCCTCGGAATGAACCTCTCTACTCAGTTCACTGTGAAGAATGCACCGGGAGCAGGTCTTGATCAGCTTCTTACTCAGACTATGACCCTCACTCCGATTGCAATCCCTACAAAGTATTCTGACGGAACACTTGCATCAATCAAGGGAACAGCGAACCCATACAACCTCCTCAACGAGACCGGTTATTCAAACACAAGCAGCAACATTGCTCAGACAACCGTATCTCTCGAGCAGGACTTCTCTGACATCATTACAGAAGGTCTCAAGGCAAGAGCAGCGTTCTCATTCGACGCTACCAACACAAACGTTCTTAAGAGAAGCATATCTCCTAAGACTTACCGTGCGATCGGACGCAACGAAGAGACAGGCGAACTTCAGTATGAGGTAATTGATGACTACGCCGGATATATCACTCTTGGCACATCGCATCCAAATACAAAGTCTCAGAACTCAAGATATATCAACTTCGAGGGCTCGCTCAACTACGAGCGCATCATCGCATATGACCACAATGTCAGCGCAATGGTTCTCTACAGCATGAGAAGCCTCCACTTGACTAATCCTGGTTCATATATCGGAGCGTTCCCATACAAGTCAATGGGTGTTGCAGCACGTGCAACTTACTCATATAAAGACCGTTACTTCTTTGAGTTCAACGCCGGATACAACGGATCTGAGAACTTTGCTCCAGATCACCGCTTCGGTTTCTTCCCTGCAGTTGCAGTCGGTTATATGATCAGCAACGAGCCTTGGTGGGATGGTATTTCAGACACAATCAGCATGCTCAAGTTCAAGGCTTCGCATGGTAAGGTTGGTAATGACGAAATTGGTGGTAGCCGCCGTTTCGCGTACAATACCACAATCAATACAAGTGCAACAGGTGCTGCATGGGGTACAACTCCTAATTCATCTGCTACAGGATATACCACTGTCGGCGGTATCACAACTGACGAGACCGGTAACCCTTACGTAGAGTGGGAGGAGTCAACAAAGAGTAACGTGGGTATCGAACTCGGTCTCTTCAACGACCTCACAATTCACGCAGACCTCTTCCGCGACTACCGTGACGGTATCTTCCTCATGCGTCAGTCAACACCTTCTGCAATCGGTCTTCAGAAAGACCAGTATGTGAACATCGGTGAGATGCTCAACCGCGGTTTCGATATGTCTGCAGAGTATGACCACACTTTCAGCAACGGTTTCAGATTCTCTGCAAGAGGTAACTACACATTCAACCGCAACCGCCTCATCTACAACGACCAGCCTTCACAGGTGGAGGAATACCTCAACGAAGTAGGCTTTGCATATGGTCAGAGAAAGGGTCTCATCGCATGCGGTCTCTTTAAGGATCAGGCTGACATCGACAGCTGGCCGACACAGACTTTCGGTGATGTTCAGCCGGGAGATATCAAGTACAAGGATATCAACGGTGACGGACAGGTTGACCAGTACGACAAGGTGGCTATCGGATATACAACAATCCCTGAAATCAACTATGGTTTCGGTATCAGCCTGGGTTACAAAGGTTTCGATGCTTCAGTGTTCTTCAGCGGCGTTGCACACGTAAGCCGTCAAATCGGTGGATCTAACCTCTATGGTGCATCATCATCTCCTCTCCAGACAGGACAGGTTTACAAGGACGTGGCACTTAACCATTGGACATATGACAATCCTGATGTGAATGCATTGTATCCAAGACTTGGAACAACCCGTTCAAATAACAACGTACAGGTTTCAGACTACTGGACACGCGATATGAGCTTCCTTCGTCTTAAGAATGCTGAAATCGGTTATACCTTCCCTAAGAAATGGACAAAGAAGGCAAATATCCAGGCTCTCCGTCTTTATGTAGCCGGAACAAACTTGCTGACATTGTCGAAATTCAAACTTTGGGATCCTGAACTTGACACTGCAATCGGTGCCAAGTATCCGATTACAAGAAACATCAGCGTCGGATTGAACGTCAATTTCTAATTGAGACCATATAACAGAATATGAAAAAGATAATAACTATATCATCAGTAATACTGCTTGCGCTATGCACTTTGTCTTGCGACTCTTACTTTGATGTGGAGCTTCAAGACCAGGCTACTCTTGAGGAGATGTTCAGCAAGAGAGGAACAGCACGACAGCTTGCAGCACATATGTATGCCTATCTTCCAAAGGAAGAGAATCCAGTGGATTCAAATACTGAGGGAGGTTTCTCAGGCCGTACAGATGCACGTCAGATCAACGCATCTGCCTATGCAAACTCATGCTTTGACCTTCGCGTAGGTGACTATAGCCCTGCTTCTATCACAAACTATACAATGTGGGAGAACTACTACAAGGCTATCGCTCACTGTACAACTGTCATCGACATGATTCACCTTGACCTTGAGGACAGTCAGGCTGTACGTGACTATATCAGAGCAGAGGCCCGCTTCATGCGCGCATACTACTACTTCCTCCTGTTCCGTACCTATGGTCCTGTGATCGTATGGGGTGACCAGGCAGCTCCGACTGACGTGGACGGCTCTACTCTTGACAGAAACACTCTCGATGACAACATCAACTTCATAGTATCACAGCTTGATTCTGCAATCAAGGTTCTTCCTATGAGTATCGCTGAGGTTGGTCTTCAGGAGAGCTCAGACATGGGACGTGCTACCAAGGGTGCAGCGATGGCGCTCAAGTCAAGAGTGCTTCTTTACGCCGCTTCGCCTCTTTACAATGGCAATACCCTATATTCAGGCATGACAAACTACTATGGTGAGGAAATCTTCCCACAGGGTTATGACGAGAATAAGTGGAGACTTGCAAAGCAGGCAGCTTTGGATGTTATCGAACTCGGAAAATACAACCTCGTAAAGGCTGACGTCACATCAGGAGATCCTTTTGTTGACGGTGTGAAGGCCTATCAGAACGTGTTCTTCAAGAACTGGAACGAAGAGACAATCTGGGGATGGTGGATGAACTTCTATACTGACTGGCTTGGCCGTACCGGCGGTTTCATCGGAGCTTGCGCACCAAGAAACATCACTGTGGAGGGCTGGCAGTCACTCACACCTTCATTCAAGCTTGTGGATGCATATGCAATGTATGAGACAGGACGTTATCCTGTGACTGGCTATGACAGATCATCAGGAATGCAGGACTTCTCTAAGCCTATCATCGACAATGAGTCTGGTTATGTAGCAGAGGGATTCAGCAACACAACTCAGTATGAGGCTGAGTGGGCTGGAGAATTCGAGGCTCACAACTCAACAATCGGCCGCGAGCCACGTTATTATGCTTCCCTCGTTCCAAACGGATACTACTGGCCTTGCAACCCTGCAAACAAGAAGATGGTACACCCTAAGACTTCCAAGCCTGAGTGGAATGTAGAGGATATGAAGTGTAACTTCTGGAGAGGTTCAGGCTCACTTTGCGAGCGTTGGGACCAGACTGCCACAAACAACTACTTCGGTTACGCTTGGCGTCGTCTCTACAAGGCTGACAACCCTCTTGACGAAGGTAAGGACTATCAGTCAATCCACTATGTATATCCAGCTTTCCGTCTTGCTGAAATCTACTTCAACTATGCAGAGTGCTGTATTGAGCTTGGTGAGTATGATGAGGCTATCAAGTACCTCAACATGATCCGTAACCGTTCAGGTCTCAATAACCTCGAAGAGGCTTATCCGGACATCAAGAGCAATCCTGATTTCCTCAAGTGGTGTCTCCGTCATGAGAAGATGATCGAGTTCGCTCTCGAGGGTCCTATGCACTTCTATGACAACACTCGTTGGATGACTGCTGAGGCAAATTTCCCTACACTCAACTGGACGCTCAAAGTGGATACTGCTACAGACTTCCATGATTCATGGACTCGTACAAGCGAGGACTTCCCTCTCAAGAAGCACGCTAAGTTCACCAAGAGAGACTATCTCCTTCCATTTGACTCAGGTCAGCTCGCTGAAATGACTAATATTACACAGAACTACGGATTCTAATCAGAATGACTATGAAGAAGATTTTTAAACATATCTTGCTTTCTGCGCTGACGATTACAGCCGTAGCGTCATGTGCTGACGATAGAAACAACTTCCTTCCGGAGGATTCGTTCGGCTTCAATAACGTAGCTAACGAGAACCTTCTGACCCTCCCTATCTATGGCGGATCCCACACCCTCAACATCATCAAGAGCGGAAAAGGCCTTAACGAGGGAACAGTGAACATAACAGTCGATCGCGACAGTGCCCTTGCTGTTTTCAACAAAGCCAATAACACCGACTTTGTGGCACTCCCTACAGATCAGAATCTTTTCTCGTTCAGTGAAGAGAGTCTTGCATTCGGAATTGATGATGTCACTAAACCAGTGGATGTCATGTGGGATGTAGCCAAGTTAAGCGATTACATGACACAGCATCCGGAAGACAAATTCTGTATTCCGGTTGTGCTCAAGTCAGACATTCTTGAAGTAAATGAAGGTCGTGGACTATTCGTCCTCAATATCTCAAAATCTACCCTTTCTGCTGTGCAGACAACTGTCAGCAAGGCTATTCTTTGGGAAAGCGAGCCTGGAAAATCTGAAATAACAGTCACCACACAACTCGACAAGGTTATTGACAGTTTTGACCTGACTGTGGAATTCACAGCGGATACACAGCTCGTGGACCAGTTCAACCAGGAGAACGAAACTGCATACGAACTTGCTCCAGAGGGACTTCTCACAGTGGGTGCAAACCCTGTAATTCTTGCCGGAAGCAAAGAGGCAACATTGTCAATAACTATTGATACTGAGGTTCTTGTGGATCCTGCAACAGGTCTGATCAAGAGAGATTGGGAAGGTTATGTCCTCCCTATCAGACTCACAGGCGTAAGCGAAGAGGGCATTCTTCTTGGAAACACCCTCACATACATTGTCGTAAAGGGTATGAAACCTGTTTCAAACCAGCCGTTCGACCGTCTATGGGGATATTATTCAGATGGAGCGCTCAGCCTTCCTTGGTTCCTCAACAACGGACTCAGCATCAATGGTCTTGTGGGTACAAGCTTCAAGGGAGATGACAGAAGTTTCACCATGAACGATAAATATGTCTTCATCACCAAGTCATCCGGCACTCCAGGTGTATTCAAGTTCGACATCAACACCGGAGAACTTATCGGAGAACTCGATGTGACAGGCATGGCAGAAGCAGGTGCAACATACCCTACTTCATGTCCAAGAATGGCTCCGAACAACAACCCTGATATCAATGGTGGCGAGGATATTCTTGTCATTGGCGGTTTGACCACAGATGGCGCCCCTCTTACATTATTTGCATATCTCAACGGTATTGATGCCGCTCCTGAGAAGGTTTATTCTCTTGGCGGTGCGAGACGTTTCGGAGATAAGGTAAGTTTTGCAGGAACATGGCAGTCTGGTAAATTCTGGTTCAGATCAAACCAGGCGGGAACAGCACTTGTTGCAAATATTCCTGTGAAAGAAGGAAAGGTTCAGTCATGGATTGATGCCCACGCAATGACAGTCGCCGACTATGAGTGTATGTCAGAGGTGTATTGGACTCCACAGGAGAACGGTGATGCGCAGGATTATTGCCTCATCGGAACAAACTCCGACATGGGTCTTCATCTTATGACCGGAACAAGCAAACCGGGTACGGGAACTGTTCTCAAGTCATATCCAAACCTTGCCTGCACATTCGGATGGAACTTCTTTGAAGTGAGCGGAAGAAAGTTGATGGCGTTTGTTGATGTCGTTGACAAGACTCGTCCTACAGTCAAGCTTATCGAGGGAGACTACACCACACTTGCCGGTCTTCAGGCTGCTCTCGACGCTTATAGCGAAGAAAATACTCTTTTCAACGCACCTCTTCAGGATGAACTTGACCCTTCAGTTCTTGGATTCACCGAGGGTATATTCATCGGAGACTGCTGCGTACGCACAATAGGTGATGACATCTATATGGCTGCCGGTGTGAACTGCGTGGGTATGTCAATGTTTAAACTCAACAAGAACTTCTTTTAAAAAACATGAAGAAATTCTATACTTCTCTGACACTATGCCTTCTGTCGCTTATATTCTGTGAGGCAAAAACAAGACTATATAAGTGGGAAAGGGATGAAATACGTACGATTGCGGATGCGGCCATCTGTTATGGTGGCCACACCGCCCGCAATCCATATCTATGGACGCCTGAGCGCTTCCACGAGACAGTCATATATACAGACGAAAAAGGACAGGAACACTGGTTCTTTGATAATATGATTGTCATGGAGCTTTGGGATGATGACTATAAGGTCACATATTCAATTGCTAATGACGGACGTTTTTCATCAAGGAAGGAACATTGGCAGAGACAGATAGATTACTGGTTCGACAAGCAGCACGGCTTTGCAGCTCTTGAAGCCTGTATCGCCGATGCTGCAAAGCGAATCGGAAACCCTCCCACAAAGCGCGGAATCATATTCTCTCTCCCGGATCCTGTCTATTTCGAGCATTATACAAATGCAATGAAAGGCACAAATAGAAATACAGTCTATTGGGGTGAAGCTGAGGGCAGAGAATTGGATTTTGCAAAAGCAGAAGACAGAATAGCTGCATATAAGTGGCTCATTGATGCAGTCCGCGCAAAATTTGCAGAAGCAAAGTACAAGCATATCGAACTGGTCGGCTTTTACGTACTGTCTGAAGAACTTTCTGTGCCGGGCGGTTTCAGATATGAATATAAAGAGCATGACATTACAATCAAAGCAGTTGCAGATTATTGTCATGGTTTAAATGAGGGACTTTTCTGGGTTCCGTATGCAATGGCCCCCGGAATCGAAAGAAGTAAGGATTTCGGATTTGATCTTGTGGTGATGCAGCCTAATTATTATTGGACTGATGCGAAATGGACCTGGGATCAGATTGAAGAAATCATAGAAAAATATGGGCTTGGAATGGAACTGGAGTTTGAAGGTACTCACGGAGAACCATTAAAGTCATCTATTTTGAGCAAACTTAAAAATGGTCAGGATAATCCTCACGCAGCCAGAAACAAGGCGAGATTCGAGGAATATCTGGACAACGCCATCCAAAGAGGCATATACGGAACCTCTCCGATTGTTCTCTATACAGGAACAGATGCTCTTTTCGAACTTGCTGTTTCTAAAGATGAGGCGGACCGTAAAATCTATCACCGACTCGGACAATTTATCATCAATTCTCCGCTGAAATAGAAGATGACCAAGTTATTGAGAATATTTATAGTTGTAGTGTTTTCCCTGTTGCAGATTTCCTGTGACAGGGATATTCCTGTTCCGCAACCAGTCGTGGAAATCGTATCATGGTCAGTAAGAGCAGACGGGAATCTGTCAGTCGAATTAACCGGTGAAAATTGTGACAAACTGTTTGCTATGGCACTTCCTGCGGAAGAGGACGAACCGACCAAGGGTTGGATCAGATTCAATGGTATTGAGGCTAAGAACAATCAGTTAATTATCAGGGATATTTTTAAAGGAGTCGATTACATTATCTATGCTGTTGGAATCCAGGATGCAGATGAGATAGTATTCAGCAAAATTGCAAAGACTCCCTTCAAAATCCCAGCAGAGATAAAGGATCCCGAGAATAATTCCGGGGAAGACACTCAAGAAATAGCATTCTTTGCAGATCTGGACCTACTTCCCGGAGGCTCGCTGGCCAAGGAACCCAAATATTGGGACGAAGCTCGCTTTCTGCCGCATGTCACATATAGGGAAACCAACAATTCAGAAAAGTGGCTGCATGAGGCATTTCTATTGATTGACGGACAGGTCAATGGAAAATTGCTCTGCATCGAGAATGGTGCCGAATCGGCCAATCAGGCAGACTGGACACAGTTCATCAACTATTGGTTTGGAGCAAATCAAGCGGTTGCAACCTTGGATAAGACCATTGGAAATGCCATTTCACGAATAGGAACACCGTCATTTGGAGTACATAAGATTGTTATGGCCATGCCGGATCCTATCATGCTACAAAACTTTTCAAACAAAAACTCCTCGAGAACATATTGGGGCAAAGTGAACGGCAGACAGCTGGATTTCACCAATGTTTCAGACCAGATATTAGCGTATAAATGGTTCATTGACCAGGTCAGGTCCGCGTGGGATAGGTTAGCACCAGAAAATCTTCAACTTGCTGGATTCTACATCATTTCCGAGATTCTGGTCACCGAGGGTGGATATAATTATCCTTACAAGAGATGGGACCAGATTATCCCGTCTGTATCTGACTATCTGCATAGTATGAACTATGGACTGTATTGGATTCCATATTATCAGGCAGATGGATATAACAAAACCGAGCAACTCGGCATTGATTACACCTGGCTGCAACCTAATGAATATTGGGATTATCCTGAAAAGAAACAGAAGAAAGATTGGAATTGGGTATTCCGGACAATGGATACATATGGGCATGGTATGGAGATAGAATTTGAAGGTTCGCATGGAGAAGGTGGATGGAGTCAGTACGAACAAGGTGTCAAACGCACGAGTGCTTCCATTCTTGCCACAGTCAGAACCAATGGAGAGGCTGAGGGAAGGAAACCTGGCACACCGAATCCATATGCATCACGCAACAGACAGTTGCTTCGTGACTATATGAACAAATTCAAGGAGGCCGGATATTATGGTAAAGCAAGAATTGCCACATATTCCGGAACGAATGCAATGTATGAACTTGCTACATCTCAAGATGAAGACGACCGTCAGATGTATCTTGAATATTGCCGTTTTATAGTAAATTCACCACTTAGAAAATAATTTTAAACATGAAACTGATAAAAATCATCGTAGCGGCCGCTATTTCCATCCTTTCGGCTTCTTGTTCGGGAGAGCAGACACAAACTGCTGCAGAATGTGCAGAAGGATTTGTTCTCAGCGACGATCAGACCAGCGTCAAGATAGGACAGGACGGTTCTCTTCTTGCCTTGACAAATGTAAAGACCGGACATAATTATGCAGCCGGACAGGGACTTTGGAGATTGTTCTACAATACTCACGAAGAAAAGGAGATGCAGATTGACGGGGCTGAGAATACTCCTGTGGTGTCTCAGAATGGTGATGTGATAACTATTGCATACAACGGACTTAAGCACCGAGGCAAAACCCTTGACATGGATCTCACCCTTACTATCGTGCTTGAAGACGGTGGAGTTCGCTTTGGTTCCACTGTGAGCAACAATGAACGCGGAACCATCATCAGGGAACTTCAGTACCCTCTTGTCGGCGACATGAAACTTCCAAAGGGACATAAACTGCTGACAACCCACACCGGAGGTCAGGTGCACAACGACGCCATCGACCTCATCGTCAATGTCAACCCAAAGACCCTCTACATGAAGCCAGACCAGTACTTCCGTCAGTATGACCTTCAGTACCCGCGTCACGCAGCCTCAAACTGCTATGCATTCTTTGGCGAAGAGGACGGACTTTATTTCGGCAGTCACGACCAGAGTCTTCAGCAGACATGGCATGGACTTCGCGCCTATCCTTCTGCACCTAACAAGTTTGACCGTCTCGAGGCCGGTTTCTACCGCTACCCTAATGCAATGTGTGGAGACACCTGGAGCAACAACACCAGCATACTCAAGCCATATATGGGTTCATGGACAGAGACTTCACATATCTACCGTGAGTGGATGAACACATGGTGGGATAAAAAGGATGTTCCTCAGTGGGTGAAGGAGATGAACGGATGGCAGCGAATCATTTTCAAGCATCAGTACGGCGAATATCTCCGCAAATACACCGATCTTCCGGGACGCATCAACGATTGCGGTAAGAGCGTGGGATGCAACACCGTGCTTGCTTTCGGATGGTGGAGCGACGGAATGGATAATGGCTACCCTAACTATTATATCGACCAGACTCAGGGCGGAGAAGATGCTTGGAAACAGGCCATTGCTGACTACCGTGCTGACGGAAACCGCTTGGTGCTGTATTATAATGGACGTCTGGTGGACCGCGAAAGCGACTGGTATATGCACGGAAATGGCAAGAAGGCGACCAACAAAGACAACACAGGAGCTGAATTTGCAGAACACTATAAGTTCACAGGCGAGGGAACAACCCTTGGATATTACGACACCCGTACATTTTCGATTGCCAATATGGCCAACCGCGAATGGAGAAACATGCTTCTTGACTGGGCAGACAGGGCCATGGACTATGGTGCTGATGCTGTATTCTACGACCAGCTTGGTGTAGCCGAAGAGTTTCCTAACTGGGATCTTTCGAGAGAGTTTCCTGTTCAGGATATCTACACAGGACGCTACAAGGCTGAAGCATTGAAAGAAATCCGTGACCATATCAAATCCATTAATCCTGAATTCTGCCTTGGTACCGAATGGTTGAGCGACTGCACCTCACAATTCTGTGATTTCGTGCACATCGTGGAGTTCACTGCAGAGCCATACAGTTTCCCGGAGTGGTTCAAATATACATTCCCAGAGGTAATCTGGTCTGACCGCTGTCTGCGAGACGATACAGATGTGGAGCGCAGGGCCAACAATACCCTTCTGAAAGGACTTGTAAACGACATCGAGATCTTCCGCTGCCGTGGTCTGATTGACGAAACTCCACACTACCAGCATTACCTTGCTCAAATCAATGCCATCCGCCACAAATATCCTGAACTCCTGCTTGGTGCCGGAAGGTTTATCCACACAGATGGATTTACATGCTCTTCAGATGATATCATTGCACGCGGCTACACCAATGGAAACCGCCTTGCAATCGTTGCAACAACACTGAATGAAGAGGGTGCAAAAGGAAAAATTTCTGTTCCTGGATACAACTACATCGAATCTTCATCAATAGGTGATGTAAAGGTTTCAGCAAACGGCTCACGACTGAGTCTTGGTCAAAACGGAATTACTGTCCTCATATTTGAAAAATAATGAAAAGACTGATAACATTATCGACATTCATCCTCTGGACTGCAATGCAGAACATTTCTGCTCAGTCGCATCCGGAGCAGTTGATTCCTCAACCAGTTGAATACACTGTTGAAGACGGCATATATACGCTCAGAAGCGACGGTAAGGATATAAAGACATATATCGGAGACAAAAGCTTTGCGGATCAGACATCAGACTTGCCCGCATTTGCTTCAGAAGAGGCATATAAGCTCATTATTGACAAAAAAGGTGTTAAGATATATACTAACACCCAAAAGGGCGCATATAGGGCATCTCAGACCCTGAGAATGCTAAGTCTTCTTGATAACAATGTGCGGCACTGTACGATCTTCGACTACCCTCGCTTCCAACATCGCGGCATCATGATTGACGAGTCACGAAGTTTCAAGGGCAAGGAGTTCATAAAGAAGCAGATCGATGCTCTTGCGCTTCTGAAGATGAACGTTATGCACCTCCACCTGACCGATGCTGCCGGATGGCGTCTTCAAATTGACGCGTATCCTAATCTCACGGCTCATGTGGCATGGCGTATTGGAGAGACTTATCACGAATGGGAGGGTCTTGGATATCCGTTCACCAATGCCCAGGATCCAAAGGCATACGGAGGTTTTTATACCAAGGATGACATTCGCGAAATAGTGGCATATGCTGCAGAAAGGTATATCGACATTATTCCTGAGATAGAAATGCCGGGACATAGCATGGAGGTGAACAGGGCATATCCTGAAATTGCCTGCGTGGGTGAAGACGGAAAACCACGTCCATTCTCATGGGATCTGTGTGTGGGTAATGATGGAACATTCAAATTTCTCGAAACCGTACTGACTGAAGTGATAGAACTTTTCCCATATAAATACATACATATCGGAGGAGATGAGGCAGTAAAGAAGGACTGGGAAGTCTGCGTCAACTGTCAGAAGAGAATGAAGGAAGAAGGAATGAGCCATAAGAATGAGCTGCAGGGCTATCTGGTGCGACATATCGAGGCCTTTCTAAGAGAAAAGGGCAAGACCATCATCGGCTGGGATGAAATCGTGGAAACAGGACTTCCGGAGCAGGCTGTTGTGATGTCCTGGAGAGGAACTCCCGGAGGAATAAAGGCTTCTGCGCAAGGACACGATGTGATCATGTCTCCAAACAGTTATGTGTATCTTGATTACTATCAGGACCTGATTAAGAAAGAGCCAAAAGCTGTGGGACACATGCAGTCGCTAAGACACGTTTACAAGTTCAATCCGGTGGAGGGCATCGATCCTGAATTCCATCACCATATCCTTGGTCTTCAAGGCAATCTCTGGTGCGAACTCATCCCATATGCTGCACATGCGGAATATATGCTCTACCCTCGAACATTCGCTATTGCAGAAATCGGCTGGACACCTCAAGATCAAAGGGAATTCTTTGCATTCCGCGAGCGCTGTCTGACAATGATTACAATCTTCCGAAGAATGGGATACAACACCTTCGACCTCTTCGATGAAAGTCTCAAGGCCCAGACAGGACGTCTTCGTTTTGACGACCCTACATTCAGATTATAATCCGGATAAAATCCTATATGACAATTCTATCGGGTCGGAAGCGGCGCGGAACTTGATTTCGCTGTCGTTTTCGGCCCAATTTCTTTCAAATTCATCAAGAACTGCAAAAAAGGCATCCTGATCATATTCCCTGCCTTGTTCTATACACGAAAGTATCTCCTGGATATACATTTTCCATCTCGGAGCATAATAAGAATCTATCAGTCCGCTCCACAGTCTTGTCGCATAATCCGTAATGCTGCATGGATTGCCCCAAATGGTTATGAGAGTACGTGCATTTCTACGATAGTATGCCGCTTCTTCAGGAGTTGCGGCGCAGGCTGAAGCATCATCCAACCAACGGTCCAGCCTCAGATCCGGATTACATGCCGCCAATGCATCCAAATCTTCCAGAGCCTGAAGCATCTGCTCAGCAATATTTCCGGCTGACTGAAGGTCTGATTTCCTGTAGGCAGCAGTCAGTTTGTCCCTTAGCACGGCAAAATGGTTTCCAAGGGCCTGTGTACCAAGATTCACTATGTCACTATAATAAGTATCCCTGTCAGAATCAACCTTCAATAATTCTTCCCAGGCACGTATCAACGTTGCATTATCATATCTTGTATTATGAATGGAAGTCCAGTGCCAGAATCCTTCCAGACACGGACGTGCACATGCCAGAGGTGTCTGACTTGAGAATGAGCCGGCAATATAGACACTATCAACAAGAGTTTTCCAAGCCTTTTGTGCATGTGGATCATCGTGTCCAACCCTTCTTGCAGCAAGAGTCCTCACCCAGTCAGCATCGGTAACCCCTGTCTTCCAAGCCTTTTCCAGCACATATTCATACATGAACTGATTGATGCCGAATCCCTCAAGAGTTGACCCGATGCCAGCCATGTTGCTCCCACCTTCGGCAAAGGCTGTTTCAATACGCTCAGAAGCCTGATGGAAATTGCCGGCAAGTCTGATGTTACCTCCAAAATTTCCCAGATAGCAAAGAATATATGGTTGTCCGTAGAACTTGTCCGTAATCGTCCATACAGGCGTATGCTCAAGATAATAGTCCAGCATCATCAACCTTCCCTGCGGAACAGCACGAAGATATGCCTCTATATTCTCATTTGTCCAATGCTTGCTGTCATAGTAGAACATCCATCCCATCTGAAGCCAGACTGCCTGAGGGTCCACGGCAGCCATCGAATCATAAGCTCCCTTAGCAATTTGAGCAAGAGTATTCGGGTCCCAGGATGGAGCCTCAACCTCGTTGAACAGATCCACACCATAGATGTGATCCGTGCCGAACATCTTCTCCTGCTCCGTCATAAAATCCTTTTGAATCAAGGCATATAGCGAATCTGTCGGGGAAAGGAAATGACAAAGGTTCTCTTTTGGGAAACCACTCCAACGCGGGATATCCGTAATCTGGGCATTCGGATATATATCTTTCAGTTGTTCCGGCACATGGCCATTGAACGCAGAAAGCACCGGACGCATATTCAACTGTCTCTCCCTTTTCAGAATCTTCTTCTGCAACTTCACCTGAGAGTCTATCCAATTCTGCGGCAGCGGACCATCAAAATGATCGATATTATTCATCCTATGCCATGCCAGATGGGCAGGACCCGTGAAATATGCCCTGATCTGTTCATCGCTCATCCCTTGCTTGCGCCAGACCTTCTGCCAGACTGCCTCCTGACCGGTATTAGCAAGCGGCATATTTACTCCATTGAGAGCCATCCAGTCAATAAATCTTTCCCAATCCTCCCATTTCCACCAAGGCATTGTGTATCCGAAAGTGCAGTAATTGAGAAAAAACCTATTTTCAGTACGTGCTTCAACCCTCACAGACTGTTCCACATGAGGCATCCGGGCAGGATATTGAACGGGTTCAAAAGCATACCACGACACCGTGACTCCGCAATAATTCTTCAGGTAGTGATTCAAGCCCATAGCCATGGAATTGGCATTATTTCCAGATATGACCACATTCTCCCCTCGTGAACGGATTTCAAAAAAATCCAAGTCTCCATCCTGCTGGATGAACAGCAGATTATCTGAATATCCGGGCACCACTCTTTCTGCGAGACGGCGGACAGCCTGCTCGTCAGGAGTTTCAGAAAGAATACACGAAGAAAAAGCGGTAAAGAATATGGATAGGAGTAATATAGCCCTTGATTTCATAATATCTCGATTAAAAATCTTATATTTGCCTTTTGCCGTAAAGATAAGTTATTTGTATGAATAAAGTTACTTTTATTTCGATTCTTGCAACCGCTCTTAGTGCCTTTGCGCTCCTCTCATGTTCACATCCTGAACCCCAGATTGCCGATATCCAACTTAAGGACGGATGGTACATTCAATCATCTGCAGAAACCACTCTTTCCGGAGAAGAACTGTCTTGCGGCACTCAGGATTTTTCCAACTGGTATAAAGCATCTGTCCCCAGCACTGTTCTTGGCTCACTGACTCAAAATAACGGAATGTATGAGGATGTTCTTACCGGCATGAATTACAAGGTTCTTGACCGTGAACAATTCGACACAACATGGTGGTATGTAACTTCATTCAGCGCACCTGAACTGAAGGCAGGACAACATGCAGAACTCGCTTTTGACGGAATCAGTTACCGTGCAGATGTATGGCTCAACGGCAAGAAGATCGCAGATGCAACTGAACTTTTCGGTCCATTCAGACAGTTCTCTTATGACATCACAGACATACTTCAGCAGCAGAACACACTTGCAGTCAAGGTGTACCGCTGGCAGAAAGGTGAATTCAACATAGGTTTTGTGGATTGGAATCCTCGACCTGCTGACGAGAGCATGGGTATTTTCCGTCCTGTATGGCTGAGATTCAACGATGCTGTTTCGCTTGAAAACACAGTCATCCGCTCTCAGGTTGACACAGCAGAACTTGATGAAGCCTGGCTTGCTGTAGAGACCACACTCAGAAACAAATCAGACAAGGAGGTGAATGGAGTTCTTAAAGGAGCCTTCGACGGAAAGGTATTCAACTACCCGGTGACACTTGCTGCTGGCGAGACCAGAATCATCACTCTTTCGCATCAGGATATAAAGGATTTATATGTGAAGAATCCACGTCTTTGGTGGTGTCACAATCTTGGAACACCTCACATGTATTCAATGGATCTTTCATTTATTACTGAAGGTAAAGTGTCTGACAACCAGACTATTGACTTTGGTATAAGACAAATTGACTCATATCTTACCCCAGAAAAATACAGAGCATTCGTACTCAACGGAAAAAGGGTGCTGATCAAGGGAGCCGGATGGACGGATGATATATTCCTTCGCAATAGCGATGAAAGGAACGCCATCGAGGTGTCATATGTCAAAGACATGAATATGAATGCCATCAGATTCGAAGAAGTCTGGGGAACATCTCAGAACATCTACGATGAATGTGACCGCCAAGGTATCCTTGCACTTGTGGGCTGGAGTTGCCATTGGGAATGGGAGGTCTATACAGGAAAGCCTAACGACAGATATGGATGCATCTCCACAGAGGAGGATATGAACCTTATAGCTGAATCTTTCAGAGATCAGGTACTTTGGTTGCGCAATCACCCTTCAGTCATCGGCTGGTATGCAGCAAGTGATATGCTTCCACGCCCTGCACTGGAGCAAAAATATCTTGACATTCTCCAGGAGGTTGACCAGACAAGACCATATATGGTACATGCAGGTTCAGCAACAAGTCCGCTCAGCGGTCCGGCAGGCATGAAGATGTGGGGACCATACGAGTGGCAGGCGCCATATTATTGGTACAGCAAGGAGGCAAAGGGAAATGCTATCGGATTCAACACTGAAATCGGTATCGGCGCTCAGCTTCCGGTGAAGGAATCTCTGATGAAATTCATACCTGAAGACCAACTTTGGCCGGTTGGAGAGACCTATGACTATCACACGACCACATCACGCGATGCTCTCCACGATCTCAGTGAACTCAAGATGGTGATTGATGCAAGACATGGCGGTGCAAATGATTTGAACGATTTCCTTAGAAAGGCGCATTTCATTGATTACGAAGGAACAAGGGCAATGATTGAAGCTCATCGCGTGAATGTTCCACGATCGACAGGAGTTATTCAGTGGATGCTCAATTCAGCATGGCCTGGACTATATTGGCAGATGTACGACTGGTATCTTGTTCCGGTTTCTTCTTATTGGTCTGTCAAGAGAGGATGCAATCCGCAGCAACTCATATTTAATTACGCAGACAAGAAAGTGTATGCAGTGAACGACGAGAAGGAAGACATGTCGCTGATGGCCAGAATGAAGATGTATGATCTGAACGGAAATATCGTAAATGAAAAAGAGGCCAAGGTCGAGATGACAAAGGGATGCTCCGTGGCTGTATTCGACATTGAAAAGGTGGAGAAGATCGGATTCTTGTTCCTCAGCCTTACAGATAAGAAAGGAAAGGTAATCGCAAGAAATGAATATTGTCTCGCAGAACAAGAGGATAAGCATGATTGGGCTAAGTACAGATGGTGGAGGACTCAGATGGAAAGTTATGCAGACTTCTCCCCTATGAACGAACTCGCTCCTGCAGATGTAATAAAGACTGTAAGACAGAAAGGAGACAAAGTTATCGTAACACTTGAGAACCAGAGTAAAGTTGTTGCTCTTCAGATCAGGGCAGACCTCAAGGATGCTTCGGGTGAAATAGTTGTTCCGGCATATTGGAACGACAACATGGTTACTCTTGCCCCTGGTGAAAGGATGACTTTGATATGTTCTTGCCCGTCTGGAGTACCTGAAGGAATGAATGTTTCCTTGACTGGTTGGAATCTAAAATAATTGAATATATGGCAGAAGAGACATTTGCAGACCTCGGACGCGTCGAGGCTATCTCAAAACTTTATGAAGGAACCCCTTACAAGCCGTTTCAGAGCAGCCGCTTTGAGACATCAGGCAAATCCTTCGTAACAAACCACTCACGTACATATATCGAAGGAATCGACTTCGATCTCACATATTTCCCGCTCAAGCATCTGGGATATAAGTGCGTTGTGGGAGTGACAGGTGAGCTTTATGCGGACTTTTCACACCCTCGCACATTGGATGTCCGACTCGGTGTATCATCAAAGCTGGATTTCAAGCACATCAAGGAGCTTTGGGAAGGCGTTGTTTCGGCTGCTAAGGAGCATGGATATACTCAGGTGGGGTTAGACCTTGTTCCGTCGCCAAACGGCCTGTTTTTGAGTGTTTCTGCAGCCGGTGAGACAACTCTTCTGATGGCTAAGCGTCGCATAGAGGCAAAAAGCATGGATCTTATCTGCGTTTCGGACAATCTGGGAGCTGCATTCATGGGATTCCAGGTGCTGGAAAGAGAAAAAAGAGCGTTCGAGCAGAGCGGAGACGCCAAAGCTCAGCCAAAGCTTGACGAATATAAGAACCTCATCGGCGCATATCTCAAGCCGCAGATCAATGCACAGACTGTAAAATCGCTTGAGGATGCAGAAATTATCCCTTCTTACGGCTATCTCGTGACACGCGGACTTGCAGACGCAGTGAAACGTCTCGTACGCGACAGCGGTCTCGGAGCAAAGATCTACGTGGATAAGCTTCCGTTTGCAGGCAAGACATTCGAGCTCGGCAAGGAACTCAATATCGACCCTATGTCAGCAGCCCTCAACGGTGGTGAGGACTATAGACTCCTCTTCACAATTCCTATCGGCAAGCACGACAAGTTCCGCCACGATTTCCAGACCTTCGACATCATCGGCCACCTGGCCAAACCAGAAGTCGGAGCCTGCGTGGTCACTCCGGACGGAGTGGAACTCCCGATCAAAGCCCAGGGCTGGAAAAATGAATAAGTGCAATATAATTGCAATATAATCAATAATATACAAAAATCAGGGTGGGAAAATTTTCCCACCCTGATTTTATTAAAATGCTTAGCATCAATCAATTGCATTGCACCATACCCTAGAGCTTTCTGAGGATATTGCTGAGGTTAACCTCCTTAGAGATGATTGCGTGGAGATCCTCGATCTTGACGCGCTCCTGCTGCATGCTGTCGCGGTGACGGATGGTTACGCAGCGGTCGTTGAGTGAATCGTGGTCGATTGTCACGCAGAAAGGAGTACCGATTGCATCCTGACGACGATATCTCTTACCGATAGAATCCTTCTCATCGTACTGACAGTTGAAATCATACTTGAGGTCGTCCATGATCTCGCGAGCGAGCTCTGGAAGGCCATCCTTCTTGATAAGAGGAAGCACAGCAACCTTAACTGGTGCAAGAGGTGCAGGAATGCTGAGCACTACGCGGCTCTCACCATTCTCGAGCTGCTCCTCCTTGTATGAATTAGAAAGGACCGCAAGGAACATACGGTCAACACCGATTGAGGTCTCGACTACATACGGAACATAGTTCTCACCTACCTCAGGATCGAAGTACTGGATCTTCTTTCCAGAGAACTTCTGGTGGTTTCCGAGGTCGAAGTCTGTACGTGAGTGGATACCCTCAAGTTCCTTGAATCCGAATGGGAAGCGGAACTCGATATCTGTAGCCGCGTTTGCATAGTGCGCAAGTTTGTCGTGATCGTGGAAACGATAGTTCTCATCACCCATTCCGAGAGCCTTGTGCCATGCCATACGGTTCTCCTTCCACTTTGCGAACCAGTCGAGCTCAGTACCTGGCTTGATGAAGAA
>JAZKYT010000016.1:0-2590 GCA_045612265.1 Candidatus Cryptobacteroides sp.
ATGTCGTTCTGTGAGCCAAGGAGTTGACCAGGAAGGTTGTCTTCCTAAGACCGCTTGGCCTCCGACTTGACTTCTATGACATCTGACGCGTTTGTGGTTTCAAAGAACCTCTTTGCGTCAATGCATAGAGCTGAGGCAACACCATCTCAGGCTAATGGTTATCCTAAGCTTGTCAGCACAAACTCAGCTAACATCATCCCTACATTCACAGCAAACTACTACTATGATGTAGAGACTGAGGGTGACTACTGCTGGTGGACTGCAGGCAGAATAACTGCAGAGGATGGTCTCGGCGGATTCGGAGTAGTTCTTACAGAGGATCCATTCAAGGCTGCTGCAACAGGTGATTTCACTCTCGTGAACGCTCTTGCAATGTCAGAGAGAATCGGTGACCAGCGCTGGAATCCTAACAAGAACGTCCGTCCTGAGGACTGGTTTGCAGTAACCAATATTGATGAACTTCTCCTTGCAGTGGATGCCGGTAAGACAAATGTCGAGCTTGCATACGGCACTTATGACTTCACTGCAGTTGAGGCTCTCGCAGGCAAGCTCACCCTCTCTAATACTCTTAATCTCAAGGGTAAGATGAGAGATGGCAAGAAGCCAGAGGTTATCGGTGCGTTCAAGTTTGAAGGTGTAGATGCAGCATTCTCAGCTGTCAATATCGACTTCAACGGTAACAACAGCATTGATAATATGATGGAGGTAACTTCAGATGATGCAGTTCTTAAGAATGTCACTGTAATTGCATGTGATGTGCATGATTATAAGAACAGATTCTTCTATATGGGTAAGACAGGAAATATTGCAAATGTTTCATTCTCGAACCTCTTTGTGAAGAATATGGGAACATCTGGTGACTTTATCGATATCCGTAAGGGTACTGCAAATGTCATCAGTGTAAAGAACAGCACATTCGCTAACGGTATCCGCACATTCGCGCGTATTGATGCAGCAGTTGTTTGTGGTGCATTGACAGTAGAAAACAATACATTCTACAACCTTTGCTCTGTTGACAGCAAGGATAACAACGGTATTTTCCATGCAAGAGCTACAACGCTTTCTGCTGCGAACTACATTGTGAAGAACAATATCTTTGCATCAATGCATAAGGCAGAAGAAGCTCCAACCCAGACAAACGGCTATCCTAAGCTCGTCAGCACAAATGCTGCCAGCATAGTTCCTACATTTATCGGCAATATTTATTATGATGTTGATAATGTGGATCCATACAACTGGTGGACAAAGGGCTCGCACGAGGCTGAGGCTGCTGATTTCAGCGCTACAGCTGTTGCAAACGGTGGTGCTGTTCTCACTGAATCTCCATTCACAAACGAAACTCCAGGTGAGACCTTGAAGTTCAATGTGAAGGTAGCTTATAAGGGTGTCGGCGACACACGTTGGTAATTCTTAACCTATTTTAATCATATTTGCGGAGCAGTGGCATGGAGCTACGGCTCCGCTTTCTATAAAACACTCAAGACATGAATATAAAAGTTCAGACAGCGTGTCATCCCGATGATGTGAAGTTCTATGACACAGAGCGCCTGCGTAGCGCATTTCTTATGGAGAAAGTATTGTCTCCTGATGAGATAAACCTCACTTATACTTTATATGACCGTATGATTTACGGAGGCGTCATGCCCGTGAATGAAGTATTGGTTCTCGAAACTTTCCATGATCTTAAGGCTGAGCATTTCTTGGACAGGCGTGAACTTGGTGTAATCAATATCGGAGGACCCGGTGTGGTTTCTGTGGATGGCAGGGAGTATCCGATGGCCTACAAAGAGGGTCTCTATGTGGGTTGTGGAAAGAAGGAAGTCACCTTCAGGAGCATAGATGCTGCAAATCCTGCAAAATTCTATATAAATTCAGCTCCTGCATATAAGGAATATATTACTCAGCTCATCACTACTGACAAGAATGCTGACCCGTCAAAGTATGCAATTGCCCAGTCCGACAATTATGGTAAAATGGAGGATAGCAATGATCGCGTGGTCAATCAGCTAATTGTCAATACTGTCTTGAGCAAGGTTCCGGGTGGCGGTACAAACCAGCTCCAGATGGGTCTTACAGAGCTCAAGCCAGGTTCTGTATGGAACACTATGCCAGCTCACACCCACACACGCCGCATGGAGGCTTATTTCTATTTCAATGTACCTGCAGGCAATGCAATCTGCCATCTTATGGGCGAGCCTAAGCAGCAGCGCCTGGTATGGATGCAGAACGAGCAGGCAATCACTTCACCTGAGTGGTCAATCCACGCAGCTGCAGGAACCAGCAACTATATGTTTATCTGGGGAATGGGCGGTGAGAACCTTAACTACGGTGACAAGGACGAGATTCCTTACACTGAAATGAGGTAATAAGTAAACAATAATATACAATTATGGCAAAAGTAATTACATTCGGCGAGATCATGCTCCGCCTCGCAACACCAGGTTATCTTAGATTCAACCAGGCAAAACAGTTTGAAGCCACTTTCGGTGGTGGAGAAGCTAACGTTGCTGTTTCACTTGCAAACTATGGAATGGAAGCCGAGTTCGTGACTCGTTTCCCTAAGAACGATATCGCAGAAAGCTGCATCAAG
>JAZKYT010000017.1:0-10182 GCA_045612265.1 Candidatus Cryptobacteroides sp.
GATGATAAGTCCAATCTCAATGAAAAGAAGCTTCTTGTTTTCAAGATTTGCCTTTTCTGACTTTTTGATTTCCATATAGATTACTTAATTTTATATTCCATAATTCCCGGTAAAGTTAGAAACTTTATTTTTTATTTCAAACTTTTTATACATTTTGTAGCTTTGCAAAAAATATAGCACTATGATTTCATACTATTTCGAGGATACAGATTTTATTTTTAAAGGTAAAACCTTAAATAATAAGTGGCTACGTCTGGTGGCAGAAAGTGAAATCCGCAAGATCGGTAACATCTCGATCATTTTCTGTTCTGATAATTATATTTTGGATGTTAATCAGAAATATCTTCAGCATGACTATTTCACTGACATCATCACTTTCGATTATTGTGAAGGTGATAAATTGTCTGGTGATCTCTTCATCAGCGTCGACACTGTGAAGGATAATGCCATCGAGTATGGAACAGAATTCAGTGACGAGTTGAACAGGGTAATGGTGCATGGTATTCTCCATCTTATCGGTTATGATGATCATTGCGAGGAAGACGTGAAGGAGATGCGTGCCAAGGAAAATTATTACCTTTCTTTAAGAGACTTGATTTAATATGCAGAAAAATTACGACGTTATAGTTGTTGGTGGTGGACATGCCGGTTGTGAAGCCGCAATGGCCGCTTCAAGGATGGGTTCTTCCGTACTTTTGATATCCATGGATATGAACAAGTTCGGACAAATGTCGTGTAATCCAGCTATTGGAGGAATTGCTAAAGGTCAGATAGTCAGAGAGATAGATGCTCTCGGAGGATATACTGGCATTGTAACGGATGCATCCACTCTGCAGTTCAGAATGCTTAATAGGTCCAAGGGACCGGCCATGTGGAGTCCACGCGCTCAGTGTGATAAAATCCAATTTTCTCTGTACTGGCGAAAAATACTCGAAAGTGCCTGTAAATTAGACCTTTACCAAGATACAGTGACCCGTTTTCTTTTCCGTGGTTCAAAAATTACGGGAGTATGTACGACTACGGGAGCAATTTTTAATTCTCAGACAGTTATCCTGACTGCCGGAACGTTCCTTGATGGACGAATGTTCATCGGTCGCACAATGTTTGAGGGTGGTCGTATCGGTGAACTTTCTTCTCATGGTCTGACTCAGCAGTTGGTTGAGATGGGAGTGAAGACTGCAAGAATGAAAACAGGAACTCCACCTCGAATCGATATTTCTTCTGTTGATACTTCAAAGATGATTCATCAGTTCGGAGATGAAAATCCAGATAAGTTCTCTTATCTTCCTTTCCTCTCCACATCTCAGAACGGAACTCCACAAATGCCTTGTTTCGTAGTGCATACCAATTCCAAGGTTCATGATATCTTAAGGAGTGGTTTTGCAGATTCACCTTTGTTCTCTGGTTTGATCACAGGTATCGGTCCAAGGTATTGTCCAAGTATTGAGGATAAGCTCAGAACTTTCGCAGATAAGAATGAGCATCAACTTTTCCTTGAACCGGAGGGTAGGGGAACAAATGAATATTATCTCCAGGGATTCTCTTCATCACTTCCTTTAGATGTTCAGATGGATGCTCTTCATGCAATCGAAGGACTTGAAGATGCAAAGGTTTATCGTCCAGCTTACGCGGTGGAGTATGATTATTTTGATCCTACACAGCTTAAACCTACTCTCGAACTCAAGAATATTGAAGGTCTTTTCCTTGCGGGTCAGGTGAACGGAACCACTGGATATGAGGAGGCAGCGGCCCAGGGTTTGATGGCTGGTATTAATGCACACCTTAAGGTTGCTGGCAAGGATCCTATGATATTGAAGAGAGATCAGGCATATATTGGAGTTTTGATTGATGATCTCATTACAAAGGGTGTCGATGAACCATATAGAATGTTCACTTCACGTGCTGAGTATCGTATACTTCTCAGACAGGACAATGCCGACTTGAGATTGACACCACTTTCCTATGATTTCGGCCTTGCAGATGCATACAGGTATGATTATACAATGAGAAAGTATGATTCGGTAGAGAAATTCAATACCTTCTTTGCAGATGCTTCAGTCAAGCCGGAGAATGTAAATGAATATCTGGTTTCTGTATCTTCATCAGAGATTAATTCACGAAAGAGGATAGCTGAATTGATAGCTCGTCCACAGGTTGCTATATCAGAAATTTATAATTTAGTTCCACGTGGAACATTCTCTAAATTCAATATCAATCCTGATGATGAGTTCATTAATCCTATATCAAGTCTCTTGAGTGATGGTGTGGATTACTCTGATCTTCTTAAATACGGAAGCTACTCTGATCAGGAATCTAATTTCGTTCAGAAGTATTCGGATACTTCATATAAGGATGCTGCATATGTTTTAAGACATAATACAGAGTATCCTGTAACTGATCTTGATACAGAAGCTATGTCTTCAAAAGTAGCTGAGAATTATAAGAGGGAAGTGCTTGATTCATCTGAGATCGCTATTAAATATAAGGGTTACATCCAGCGCGAACAGCAGATGGCTGATAAGATCATGAGACTTGAGAGTTTGACTATCCCAGAGAATTTTGATTTTGATAAGGTTGAAAGTCTCTCAATCGAGTGCCGTCAGAAGTTGAAGAAATATGCACCAAGAACTATTGCTCAGGCATCCAGAATTTCTGGAGTTTCCCCTTCTGATATATCGGTTCTGCTCGTTTATTTTGGAAGATAGAACAAAAAATATAGTAAAAGAAAGAGTGTTCCACGTAGAACACTCTTTCTTTTTATATCTTTAAAATTTGTGTTTAGAGTCTCTTTAGAGAAAGTTTGATTATCTCCTCGAGGGTCGCAGAAGGCTTTTCCTTCAGTACTGCAGTTACAGCCTTATTCACATTTGGCTTGGTGAATCCCAGCATGACAAGTGCTGTTGTAGCTTCATCCACTGCAGGATTTGAAGAAGTAGGGAAGAGTGCCGATGTGTCTGTTCCGCCACCTTTCACCACCTTATCCTTGAGTTCAAGAATGAGTCTCTGAGCGCTCTTGGTACCGATTCCTTTGATACTTTTTATCTTATTGAGATCCTCTGCAATGATTGCATTTCTTATCTCTTCAGTAGTAAGTGATGATAACATCATTCTTGCTGTCGCAGCTCCTACACCGGAAACTCCGATAAGGAGTCTGAACAGTTCTCTTTCATCCTTTGTTGCGAATCCGTAATAGAGTTCTTCATCCTCTCTAAGGTAATGATGGATATATACTGTGCTCTCAGCCTTTCCGTTAAGAGCCTCATATGTCTGAAGTGAAATAAGTATCTTATATCCTATTCCATAGCACTCCAGAACCATGTCTGTTGGTGTTATTTCGATGATTTTACCTTTGATGTAATCGATCATATCTTCATTTAATTTAACGTCATTGCAAAATTATCATAAAATCCTGTAAAAGAAATAGTAAAATTGCTAAATTTGCAGGCTTATTGCGTGTATACGCGCGTGTACGTATGGTTATGGCAGATGTAAGAGAAATAAGAAACCAGTTTCCTGCACTTTCAAGAAAGGTGTACGGAAAGGATCTTGTGTATCTTGACAATGCTGCCACAAGCCAGCGTGAGCAGTCTGTAATCGATCTCTGGAATAGAATAAGCACAGAGTCAAATGCAAACATCCATAGGGCTGTACATAGGCTTGCAGATGAGGCTACGACTGCTTATGAGGATGCTCGAGATGCAGTAAAAGACTTTTTGAACGCAGAATTAAGGGAGGAAATCATATTTACTTCCGGAACAACAGCTTCAATCAATCTTGCTGCATTTTGTTTTGGAGAGGCATTTGTCGGAGCAGGGGATGAGATTGTCGTCACAGAAGCTGAACATCACTCCAATATTGTTCCATGGCAGATGATGTGTAAGCGCAAGGGTGCTGTTTTGAGGGTTTTGCCGGTTGATGACGATGGATATCTGATGGTGGATAAGCTGGATGAAATCCTTTCAGAGAAGACCAGGATAATGGCTGTAACACACATTTCCAACGTTCTCGGCATAATTAATCCAGTCAAGGAAATAATAACAAAATGCCATTCTAAAGGGGTTCCCGTGTTGGTGGATGGTGCTCAGGGAGTGGTTCATTGCAATGTGGATGTTCAGGATCTTGACTGTGATTTCTACGCTTTTTCAGGACATAAGTTATATGCTGCGACAGGTACAGGAGTTCTTTATGGCAAGAAGAAATGGCTGGAATTGATGCCTCCGTTCATGGGTGGTGGAGAGATGGTTGGAACCGTCACTTTTAAGCAAACTACCTATGCTCCTCTTCCAATGAAGTTTGAGGCAGGAACCCAGAATTTTGCTTCAGCAGCCACATTGAAGCCAGCTGTTGAATTTGCTAAATCTTTGAATAATAAAGAGTTAATAGAATATAATGATACAATAAGAGATTATATTCTCTCTGAGCTGCTCAAGGATGAACGTATAAGACTCTATGGTGTTCCACATGGAACAAATGAGAATAAGATTCCTTTGTTCTCGTTCACAGTGATGGGTGTTCATCATGAGGATCTTGCATTGATTCTCGATAAGATGGGTATAGCAGTCAGATCCGGACAGATGTGTGCAGAGCCGCTTATGGACAGGATGGGTGTTACTGGAATGCTTCGCGCTTCCTTTGCGCCGTATAACATAATGGAAGAGGCTGAATATTTCATTAAATGCCTCAATAGAGCAATTGGAATGTTAGTTTAGACACGATATGACACTGATAGAAGCAGAAAATGCCATTATTGAGGAGTTCTCGATGTACGAAGAATGGCTGGATAAATATGAATACATCATTGAGCTTGGAAAATCCCTGAAGGATTATCCTGAGTCAGAAAAGACTGATGATAAGCTTATCAAAGGTTGTCAGTCGAGAGTTTGGCTCACTTACAAGGTAGAGGATGGAAAGGTTGTGTTCAACGCGGACAGTGATGCTATCATAACAAAGGGAATTATTTCACTTTTGATTGGATTATATTCTGGTAGAACACCTCAGGAAATACTTTCTTCCGACTTTTCTGTGGTAGAGAAGATCGGTTTGAGGGAGAATCTGTCGCCAACCAGAGCTAATGGTCTTGTGTCAATGATTGCAAAAATCAAGGAGATTGCAGGAGCAAACGTATGAAATTAAAGGATCTGTTTAAGACAAAGGTATCTGCAGAAATTGCAGAAGAAGATAAGGAAAGGAAAATGAAGCTTGAAAGAGATATAATTATGGCTCTCAGACAGGTCTATGACCCTGAGATTCCTGTGAATGTTTACGATTTGGGACTTATCTACGAGGTTAAGGTGGATGATGATCATAATGTGAATATTCAGATGACATTGACTGCGCCAAATTGTCCTATGGCAGATTATGTTGTAGAGCAGGTAAGAGCAGCTGTGGCTGATGTGCCAGGTGTTGTGAGCGCGAATGTCGAGCTGGTTTGGGAACCAGAGTGGGATAGAAGCCGTATGTCTGAGGAAGCTCTCGTGGAACTCGGGCTTGACATGGACTGAAGGTCAGAAGAGGAGGGAGATGGTGTGCTGATTGATGCTGCGCACAGAAAGGATACAAGAATCCGTGAGGATATGGAGAGAGTTGAACTATATCTCTCTTTGGGTTCAAATCAGGGCGATAGAGAGCATTATATTGAAACTGCCTTATCCTTGCTCAATATCGAACTGAAAACGCCTTATAAGGCTGTTTCTTCGCTTCTGGAGACTGAACCTTGGGGATTTGAGAGCTCTGATAAGTTCCTGAATGCAGCAGTTCTGTATGAATTATACCTTCCTAAAGGTTATAATCCTGAAGCTGAGGGACTAATGATCCTTGAAATATGCAAGGACATCGAGAGGAGATTGGGAAGGACAGGAAAACCTCAGTATAATGAGAATGGGGAGAGGGTATATACCTCAAGACCTATAGATATAGATATTCTCCTTTTTGGAGATAATGAGATTGATTGTGAGGAACTTACGGTCCCTCATAAGCTGATGTGGGAGAGAGATTTCGTGATGATTCCGTTGAATGAAATTAAAAACAAATAATATTTAACTTATGACACAGGAAGAACTTTTTAAAATTCTCGTAGCTCACTGCAAGGAGTATGGATTCATTTTCCCTTCAAGTGAGATTTACGATGGTCTCGGTGCCGTTTATGACTATGGACAGCTCGGTTCAGAGCTTAAGAGCAACATCAAGAGATATTGGTGGGAGGCTATGACAAGACTCAACGAGAACATCGTTGGTATTGACTCAGCTATCTTCATGCACCCTAAGATCTGGGAGGCTTCTGGCCACGTTGGTGCTTTCAACGACCCGCTTATTGACAACAAGGACTCTAAGAAGAGATATCGTGCTGATGTTCTTATTGAGGACTATATCGGCAAGCTCGAGGAGAAGATCGAGAAGGATGTAGAGAAGGGTAAGAAGAAGTTCGGCGAGGCGTTTGACGAGGCTCAGTTCCGCGCTACAAACCCTAACGTTCTCCGTAACCAGACTAAGATTGATGCAGTTCGCAAGAGAATGGCTGATGCTCTCAACGCAAATGACCTTGCAGAGCTTCGTCAGATCATCATTGACTGCGAGATCGCATGTCCGCTTTCAGGTACAAAGAACTGGACAGACGTACGTCAGTTCAACCTTATGTTCTCTACTCAGCTCGGTAGCGTTTCAGGTGAGTCTAACATCATCTACCTCCGTCCAGAGACAGCACAGGGTATTTTCGTGAACTATCTTAACGTTCAGAAGACTGGCCGTATGAAGATTCCTTTCGGTATCGCGCAGATCGGTAAGGCCTTCAGAAATGAGATCGTAGCACGTCAGTTCATCTTCCGTATGAGAGAGTTCGAGCAGATGGAGATGCAGTTCTTCATCAAGCCAGGTACTGAGCTTGACTGGTTCGCAAAGTGGAAAGAGAACCGTATGGCATGGCACAAGGCTCTTGGAATGGGTGATGAGAACTACCGTTTCCACGACCATGACAAGCTTGCACACTATGCAAATGCTGCTACAGACATCGAGTTCCGCTTCCCATTCGGCTTCAAGGAGCTTGAGGGAATCCACTCGCGTACTGATTTTGACCTCGGAAACCACCAGAAATTCTCTGGAAAGAAGATCCAGTACTTCGATCCTGAGCTCGGTGAGAACTATGTACCATACGTAGTTGAGACTTCAATCGGTGTTGACCGTATGTTCCTTGCAGTTCTTTCTAACTCATACAAGGAGGAGCAGCTTGAGAACGGTGAGACACGTGTTGTTCTCAGCATTCCTGCACCGCTCGCACCAATCAAGGTTGCTGTGCTTCCGCTCGTTAAGAAGGATGGTCTTCCAGAGCTCGCACGCGAGATTATGGACAGCCTCAAGTTCGATTTCAACTGCCAGTACGACGAGAAGGATTCAATCGGTAAGAGATATCGTCGTCAGGATGCAATCGGTACTCCTTTCTGCGTGACAATTGACCACGATTCACTCAACGACCGCTGCGTCACTATCCGTCACCGTGACAGCATGCAGCAGGAGCGCGTTAAGATCGAGGATCTCCACGCAATCATCTCTAAGGAGGTTAACCTCAGCAACATCCTCAGAAAGCTTTAATTAAAGAGATCTGTAAAATAATAAAAGGCACGAAAATCAATGTTTTTCGTGCCTTTTATGCCTTTTTATACTGTCAACGGCACAAAATCACGTGTATTTTGTGCCGTTGAAATCAAAGTTAGTCTGTTACTTTACATCAGTTGATTCGATTGTAATTGTTGTTTCAGCACCATTAAGTGTAACAGTAAGGTCATTAGTCTGACCTGATCCATTTCCACCATTGATAATATAATTGATTGTTGTACCATTCAATGAAGCATCGAAGTTATGGTAGTATACATAATAATTACCATCTTCTTTATCCCACTCAGTTTTTGTTCCTGGCCACTCACCGCAAAGTTTTGTGTCATTAGCATCCCAGGCATAGATATATTTATCATACCAAGTAATAGCCTTGTTTACTCTGATGGTAAGTTTGCATGATGTAAGTACTGGAGTTTCTGGAACTACTTCCTCCTCCTCTTCTTCACCTTCGCCCTCACCAGGAGTTACAGGGTCAGTGTTTTCGCCTTCGCCTTCACCCTCGCCATTGCCTTCGCCAGGAGTTACAGGATCAGTATTTTCGCCTTCACCGTTCTCGTTGCCGTTCTCTTCGCCTTCAGCGTCACCTGGTGTCTCAGGCTCGTTCTCTTCAGGGTTCTGAGTGAATTCAAGAGTGTTATCCTCCAACCAGTCCTGGATGTTTGGTGTGAATGAAGTAGAGATAGTCTCTGGTGTAATTGTCACAGCTGCTGTGCTATATTTACCAGAGTTGAATGTTACATCCTCTGCAAGTGTGAATGTATACTGCTTTTCAGATGCTGTTGTGATTACGAGCTCAGGGCTTGCAGTCTGAGGTGCAATGATAACCTCCCAAGTGTTGTTATTGTTCAACGCGCTAACAGTACCTGTAGATCCAGTTGTGCTGATAGCTCCTGTCTTGAGATCGTATGAAACGCTACCTTTAACACCTGTAAGCATTACAGCACTAACTGTTTCTGTTGTCTCGTTGACAATAGTTACAACGATTTTTGCAAGTGCATGTGTGAATGGAAGAGTTACACTATTTTCAGTTGGAGAAGATGTTGTTCTAGCAGTCATGAAGTCAGAAGCCTTGAAATTAGCTACAGTAGACTGGTCTGCATTGATTGTAAATGTGTGATTTGTTGCACCTTCTGCGAGTGTTGCGTATGGGTAGAACGCAGTGATAGTACCAACTACATCAGTTTCTGGATACCAGTTGTACTGAGTTTCTGATGTGAGAGCTGAACCGTTATAAGTGAACATAGCATTATTGATATAGCTATCCTCACCTTTGTATAAGTTCACAGAAATTGCATCATTTGCCTCAAAAGCTGTATCAGTTGCTTTTGTAAAGTTATACAATGAAGCATTCAACTTGATCTGAAGACCATTAGATGGAGTCTCCTGAGGTTCTTTGTTACATGCTGCAAATACAGAAACTGCTGCAATTGTAGCAATAAGAAGGTTTTTAAGTTTCATAATTGTGATTTTTAAAATATGTTTAAATGTTATCATTCCATCCTTGAGCCTTTATCGGAAGTTCAACTCCGTCTGGTGTCACTACGCATGCTCCAACCTCTGGTTTAGCCAAATGGCCTATTACATCGAAGGTCTGGAAATCGTGACGGAACTTGTCGTGTTTGCCGATAGGAATAGTGAAAAGAAGTCTATAGTCTTCTCCGCCGTTCAGGGCTGCTGATATTGGGTCGATATTCAATTCCTTGCCTAGTTCAAAAGTCTTTCCGGCAAAAGGAAGTTTATCCACATATATCTTTGCTCCAAGGCCACTGTCACGAACTAGACGCTTTACGGTATCTGCAAGGCCGCGAGTCACAAGGTAGCCGTGTGACGGCATGATTTCAGCATCCTCCAGTTGCTTTACAACCTGGGAATTAATCTGAGGTCTGAGATATGCACCGATAAGGTTCTTATAGTCGTCAAGTTTTGGCTGTGCCTTGGCATCACCACTCTGTTCGAACGCTCTTTTCTCTCTTTCTAATACTTGGAAACCCATGAAAGCGGCTCCAAGATTGTCGGAAATGCAGATAAGATCCATGCTTTTTGCAGCACTACGTCTTTTAGCCATGAGAAGACTGGTCTCACCAGTTGCAGAAACACTGATAAAAAGGCCGTTTGGCGACGGAATAAGGTCCAGCCCCACTTGAGTATAGTCATGCTCTTTAGCTGCCGTTACAATGCCTTCCCATATTTCCCTGATCTGCTTGAAATCTAGTTTTGATGAGACTCCGAGACGAACCTCCATTGTACGAGGATGTGACATTTCTGCGTAGATCTCACCAGTTACGCCAATGACGCTTTTGTAACCAAGATGTTTGAGAGGAAAATATGTAAGATCGAAGTCTATGCCCTCGATGAATGTACGTGCCTGATTTGTTATATATGACTTGCCAGAAGTCTCAAAAACGTTGCTTTGGAACGGTTTGTATGGAGTTCCTTCATAAAGTTTTGAAATAGCCTCGACGCGTCCGAGGTCTGCAAAAGTCTCTTCTGCCATAATCTGCGATTTAGATAAATGTCTTATATTTACGACCAATTTACAAATATATGAACTTTAATTGAGATTTTATGAAACTGAGG